>CAZQCK010000001.1:0-59480 GCA_964591925.1 uncultured Desulfobacterales bacterium
CGACGACCAAATCCGACCCAAATCTGAGCGTCAATTCTGTGAATTTATTTTTGAGCGAGCCCTTAGTGGCCTCGGCGCTTGGATGCCTTCAGTGGATTGATCTTGCCGTTCGCCTGGGTCCCGTTGGATGCCTTCACATGGGTGGCCATGTTGCAGACACTCGAACGCCACTTTACGGAAGGATCCGGAAAGCAGGCGCAGTACTTGCCGGTGGGCAACTCCTGAACACGCCGGCACCCTTCACATTGCTCGACTATCGTGTGGCAGTGACCGCCGTTGAACCCGCAGCCGCTCTTCTCCATGAAGAAGCAGTCCTGACCTTGTTTTACCGTTGCACAAAGCATGAGTATCACGTCCTTTCTTCCAAAGAAAGGCCCTGGCTCAAGAAGCCAGGGCCGCTGAAAACAAAATCCTGATAGAATAATGGTTTTCCGTTCATTGTCAACCTTTTTTTCTGAACGCAGGGAAAGGCGTTGACCGAATCTACGAACATGATACGATTTCATCTTTGACAGGCTCGCAGAAAGTCTGATGACTTCGCAAAGACCGCAAGGTGAACTGATTGATATTAAAAGGTCTTTTCTTAGCGTCTTGGCGTCTTGGCGAGAGAATACAGTTTTGTGGTTTCGTCATCTTTCGAGCATCTTACGTAGAGGAGGAAAACACCCTGTGAAATCCGAGGAAATCATCACCTTCGAGCAAGGCCGTCTCCAGGTGCCCGATCATCCGGTCATTCCCTACATCGAGGGAGACGGCATCGGACCGGACATCTGGCGGGCGGCCTCCCGGGTCATGGACCACGCCGTAGCCCTTTGCTGGCAAGGCGGACGAAGCATCGTCTGGAAAGAGGTACTCGCCGGAGAAAAGGCCTTTGAGAACACGGGAGGGTGGCTGCCCTCTGAAACCCTTGCATCATTTCAGAACTACCGGATCGGCATCAAGGGCCCGCTCACCACCCCGGTGGGCGAAGGCTTTCGAAGCCTCAACGTAAGCCTGCGACAGCAACTGGATCTGTACGCCTGCGTCCGCCCCGTTCGCTGGTTCCAGGGGGTGCCGAGTCCTGTCCGCGAACCTTGGAAAGTGGATATGGTCATATTCCGCGAAAACACGGAGGACGTATACGCAGGTCTCGAGCTGGAGTCCGGCGGCCAAGAGGCCGAGGCCCTGCGGACCTTTCTTCGGGAGCGCTTTGGTTGGACCATTCGCGAAGACTCCGCCCTGGGAATCAAACCCATCAGCCGCACCGGAAGCCGAAGACTCATTCGAGCGGCCCTGGAGTTCGCTGTGGTCCGACAGCGGAAGAGCGTGACCCTGGTCCACAAGGGAAACATTCAGAAGTACACCGAGGGGGCCTTTCGAAGCTGGGGGTATGCGCTTGCCCGGGAAGCGTATTCTGATCAAACCATAGCATGGGACGACCTCGGGGAGGGCGGCACCGGCGATCGCATCCTGATCAAGGATGCCATTGCCGACATCTTTTTTCAGCAGGCACTCACCAGGCCCGACGAATTCGATGTGATCGCCACCATGAACCTCAACGGCGACTATATCTCCGACGCCCTGGCGGCCCAAGTCGGTGGAATCGGCATGGCACCCGGCGCCAATATCAACTACGAGAGCGGCTACGCACTGTTCGAGGCCACCCATGGCACGGCCCCCAAGTACGCGGGCCTGGACAAGGTCAATCCGTCCTCTCTCATCCTTAGCGGTGCCATGATGCTGGATCATATGGGATGGTCCGAGGCCTCCCGGCTCATGGAAATCGGCCTGGAAACCGCGTTTTCGCGGAAAACGGTCACCTACGATCTGGCCCGCCTCATGGATGGGGCCGAGGAGGTTTCCTGCTCCCGGTTCGCCGAAGCGGTTTGCCGGGCAATGGAGGAGAACAATTCCCGAAACCGCACCGCCCTTTTTCGTGAGGAGGAATCATGAGACCCGAATTTATCGAGGCGCGGGATCTTCCGGACGCCTGGTTTCAATGTGTGTACAGTCTGCTCGAAACCGGCCGTGAATACACTATCGACCGGGGAAGTTACGAGGGCCAGAAGCGCCTGGAGTTCGACTACGTCACCGTTCACATCCGGCATCCTCATGTGCGGCCTCTGCTGCCCGACATTCCACCGGCACTCGGCATCCCCAACCCGGTGGCCGAGGGGTATCTCGAGGAGTATCTTCCCTACCTGATGACCTCCATCAAGCAGCCGGGGGAAGATTATACCTACGGGTGGTACCTGGAAAGGCAGATCGCGGAGGTAATCCGCATGTACCGGGAAGACGGCTTCGGTACCAATCAGGCCTACATGACGGTAGGCGATCCGGAGGCCGTTTTTCTCAAGGACCCCCCGTGCCTGCGGGGAATCGATACACGCGTGCGTGAAGGCCGGCTGCACTTTATCATCTATTTTCGATCCTGGGACCTGTGGAATGGTTTTCCGGCCAACCTGGGCGCCATTCAACTGCTCAAGGAATACATGGCCGCGGAGATCGGTGTGGAGGATGGTGAAATCGTCGCAGCAAGCAAAGGGCTTCACCTCTATGATTATGTGTGGGAGCTGGCCAAGCTCAGAACCATGTGCGACAATCCATCGGCCTTAAAGGGAAATTCCCTCTGAGGTTCAACGCTTGCGGCATTCAGGTAACACCTTTTTCGCCGACTTCGCAGGGTGCCACGTTTTTCCGGCGGCACAGTCAACACCGCCCTGCGCTTGATCGGCTGTGCGGGACGAATCTTCAATGCCTCATTCGGACATATACACATCCGACCACCTGGTTGACGGGCGCGTCGGTCCTGATCTCAAGGGCCTCACCGGAACGGAAACCGAGCAGTGGTGTGAGAGCCAGGGTCTTCCCCCTTATCGCGGCCGGCAGATCCGGCAATGGCTGTTCAAAAAGGCCGCCTCCTCGTTCCAGGACATGACCAGCATTCCGAAGGCCCTTCGCGACAGGTTGGCCCGCCTCGTCACTCCGGACCGTCTGCAACGGCTGGAGACCCGGGTTTCCCGGGACGGGACCGAAAAGACCCTTTTCCGCCTTTATGACGGCCACAGCATCGAGTCGGTGCTCATCCCGGAAAGAGGGCACTACACCCTGTGCATTTCGTCTCAGGCCGGCTGCGCCATGGGATGCCGATTCTGCGTCACGGGCATGGGCGGATTGAAGCGGAACCTCGAACCAGGTGAAATCGTCGATCAAGTCATTCAGGTTCGCCGGTCCATGCGCGAACCGGAGCGTCTGATGAACATCGTTTTCATGGGAATGGGAGAGCCTCTGGCCAACTACGAAGCCGTGCTCCGCGCTCTGCATAACCTGACCGACGACCAGGGGCTGAACTTCTCCCATCGAAGGGTGACCCTGTCCACCTGCGGGCTGGTACACATGATGGCGCGCCTGGGGCGCGATGCGAAGGTGAATCTGGCCGTGAGCCTGAATGCGGCTGAGGATGAAACCAGAAACTTTCTCATGCCCATCAACCGGACCCACCCTCTGGACGCCCTCATGAGTGCGTGCCGCGCCTTTCCGCTTCCCAATCGCAGCATGATCACCTTCGAGTACATTATGATTCGAGATGTCAACGACCGGGTCAAAGACGCCCGCAACCTGGCCCGCCTTCTCAGAGGGCTTCGCGCCAAGATCAATCTGATTCCCCTGAATCCGCACCCCGCACTCGAGCTATCCCCGTCCTCTTCAGACCGCATTCAGGCGTTCCAGGACCTTCTGGTTCAAAACCACTACACCGCCATAGTTCGCAAAAGCAAGGGACAGGACATATCGGCCGCCTGCGGTCAATTGAGCGGCGAATCGGCCGGCTGACATTCACCCTTCCCCGCCTTTGCCGGCCGGAAACATCATTTCCTTGTTCTCCCGGACACGCTGTGTTATTGGGTACGCATTTTGGAGGATATGCATCATGATCGAACTTGATTTCAGCAAGGGGGACGGCCTGCTTCCCGCGGTGGTCCAGGACCACGCCACCGGCCGCGTGCTCATGCTCGCTTACGTCAATGCAAAGTCCTGGCAAAAAACCCTGGAAACCGGTGAGGCCCACTACTGGAGCCGGTCGCGCAGTGAGCTCTGGCACAAGGGAGGAACCTCCGGAAACGTCCAGAAAATCCGGGATATCTACGTGGACTGTGACAAAGACACCGTGCTTTTTCAGGTGGAACAAGTGGGCGGCGCCGCCTGCCATACCGGTCACGAAAGCTGCTTTTTTCAAAAAGTCACCGCCGAAGGCGGATTGACCGTGGTCGGAGAGCCGCTATTCGACCCCAAAAAGGTGTACGGACAATGAAGACGTTGAAATTCGGCATCCCCAAGGGGAGCCTTCAGAAGGCCACCATTCACCTGTTCGAGAAATCGGGTTGGCGCATCAATGTGAACGGGCGGAGCTACTTTCCCGACATCAACGACGACACCATTGAGTGCAGCATCTGCCGCGCCCAGGAGATGTCCCGATATGTGGAAAGCGGGGCCATCGATGCAGGATTGACAGGCAAGGACTGGATCGAAGAAAACGCATCCGACGTGGTGGTCGTGGACGACCTGGTCTACTCCAAGGTGAGCCAGAAGCCGGCGCGATGGGTCCTGGCGGTACCCAAAGACTCCTCCATTCGGCGTCTGGAGGATCTCCAGGGCTGCAAGATCGCAACGGAGCTCGTCAACTACACGCGCCGGTACTTCGAGGAACGAGGTATCGACGTCCAGGTGGAGTTTTCCTGGGGAGCCACCGAGGCCAAGGTGGTCTCCGGTCTTGCAGACGCCGTGGTGGAAGTGACCGAAACCGGAAGCACGATTCGAGCCCACGGCCTGGAGATCATCCACGAGTTCATGCAGAGCAACACACAGCTCATCGCCAACCACTCGTCCTACGAGGATCAGTGGAAACGGGACAAAATCGGCCAGATCATTCTGCTCCTCCGCGGCGCACTCAAGGCCGAAAACATGGTGGGACTCAAGATGAATGTTCCCAAAGAGCTGCTGGCAACCGTTGTGAAGCTCCTTCCGAGCCTCAACGCCCCGACGGTGGCGCATCTCTACGAGCAGCCCTGGCTCAGCGTGGAAACCGTGGTTGAATCGCGAACCGTCCGGGACCTGATTCCGGAGCTCATGAAGGCCGGGGCCGAAGGGATTATCGAGTATCCCTTGAACAAGGTCATCTAGAAGCCCCCCTTCACCACGCGGCAATCGCCCCTTTCTTTCCGCGGGGAAACCCCGAAGAGGAGCATGCCATGACCCTAACCACCCATCGTCCCGACCTCATCGCCCCGTTCATCGTCATGGAGGTGCTGGAGCGGGCCCAGGAGCTGGAAAAAGCGGGACAACGGATCATTCACCTGGAGATCGGAGAACCTGATTTCCCGACCCCTGACTGTATCTGCCGCGCTGCGGAGAGGGCCATTCGAGAAGGACACACCCACTACACCCACAGCCTGGGCATTCTCGAGCTTCGGGAGGCTGTGAGTGCGCACTATCTCAGCACGTACGGCATCGAGGTCGATCCCGGCAGGGTGATCATAACAGCCGGAACGTCTCCAGCTCTGTTCATGGCTTTTTCAGTTCTTCTCGAGCCGGGTGACGACATCATAATTTCCAACCCCCATTATCCCTGTTACCCCAACTTCGCCCGCTTTCTCGGTGCGAGCCCCGCCTTCGTGGATGTGTTCGAGGAAGAGGGCTTCCAGTACCGCCCCAAAGACATTCGAGAGCGAATGGGTCCCCGGACCCGGGCCGTTCTTCTCAACTCCCCGGCCAACCCTACAGGCAGCGTCCTCTCACTCGAGCGCATGGAGGCTGTGGCGAATCTCGGGCTTCCCATCATCGCGGACGAGATTTATCACGGCCTGGTCTACGGAGAAAAGGAACACACCGTCCTGGAATTGACGGATGAGGCCTTTGTCTTGAACGGCTTTTCCAAGGCCTATGCCATGACCGGGTGGCGTCTCGGATACATCATTGCGCCGCACAGCTTTGTCCGGCCGATTCAAAAAATTCAGCAGAACCTGTTCATCTCCGCAGGAAGTGTGAGCCAATGGGCCGGAGTGGCCGCTCTGAGCAAAGCGGGTCCCGACGTGGAGCGTATGCGTGCGGTTTACGACGAGCGGCGGCGCGCCATGGTCCAGCGTCTGCGCGATATGGGATTCGGTCTTTCGGTGGAACCCGCCGGGGCCTTTTACATCCTGGCAAACGCCAAGCATCTGTCAGAAAACTCCTACGATCTGGCCTTCGAAATACTGGAGAAGGCGGGAGTGGGGGTGAGCCCGGGGATCGACTTTGGAAGCCGGGCGGAGGGTTACATCCGGTTCAGCTATGCCAACTCCCTGGAGAACATCCACGAGGGACTGGACCGGATAGAGGCGTTCCTCGCAAAACGCTGACACCGCCGGTTTCAGGTGAAAAACAAACGCCCATGAACGTCACCTTCGTCAAAAGCGCATATCAACCTGACCAGTATCCTCCGGCGGACCGGCCTGAAGTGGCCTTTGCCGGCCGGTCCAACGTGGGAAAGTCCTCTCTCATCAACACCCTCGTCCAGCGGCGCAACCTGGCGCGCACCGGCTCCACGCCCGGACGTACCCAGGCCATCAACTTCTTCGCCCTGCACGACCGGAGCCATCTGGTGGACCTTCCAGGGTACGGGTTTGCGCGGGTGCCGCCCCAAGTCCGGGAGGCCTGGAAACCCATGGTCGAGGCCTATTTGCGTGAGCGGACCACGCTGCGCGCCGTGGTGGTGATCCTGGACATTCGAAGGGAACCTTCCCAAGGCGATCTGGATCTTCTGCACTGGCTCGAAAGTTACGGAATTCCGGCCATCATCGTGCTCACCAAAGCGGACAAGCTGTCACGCGGGAAGAGGGCGGCTCAAGCCGGTAAGCTGGAGCGGGTGCTGAGAGGAATGTCACCGGAAAAACCAATCCTCTTTTCCGCCCGAACCCGGGAAGGACGCCGGGATGTCTGGATGCGGATCGAGGAGGCGCTCCAGCAGGGACTCAACGCCCCGAGTCCAGACCGTAAGCCTTGATCTTCTTGTGAAGATTGCTCCGCTCGATCCCGATGGCCTCGGCGGTCTGCGAGACGTTTCCGTTGAACTCCCGGAGCTTTTTCGAAATGAAGTCCTTTTCAAACTCCGCCTTTGCCTCGCGGTAGCTGTCGAAGTCCCCGAAGGAGGACGCCGCACCCCCCCCCATATCCGCAGACCGGTTGAAAGGCGCAGGGATGTCGGAGACCTGGATTTCCTCGGACGCCGTCATGATCACCAGTCTCTCCACCAGGTTCTTCAGTTCGCGGACATTTCCCGGCCAGTGGTACCGTTTCAACAGCTCGACGGCCTCCTCGAAAAATGTTTTGAACGGCAGATTGGTCTTGAGGGAGATTTCCGTGGTGAACTCTTGAATGAGTTTCGGAAGGTCCTCGGTTCGCTCCCGCAAGGGCGGAACCCGCATGGGGATCACGTTGAGACGAAAGTACAAATCCTCGCGAAACGTCCCCTTCTCGATCTCCGCCTCCAGATCCTTGTTCGTGGCGGCGATCACGCGCACATCCACGTGTATCGTCTTGGCCCCCCCGACACGCTCGAACTTCTGTTCCTGGAGGATTCTCAAGGTCTTGGACTGGGCTTTGAGGCTCATGTCCCCGATTTCGTCCAGAAACAGAGTGGCCTCGTGGGCCAGATCGAATTTCCCCCGTTTCATGGCCCCCGCCCCTGTAAACGCCCCCTTTTCGTGACCGAACAGCTCGCTCTCTATGAGCTCTTCCGGAATGGCCGCACAGTTCACCTCCACCATGGGCTTATGACTGCGCCTGCTGAACTGGTGAATGGTGTGGGCGACGAGCTCCTTGCCCGTTCCGTTCTCACCGGAGATGAGCACCCAGGCGTTTGTCGGGGCCACGATTTGAATCTGCTCCTTGAGCTCCTGAATCGGCTCGCTGTCACCGGTAATCCGATTCCTGCCTTTTTCCTTCTCCTTGAGCAGGCCGATTTCCTCTTCCAGCCGATAGTGTTCGAGCGCGTTGTGAATGCTGAGAAGCACCTTCTCGAGGGACAGGGGCTTTTCGATGAAGTCGTAGGCCCCGAGCTTTGTGGCCTTGACCGCAGTCTCGATGGTCCCGTGGCCGGACATCATCACCACCTGAAGATGGGGGTAGGCTTCCTTTATTCTGACCAGTGTCTCTATGCCGTCCAGCTCTGGCATCCAGATGTCCAGCAACACCAGGTCCGGTATTTCCTCTTCAATCTTCTCCAGGGCCTTCAGGCCGTTTTCCGCATCCTGGACCTCGAAACCCTCATCCGACAAGATCCCCTCCAGAGACTGGATGATGCTTTTCTCGTCATCGACCACAAGAATGCTTCTGGCCATGTCGGTTTCCCTCCGGCCCTGCAATGTTCAAAGAAGGGGCCCCGCTCGAGGGCGTTCATTTCAGACGGCCCATCATACTCAGTGCGACAACCGCCGTACGTTCCGATGCCCCCGGTGCTCCCATAAGCCCTTTCACCCGTCCCAATGCCTTTATCACATTTTCCCGGTGCGGACCAACCACGAGCAGGCGTGCGGCCTCTTGAGCAAGACGCGCAGGCGTCACCTCGTCCTGAATGAGTTCCGGGGCCACCTCCTCGCCGGCCACGAGGTTGACGAGACCGATGAAGGGGACCCGAATCACGATCTTCCCTACTCGATAAGACAACGGAGAAACCCGATAGGCGATTACCATGGGAATCTTATGGATGGCCGTCTCCAGCGTAGCCGTACCGGACGCCACCAGGGCGGCGTCACAACCGGGAAGGGCCTGGTGCATGTCGTCCCGCCACAGAATGACCTTCAAGGAAGACTTCCGGACGTAGGCCTCGATGCGGCCGGGAGAGACCGTGGAGGCCACCGGAAGAACGACCTGCAGCTCCGGCCAGACGCCTCGAAGAAGGACGGCGGCCTGAAGCATGGCGGGCAACAGGTTGTCCACCTCCTCATTCCGGCTGCCGGGTAGAACCCCCAAGAGAGGGGCTTTCCCCTCCACACCCAACCGGCTGCGCGCCTCATCCCTGGCCGTCCCTTGGGAAACTGCATCCAAAAGCGGGTGGCCCACGAACGTCACCGGCATGCCGGTCCGGCGGTAGAGGACCTCTTCGAACGGCAGTATCACCGCCATCCGGTCCACCCGGCGGGCGATCTTCCGTATGCGCCCCCGCCTCCAGGCCCAGATTTGCGGGCTGATGTAGTAGAGGACCGGGACGCCGCACCTTTTCGCGGTCTTGGCCACGTGGAGGTTGAACTCGGGATAGTCCAGAAGGACCAGCAAGTCCGGCGGAGAGGAGTGTAGAAGGTGCTTGATCAGACGGGCGGCCGCCCGGATTCGGGCCAGACGGGGGATCACCTCGGTGAGGCCGACCACGGCCATCTCTGAGGAAGGAACCAGGATATCCACACCGGCCCGGGACATTCGAGCCCCCCCGATGCCCTGGAACACCACATTCGGGTCCACACGGCGAACAGCGTTCACCAGATTGGCCCCGTGAAGGTCTGCGGAGGCCTCACCGGCAACCACCAGGATGCGGCCGATACGCTTCTTTTCAGCAGAGGCCCTTGAAATGCTTACACCCCTGTTCAATCTGATCCATGACCTGCAAGGCCACCTCAAGGGCCCGTTTCCCGTCTTCTCCAGAGACTTCGGGTTCGAGCCCTCCCTGGACGGCCCGCACAAATGAGGCGATCTGATCCGCCAGAGGATCGCTGTCGGGAAAGGTGACCTTGCGGGTGGTGACACCGGGTGACTCCCTGGACGCGCCGTCCTGCCCATCCAGCCTGGTGATGCTGAGATCGCGGCGTGCGCAGTTTACGGAGATATACGCATCCGGCTGGAACACTCGAATCTTCCGCAAAGTCTTGTTGGACACCCGGCTCGCGGTCAGGTTGCCCACCGTCCCGTTTTCAAAAATGATCCGCGCATTGGCTATGTCCGTGGTCTCCGTGAGAACCTTCATCCCCACCGCATGCAACGCCTGCACAGGCGCGCGAACGGCATTCAACACGATATCCAGGTCGTGAATCATGAGATCGAGGACAACGTCCACGTCAGTCCCGCGAACCGTGAACATGTTCATCCTGTGGCTCTCTATAAACACCGGCCTTTCCAGAATGGAGGTCATCTCGATGACCGGCGGGTTGAACCGCTCCACGTGGCCGACTTGAAGAACAAGGCCTCTGCCTCTAGCCGTCTCCACAAGCCGGGCTGCGTGGTCCACTCGATAGGTGATGGGTTTCTCCACCAGCAGATGCACCCCTGCATCCAGAATCCTCGAAGCCTCCTCGTAGTGATACTCCGTAGGTACGGCCAGGCTCAAGGCCTCCACCTCCTCGAGAAGGGAGGACAGATCGAAAAAAGACCGGGCTCCATAACGCTGGGCTACGTCATCGGCCTTTTCCCGATCCAGGTCGAAAACGCCTACGAGTTTAGCTTCCTTCAAGGCGGCATACTTCTGGACATGGTAATGCCCGAGATGCCCGACACCGACGACTCCCACGCGAAGCTTTTCATGGATTGATTTCATTTTGCCTTACGCCGGAAGAATGGGGCTCAGCATTGTTCAAGGACCCTTGAGACCGGAAAGCCCTAAGCGTGAGCCTCCTTGTCCTCCATGGAAACGATCGAAACTCCGGTTTCATCGGCAAGACGAACCATGGCCGCCTTGTCGAACAGCAGGGTCTTTCCGGCTTCCAATGCGAGCACCGAGGCCTTTACTTCATTCATGACCTTGATCGTCTCGAGCCCCACCGTAGGCACGTCGAAACGCAAGTCCTGGGAGGGCTTGCTGACCTTGACCACCACCGCTTTCTCTCGAGCTATTCGACCTCCTCTGCGAACGGTTTCATCCGTTCCCTCCATGGCCTCCAGGGCCACCACGGTCTTCCTTCGAACCACCACGCACTGCCCTATGTCGAGCCGGCCCAGCTCCTTGGCCATACGCCATCCGAAACGAATGTCCGACATTTCCCCCCGGGTGGGCTTTCTACGGGTTAAAACACCCGGCGGGGCAATCAGTTCCGGCAGGAAATGGGTGGAAGATATGATCCGGATGCCCTCCTTCTCCATTTCGCGGCTCACATTGCGCAAAATGCCGTCATCGTGAAACACGGCCATTCGAGACATGAGGGCCAACCCTTTCAAATCCGGGCGGACCCGGCTGAACATGCGGCGCTTGGAAATGGTGCCGGCCATCATGACCCGCTGTATACCGCGTTGCCGGAAAGCGCGGATCAAGCGCCCCAGCTGGCCTAGCCGGATCCAGGCTATTTCGTCCACGTGGCCTTGAAGCGCCGGGTCGGTTTCCCCTTCATGGGCCACAGCCAGGGTGAAACACCCCAGCCGTCTCGCGGCATCCGCCACCATAAGGGGGAAAACACCTCCCCCTGCGATGATGCCGATCTGATCCGGTTGCTCGGGCATCTTGCTCCAGACCGTCGCTGCGCCACATTCCTGTCGGACACCTCCGACTCAGGCCCTCGGCGCTCTTATCATCGCAGGATACCCCGCTTGGAATCCTGCAGAAATTCCAGAAGGAGCTCCAGTTCCGGTGTGGAACGAATGCTTCGACGAACCTCTGCCACACCTTCACGAAAACTGCGATGCTCCCTCCAGATGATCCTATAGGCCGCCTTGAGTTCGTCCACGACCTCCGCCGCGAACCCCAACCGATGCAAACCGCGTCGATTGACGCCGTAAAGCTTGGCCCTGGGGCCCGCCGTGATCATATAAGGGGGCACGTCCCGGTCGATGCCGGATTTGGCTCCAAGAAAGGCATATGCGCCGATGCGGACGAACTGATGGACCGCCACCAGTCCACCCAGTATGGCGTGATCGCCCACCTCGATGTGCCCGCCCAGCGTAGCGACATTGGACATGATGATGCGATTGCCCAGCCGGCAATCGTGGGCGATGTGCGCGTAGGCCATGATGTAGTTGTGGTTTCCGATCTCGGTACACCAGTCCTGCTTGGTCGTGGCCCGATTGATGGTGGTGTACTCCCGGATGACGTTGTTGTCCCCGATGACGACTCTCGTGTCTTCGCCCTGGTATCCGACATCCTGCGGAGGGGAGCCGATGGAAGCGAAAGGAGAGATCCGGTTTTCCCGGCCGATTCGGGTGTTCCCCTCGATTATCACATGGGAGCCGACGAGGGTGCCTGTGCCGATTTTGACGCTTTCCCCTATGCAGGTGAAAGGTCCGATTCGAACGCCGGCGGCCAGCTCGGCCCCTGGGCTGACCACCGCCGTGGGATGAATGTCCATGCTCTCCTCTTTCTTTTCCCCAGTGCCTCTCTTGTTAAAAACGCCCGCATCCATGCGATCCTTCCCGGGCCTCATTCACAAAGCCTCAACCCACTTGAGCAACCAATTGGGCCTCTGCTGCAATTTCGTCTCCCACCATGGCCTTACCCTGGACCTTCCATACCCTGGACCCCTTGCGTAGTGCCGTGATCTCATAAAGGAGCTGATCACCGGGGATCACCGGTCTTCGAAATTTCACCTTGTCGATGGCCATGAAAAACGTGGCGTCCCCCGGTTCCGTCTTCGTGGTTTCCATGACGGACAACCTCCCGAGCACACCACCGGTTTGAGCCATCCCTTCAACAATCAACACGCCCGGCATGATGGGCTCCATGGGAAAATGCCCTTGGAAAAAAGGCTCGTTGACGGTAACACACTTCAGCCCCACAATCCGTTCCCCCACTTCCAGTTCGATAATGCGATCCACCAGCAAAAAGGGGTACCGATGAGGCAGAATTTTCTTGATATCCTCCACTAAAAGCGGCAACTCCACCATCCTTGCACCCCCGTTCTTGCTCGACGGAACACCTGAATAGAGGCACCCGCCCCTCATTCGCGTTTATCCGTCCAGGCGTCGCACCAAGGTTTCCACCTTTTTTTCCAAACTACGGACCCGTTCATGCAGTACGGGCAGCCGGGTCAGAAGCCGGCTCGTCTTCAGCCAAAGCCGATGCGGGATCGCGGGCGTCCCGGAAACCACGTCACCGGATTCGACCGATTGGGCCACCCCCGACTGGGAGCCGATCATGGCCCGGTCCCCCACCTTCACGTGATCCCCTATGCCCACCTGCCCCCCGACTAACACGCATTCGCCGATCTCCGCACTGCCCGACACTCCGGTCTGAGCAACGATCAGGGTGTCCTGCCCGATCACCACATTGTGGGCGATTTGGACCAGGTTGTCCGTCTTTACTCCCTGCTCGATTCGAGTCGTTCCCAGGGCGCCCCGGTCAATGGTGCAGTTCGCCCCGATCTCCACATGATCCTCGATGCGCACGGATCCGATCTGCGGAATCTTCACGTTGGTCCGGCCGTCCTTCAGGAAACCGAAGCCGTCGGAGCCGATCACCGTGCCGGCATGAAGCACCACCTCTCTGCCCACAGAGCAGTCGTGAAGGATGGAAACATTGGGGTACACCACAGTGCCCTCGCCGATGCGAGCCCGGTCCCCCACGAACACGCCCGGATACAGGACCACACGGTCCTCTATGATCACATCCTCGCCTACATACACGCACGGATGAACCGTAACGTACCGTCCGATACGGCTGCTCCCGTGTATGAACGACTGCTCGTGAATTCCCTCGAAGCCGGAAGGACGTGAAGCGAACATCCTTGCCGTCCGCGCATAGGCCAGGTCCGGTCGATCCACCACGAGTTGGTGACCCGAAAAAGAGGTCAACTCCTTGCCGGTGATCAATGCCCCCGCCTGTGTGGTTTCCAGCAGGCCCCGGTAGCGGCGGTCCGTGAAAATGGAGACCTGATCCTCCGTCGCCTCCTCGAGGGATCGAATACCTGTCACCCTAAAGGACCCGTCGCCTACGACCCGGCCGCCCACGCGCTCCGCGATCTCCTCGAGCGAATATGCCGATGATCTTTCCATTCAAACCTGAGGCGGGCCGCAAGCAGGGCGGCTATTGGTTTGCGCGGTCGTAGGCCTGAATGACCCGGTCGGTGATGTTGATGGAATCGTCCACGTAAACCATCCCGGGGGAGTTCCCTTCCAGGATCAGGGTGAACCCTTCTTTTTCCGCAATATCGTTCACGACGCCTTCCAGTTCCTCCAAAACGCGGCGGGTGGCGTCCCTCTCAGCGTTTTTCATCTGCTCCGAAAGATCTTCATAAAGATACTTGTAATAACGCCTTTTCTTTTCCAGCTCATTCCGCTTGTCATCTCTCGCACCGAGGCTCAGCATCATGCTCTGTTTTTGAAAATCCTCCTCCAGCTCCATCAAGGCCTCTTTCTCTTGTTGAAGCTTTTTCTGCAGCGCATCGAACTTGCCCCTCAGTTGCTCCCGGATCTTTTGAAAGGTCACGGATTTTTCCTGAAATTCCTTTACATCCACCACACCGACTTTAAGCTCAGCCGCGGCAACAGGGCCGACCAGCAAAACAAACAATGCCAGCGGTAACAGGATGGTTTTGATCAAGCGTGTCATAATACCTCCTTCTGAATGCATCAATCTGAATGAATTTACAAAACATCGCTCAAGGGCGATCTCGCAAAAAGTCAAAACTATCGTGATCACCCCATCCCGGCCTAAAACGTACCTCCGATGCTGAACTCCAGGTTGCCCGACGGCTCATCATACATGGGGTCCAGGTTCCATCCGTACTCCACTCGAAGAGGCCCGAACGGAGAGTACCAGCGGACACCCAGACCCGCGGACTTACGAATTCCGTCAAGGCTGTAGCCCTCATCCTCGGCAAAGACATTCCCGGCGTCAAAGAAGGCCACACCAACGACCCCTTGCTCCTGAAGAAGAGGAAACCGGAGCTCTACGGTGTAGGCCATCATCTTCTCGCCGCCGATCCGATCCCCTGTAGCCGGGTCCCTCGGCGAAATGGTCGCATATTCGAACCCGCGCACCGAATCAAGGCCCCCGAGGTAAAACTTCTCATAAAGCGGCAGCCTTCCCTCCTCCTGCGCTTTGACGTACCCCAACTGGCCCCGGAGGACATAGACGATATCCCAGAGGACTGGAAAATACCACGTGGAAGAGGCCTCGATCTTTCCGAATGCGGAATCCCCCCCGAGAAAATCGCCTGCATGCTCATAGGTGATGTAACTGTAAGACCCCGTGGTGGTGAGAAACGGGCGATCCCTGGAGTCGCGCTGCAGGCCCAGGGTGATGCTGCTCTTGACATTCCTTCCTTCCATGTCCTGGATCACGGTCGCGGCATTCGAATCAATGTCCGTGACATCCGCGACGTCGTATATGTACCGAACACTCCCCCTGGTGTACTCCTCGTCAATGCCGATGGGAAAACGAAATCGCAGGGCGCCGCCCAGGCTGTCCTTGGTGTATTCCCAGTATTCCCTTTCCCACTTGTAGAGGTCAAAGCCGGCCGCAACGGGTTTTCCCATAAACCAGGGCTCGGTGAACCGAATGTCGAACTGCTGGGAGCGTGAACCGATTCTCGCGGCAAGCTTCAGCTGCTGGCCGTACCCGAAGAGGTTCTCCTCGGCGACCTGGACCGAGCCCATGGTCTTGTCAAAGGAGCTGTAACCGGCGCCCAGGCTGAAAGAGCCGGTGGGCCGCTCTTCCACTTTGACGTTCACAACCATTTGCTCTTCACTGGCGCCCTTCTCGGTCTGGACTTCAACCTCTTCGAAAAACCCGAGCCGGTGCAGGTTCTGGGTCCCCTTCCGGAGCGCCTCGTGGCTGTAAGTATTACCCTCGACAGCCTCGAGTTCGCGACGAATCACCTTGTCCCGGGTAGTTTCGTTGCCGATGATGTTGACCCGCTCGAACCGGACCTTGACACCTTTGGACACCTGGTAGGTGATGTCCACGGTCCGAGTCTCTTCGTCCTCCACGACTTTGGGGTCCACATCGGCGTAGGCGTAGCCTTCATTGGCGTAAAGCTCCTGAAGGGCCTGAGCATCCCTTCTCACGACTTCCCGGCTGAAGTACTCCTCTGCCTGAATCCGCAGCTTGTCCAGCAGTTCTTCCCGGTCCAGAATCAAATCTCCCTCCACGGTCACGTTATCTACGCCGTATTGGGGTCCCTCGATGATCTCGATGGTGATGGTGAGACCGTCGCCCTCTTTGTAGGTGATCTTGGGCTCCCCGGTCTTGGCCTTGATGTATCCGTGGTTATGGTAGAAAGAAGAAATCTTGTGCAAATCGTACTCGATCATCTTGCTGTCCAGGCGGCCCGACTTGGTAAACCACGAAAAAAAGCCCTTTTCCCTGGTTTCCATGAGACCTTTGAGGTCGCCGTCGTCAAACGCCTGGTTACCCTCGAACTCGATGTGGGTTACATAAACCTTCTCGCCCTCTTTGATATCGTAGGCCAGGGAAACCTCGTTCCCTGCAAGCTCTTTGATCTCCTCCTCCACACGAATGTTGTAGAATCCCTCCTGGCGGTAAAACTCCCGAAGCCGAGTGACACTCTGGGTGACCTCGCTTCGGTTCAAGATAGCGTATCGCTTGATTCCGATCTCTTCCATCAACTCGTCGTCATCGAACTTGTCATTGCCGCGGAATACAATGTTTCCAATGGAGGGTTTTTCTTTCACACTGAAGGTCACCACTTTGCCCTCTGCACCGTCCTCCACATTGATGGTCACGTCGGTGAAGTAGCCCATCTTGTAGACGGATCGAAGGTCCTGATCCAGTACGTCCTGGTCCAGCTTGTCACCCTCTCGGCTGCTGATGACGGCACGAATGGCCTCCTTCTCGATGCGCTTATTCCCTTGGACCTCTATGGCGTCGATCTGAACCACGCCTGCGACCTGGTTGTACACCCCCTCGGCAACACGCTCCGCAGCACTCGACAGGCGTTCCATGTCGTCTTCCACAATAAACACCGAGAACGCCGGTCTTTCTTCTGAAACATCCACCCCCTTGATATCCAGGCTGATCTTCCGGCCCACCTGGGTGATGCTGCCGGATACAATCCAACGAGCCTCCACGTCACGACCGATGGTTCGAAGGTCCCGGACCTCGAATAGGGGAAGGTAGGCCATGGGATGCTGATTCATCTCTTCTGCGGGAACGACGTCGAAACCCTTTGCCGCCAGGCGATTGATGACCATCTCCTGGAGCCCTTCTCGAAGATGATCCATCGGTTTGAGGGCGTGGACCCGGAAGGGCAGGACCCCTGCTCGAGGAAGGGTTTCCCCCGTGGACGATCCGGGACTGATTACGCCGAACAGGAAAAACACCACAAAAATCAACGCAATCATGTTGAGGGCCCCTGATGGTCTGAGTCTGCCGGTCATTTGGCTCCCCTATTCCTGAGGTTGGATTCGGCCATCCACAATCTCCATTCTGCGGGAAAGCCTGCCCGCCAGAGGCTCGTTGTGGGTCGCGATTACCATGGCCAGTTCCTCTTCGCGATTCAACCAAAGAAGGAGGTCTACGATTTCTTCCCCTGTCACTCGATCCAGGTTTCCTGTGGGCTCATCGGCCAGCAGCAGCTTGGGCTTCATGATCAAGGCCCTGGCAATGGCCACCCGTTGTTGCTCTCCGCCGGACAGCTCCCCTATGCGGTGCTTCATTCGATGCTCGAGCCCCACCTTCTTGAGAATGCCTTCGGCCTCCTGCAATGCATCCTTCCTGGGCATCCGTGCAATGAGTGCAGGCATGATAGTGTTCTCCAAGGCGTCGAACTCCAGCAGCAGGTGGTGAAACTGAAAGACAAAACCGATGTCGCGATTTCGAAGCCTGCAGAGGGAAGATTCGGGCAACTCCCCCACGACCCGGTCCTCGAACAAGATCCTGCCGGTGGTAGGCGGCTCCAGGGTGCCCATGACATTGAGGAGGGTGGACTTGCCCACTCCGGAAGCCCCCAGAAGGGCCAAGGTGTCACCCGGCCTCACAGAGAGATCGACTTCACGAAGCACATTAATGATGTTGCCGTTGTGCGCAAATGACTTGTGTATGTTTTCGAGTACAAGCACCTAATCCTTGGAGCAACCTCGCTTCTCACTCGTAACGGAGGGCTTCGACCGGGTTGAGCCTCGCCGCGTAACTCGAGGGATAAATGGTGGCCAGAAACGATATCCCCACGGCGGCGAATGCGACAAAGGCCACATCCCAGGCCTCCACCCGCACGGGGAGCGTCGAGATATAATACACGTCGGCGGGCAAAGAGATAAACTTGTATTTGGACAGCAGGTGGCAGATTCCAAGCCCTGAAGCCAGACCCGCCAGCGTGCCTACCACTCCCACCAGCAGTCCCTGAAGCATGAACACCGCCATAATGCTCTTTGCCGTCGCCCCCATGGCCCTCAGGATCGCCATATCGCGGGTCTTTTCCATAACCACCATCACAAGCGTGCTTATGATGTTGAGTGCGCCCACGAGGACGATCATGGTCAAAATGACGAACATGGTGATCTTCTCGAGCTTGAGCGCCGCAAACAGGCTTCGATTCATGAGCTTCCAGTCCTTGGTCCAGAAAGGATAGCCGAGCTTCTTTTCCAGGACCGAGGCCACATGGTCGGACCGGTCCACATCCTCCACCCGGACCTCGAGCCCGGTGACGCGGCCCTCCATGCCCAGAAAATCCTGAGCCTCGCTAAGGGACACATAAGCCAGCGACGCATCGTACTCGTACATCCCCGAGTCGAGGAGGTCCACCACCCGGTACGTTCGGTTGTTGGGCGTACGCCCCAGGGGCGTCAGCTTTCCCTGGGGGGACAAGACGGAAACCGTGCTGCCGATCCGTGCGCCGGTCTGGCGCGCCAACTGCTTTCCCAGAATGATTCCCGGGCGTTCCTGCCCGTCCCGGACCAAGACATCCAACTCCTTGCCCTCCAGCATGGGCTCGATGCCGATAACCCCGGCTGCGGTCTCCGTATCCAGGCCCCGATACACTGCACCACTGACATTCCCGCCATGGTTCACCATGACCTGGCTGTAAATGAACGGGCTCGCCGCCACCACGCCCTTGGTTTCCGTTACCTTTTCCGCCGGCTCCCCGTAATCGGGGAACGCCCCGTCGTAGCTCATTACCAAAAGGTGGGAGTTGACACCCAGAATCTTGGATAGGAGGTCCGCTCGGAAACCGTTCATTACGGAAAGGACGACCACGAGAGCCATAACGCCCACCATCACTCCGGCCACGGATATAAGGGTGATGACCGAAATGAATGTCTGTTTCCGTTTCGCTTTCAGGTAACGGAGACCGAGAAAAAACTCAAAACCCATTCGCGCCCTGCTCTTTCACCACGCCTGAGCGGTGATCACTCGCCCTTGGTCCGCATGTGCGGGAAAAAAATCACGTCTCTAATAGAAGGAGAGTCCGTCAACAACATCACCACCCGGTCGACCCCGATCCCCTCTCCTCCTGTCGGAGCCAGGCCGTACTCCAGGGCCCTGATATAATCTTCGTCCATGAATTGCGCTTCCCTGTCCCCTGCCTCACGCAGGTCCACCTGCCGCTGGAATCGCTGCCGCTGGTCGTCGGGATCATTCAATTCCGTGAATCCGTTCGCGATCTCCTTGCCTCCGATGAACAGCTCGAAGCGATCGGTGGTTGACGGGTCCTCGTCGTTCATCCTCGACAGGGGCGAGATCTCCGTAGGGTATCCTGTGACAAAGGTCGGGTTGATCAGCCTGGGTTCCACGAGGTGATCAAAGAGCTTGGTCATGATTTTTCCGAGCCCGTCCCGCCCGGAAACGGGGATCTCGAGCTCCTTTGCCAACCCGGCGGCGGCGGTCCGATCCTGGAGGACCCCTTGATCCACCTCGCCGATCTCGCGAAGCGCCTCCTTGAGTGGAATGCGCGGCCAGGGAGGTGTGAAATCGACGGCTTGCCCCTGATATTCCAGAACCGTGGAGCCCGGAAGGCCTGTGACGAGATCGAGAAACAGTTCCTCGCTCAATGCCATCATGTCCTCGTACGTGGCATAGGCCATATAGAACTCGAGCATGGTGAACTCGGGGTTGTGCTTCAGGTCCACGCCCTCGTTGCGAAAGTTCCGGTTGATTTCAAAGACCCGCTCGAGTCCACCCACCACCAGCCGCTTGAGGTAAAGCTCAGGCGCCACTCGAAGATAGAGATCCATGCCGAGCGCGTTGTGATACGTCTTGAACGGTCTTGCGGTCGCACCCCCGGGTATCGGCTGCATCATGGGGGTCTCCACTTCCAGAAAATCCTTTCGAATGAAAAACTCGCGAATACGTTGCACGACCCGGCTACGCATGACAAAGACCCTGCGGGCGTCGTCATTTACGATCAGGTCGACGTAACGCTGTCGATAACGGATCTCCTTGTCCGTCAGCCCATGCCACTTCTCCGGAAGGGGGCGAAGCGACTTGCTCAACAGTCGCACCTCATCCGCCAGCAAAGTCAATTCGTTTGTCCGCGTCCGAAAAAACGTCCCCTTAACCCCGACGATATCGCCGATGTCCATGAGCTTGAAGGCCTGAAAGGTCTTTTCGCCCACCTTGTCCTTTCGAATGTAGGCCTGGATGCGGCCCGACCGGTCCTTGATGTGCACGAAGGAAGCCTTGCCGAAATCCCGCCGGCTCAAGATCCGGCCGGCCATGCGGTGGGTTTCGTGATTCGCCTCCAGGGCCTCGCCTTCCAGAGCCCCGAAACGCTCAACGGCTTCGGCGGCGGTGATGTCCGGACGATAACCCGCCGGATACAACGTCACGCCCATGTCTTGCAGGCTCTGTGCCTTCCTGCGGCGCTCTTCTACAATCGGATTGCTCGATTCCATTCTACTCCGTTTTTCCGTTCCGGTTCCACCTCTGCAGCGAAGGGGATTTCCTAGTCATTTGCATAAGTTGAACATATCTTTTTAATTCAATTGGATCGGATAGTCAAGGCCAAAAAAAAGGCCTTTTCCGGATGGGAATGAACTCATCCCGAATAGTTCGAGATATCCTTCACATAAGCCTCGAAATCCCTCTCCTGAAGGAACCTGGTTATCATCTCGCTCACCTTGTCAGCCGTATCCACATGATATACCCCTTTTTCATCGGAACCTGCCAGCTCCTTGGCGTTTTGAACAATCGTCTGAAGGGTTTCCGGGGTCAACTCCACATTGACTCTCAACAGAAGGGTCGGTCTCGCATCATTCATGATATCACGCTCTCCAATCAGGTTCACGAAAGGCTCTCCACGCGCAATCGAAAGCCATCCTACTCCCCGGCCCGGGGACTGTCAATCAAGCAAGAAACGTGGAAAAATCCATTGATTTTTAAAGCTTACCTATTCTATTATCATCGTGCGTCGTGTTGCAGCGTTTTCATGCTCGAGTCGGCCCCTACAATAACAACCATTTGATATATTTAAGTATTTGCCCTGCGCCGCAATCTGAAACGCTCAATTCAGCAGCGTCATAGAAAGGATGGCACATGGAGAAGACAACGAAGATAGGAATAATCATCTGCGACCGCTACCGCCGCTGTGCAGGCGGGAAGTGCCTCCGGGCCATGAGAAATAGGGAAGGTGCCTTCAGCATCTATGCAGAGGTTGAGGTGGAGATGGTGGGCTATACCACCTGCGACGGCTGCCCTGGAGGCAACATTGAGTACGCGGGCGAGGAGATGGTCAAAAACGGCGCTCAGGTCATTCACCTGGCCACCGGACTGGTCGTCGGATACCCTCCCTGCCCTTACATTGAAACCTTCAAGGCCTTTCTGGAGAAACGGTACGATGTCGAGGTGGTTGTGGGAACCCACCCGATTCCTAAAAAATACCTGGACATGCACAGCCATCTGGGAACCTGGGCAAGCGACGAGTGGAAGCCTCTGACGGCTCCGACCCTGGCCGACGAAGCCACCCGTGCGAGCTATGACTAGAGACAGGCCAGCAAACACTCGACAATGCATAGAAAACATTAATGCACATCCTTAGGCCGATCGCTCAGACCGCCCCTCGACTTCGGCGAATCGCGGAGAGCGCGACCAATAACAGCAATGGAGGGAGACATGGCCAAAAAGCTCTGGCAGCCGTCCAAGGAGCGCGTTCGTAGCAGTCACATGTTCCGGTTCATGAACGGAGTGAACGAAAAGCACGGTCAAAAATTCACGGCTTACGACGATCTTTATCAGTGGTCCATACAAAACATTCCTGAATTCTGGGCGGCCATGTGGGACTTTGCGGACATCCGCACCTCCCGCCCTTACGAGCGAGTGGTGGACGATCCTTATCGTTTGCCGGGGGCCCGCTGGTTTGAGGGGGCCGAGCTCAACTTCGCCGAAAATCTTCTTCGCTTCAAAGACGAGCGCACAGCACTCATCTTTCGAGGGGAAGACCGTGAGCATCGCAGCCTGACCTATGCGGAGCTGTACGACGAGGTGGCGCGCGTGGCCCGCTCCCTGCGCGCCCTCGACATTCGTCCCGGAGACCGGGTGGCCGGATTCATGCCCAACATGCCCGAGACCATCGTGGCCATGCTGGCGGCCACCAGCCTCGGAGCCGTCTGGTCCTCCTGCTCTCCTGATTTCGGCATCAAAGGCGTGCTGGACCGATTCGGCCAAATCCGGCCGCGTGTGCTTTTCACGGCTGATGGATATGCCTTCAAGGGAAAAACCCTCGACTCCCTCGGCCGGGTCTCGGACATTCTCGAGGACCTGCCTTCCATCGAGAAGGTGGTCGTCGTCCCGTACATCGACAAGGACCCGGACCTGAGTCGCGTCCCCAATGCAGTGGGCTACAATACGTTCAAGTCCGAAGAAAGCGGCCTGGACATCGTATTCGAGCAGCTCCCCGCCGACCATCCCCTGTACATCATGTTCACCTCCGGCACCACGGGGCTGCCCAAATGCATGGTCCAGTCCGCAGGCGGAATCCTGGTCAACCAGCTCAAGGAGCTGATGCTGCACACCGACCTCAAAAGGGACGACACCATCTTCTATTTCACCACCTGCGGCTGGATGATGTGGAACTGGCTCACCTGTTCCCTCGCGGTCGGGGCCTCGCTGGTTTTGTTCGACGGCAATCCGTTCCATCCTCATCCCGGCGCGCTCTGGGAAATGGCCCAGGACGAGGGAATATCCGTTTTCGGCACCAGTGCCGGCTACCTGAGCGCCCTTCAGAACGCCGGGGTCACACCCGTAGACACCTATGACCTGTCCGGCCTGAAAGCGGTGCTTTCCACCGGAAGCCCGTTGTCAGTGGAAGGGTTCGAGTACGTCTACCGGGAGATCAAGGAGGACCTCCAGCTCTCTTCCATATCCGGAGGATCCGACATCAACGGCTGTTTTGCCGGAGGCAACCCCATGGGTCCGGTCTATGCGGGAGAGCTTCAGTGTCGTTGCCTGGGCATGAGGGTGGAGGCCTGGGACGAAAACGGAAAGCCAGTGATCAACCGGCAGGGTGAGCTCGTGTGCACGGCCGCCGCACCGTGCATGCCCATTTACTTCTGGGACGATGCGGACGGAACCAAGTACCACGCGGCCTACTTCGACGTGTACCCAGGGGTGTGGCGGCACGGGGACTTCATCGAGATCAACGACCGGGGAGGGGTGATCATCTACGGCCGCTCGGACGCCACACTCAACCCGGGAGGCGTGCGCATCGGTACGGCTGAGATCTATCGTCAGGTGGACAGCCTCGATGAGGTGGAAGACAGCCTGGTGATCGGCCAGGAGTGGAAAGGCGACGTCCGGGTGGTGCTCTTCGTCAAGATGGCCGAAGGCGTGGCATTCTCGGAAGAGCTCGCCGGCCGGATCAAGAAACTGATCCGGGAGAACGCTTCACCCCGCCACGTGCCTGCCAAGATACTGCCTGTTCCGGATGTCCCCTACACGCTGAACATGAAAAAGGTAGAGCTGGCCGTGAAAAAGGCCGTGGAAGGCAAGGCCGTTCTGAATAAGGACGCCCTTCGAAACCCCGAAATACTGGACTTTTACGCCGGCATTCGGGAGCTCCGGGAAGACTGATCCACTGGTGCATTGGAGAATCCATGCAGTCCGATTCCGTTGTTCTGTTTCCCCACGCCGCACTGTCTCCTTCGGAGCTGGGGAAAACTCTATCCCTGTTCGGTTCACTCAAGGTTTTCCTGCCGTGGCACATGGAACCGGCCGAAGCCCTGGCCGAGGATTTGCCTGCTGATGCCGTGCAAATCGCGCGCCCGCCGGCGGCATTGGATCCGGGGACGTCCTTTCGACAAGCCATAGCCGACTACCTGGACTGGATTCGACGCCACATGGACCGTAGCGGCCTCGACCGTTTGAAAGCCGGGGCAGGCACAGGGGAGGAGGAACCCATCTGGGAAATCCGCCGGAAGATCCGCAAGGGGGAGATGCCCCAGCCGGAAGCGGGCGGGGAAAAAGCCTTCCGCTGGCATATGGTGCTTCATCTCGCACGGGAAATCGAGGAGCAGCGAAACGAAGCGGATCGAATCCTGGACGTACTCAGGCGTGTGAGATCCCCCCTGGACGGGTTGACGGACGATCCGGACGAGATGAGAAGCCTTTTCGAAGACCTTCCCGGTTTTGACTGGAGACCTGAATCCGGGCCCGACGATGTGATGCCGATCCTTCGGGCCTGGCTGGGCCTGTTTGAAGCCGCACTCGAGCCCGGCGACCTGTTGTTGACCCTGGACCGCCGCTTCGTGGATGTGCTCACGGGACTATGGGCTGAAGCGGCCCCTGCCCACATAACCGCACCTCCGGTGATCCGCTTTCCCTATCCGGACCTATCGAGCCATCCTTTGAATCGCATCCAGGAACTTCGAGAGGAGCATTTGAGCGGGGAAAAGGCCGGGGAGCTCCGAAAAATCCTCTTCGGACCGGCCAAGGCTTCCATGGTGGATTCGGAGCTTCTTTCCCGGCAGGCCGCCGAGCTGGCGGATTTCCGCCCGAAAGGGCTGCGCGCAGGAGTGGTTAACCTCACCTCGGTTTACCTCCCGGCACTTCCTGAATTCGAGGAACAACCCAGCGACAATCATCCGCCTGCGGAGCTGCTGGGACGGCCGCTCATCTTTCTGGAGGATGCCCCATAGCGAGTTTCCATCCAGAAAGGGTCTTTTTTGCCAATCTCATCGTCGATCAGCGAGGTTCCTTGTGCGGCGTACGAGAGTACGCCTCCGCGTCACCTCTTGATCTCCTTGATCTTGACAAAAAATCCTCCTTTCTGAATTGGAAACTCAGCAGTGCTCAAAATTCGTTTCCGGATGGGAACTAGCTAGTTTCCATCCGGAAAGGCGGATTATTCACAAAGGTCAAGGACCATTTCCCGGAACCGCGGAAGGGGACACACCGCAGGTTCGAAAAAAGCACATTCGCAGTCTATGACGCGGAGAGCGGGGAAGACGGGGTGTTCGAAATCAAATCCTGATCTCCATCTCCCGCTCCTTCAACGCCTGAATCTCATCCCGAAGGCGCGCAGCCTTCTCGAACTCCAGCCCCTGCGCCGCGTCCATCATCTGATCGGTGAGGGCCTCGACCCTTGCACGAATGTCCTCCACCGTTCGATAGGCCGAGGAATCGTCTTCCGATACGGCGCTCACGGTGACGTAATCCGCCTCGTATACCGATCCCAAAACGTCCTCTATGTTCTTTTGAATGGTTTCAGGCGTGATGCCATGGGCCTGGTTGTACTCCATCTGAATACGGCGCCTCCTGTCACTCTCCTCCATCGCCCGCTGCATGGACCCTGTCACCCGGTCCGCATAAAAGACCACCTGACCGCCCACATTGCGGGCCGCACGACCGGCGGTCTGGACCAGTGAGCGTTCGGAGCGAAGAAACCCCTCCTTGTCCGCATCCAGAATCGCCACCAGCGACACCTCCGGCAGATCGAGCCCTTCCCGCAAAAGGTTGATCCCCACCAGCACATCGAACACCCCCAGCCTCAAATCGCGGAGGATCTCCATACGCTCGATGGTCTTGATGTCCGAGTGCAGGTAACGAACGCGGACCCCTAATTCATCATAGTATTCGGTAAGGTCTTCGGCCATGTTCTTGGTGAGGGTGGTTATGAGCACCCTTTCCCCCCGCCTCACGCGCTCTCGAATGCGCACGAGCAGGTCATCCACCTGGTTGGTTGCAGGGTGAACCATGATTTCAGGATCCATGAGCCCGGTGGGCCTTATGATCTGCTCGGCCAGGGCCTCGCCCCGCTCCAGCTCGTAGGGCCCGGGGGTTGCGGAGACATAGACGGCCTGGTTCACCCGTTCCTGGAACTCCTCGAACTTCAAGGGTCTATTGTCCAGCGCCGAGGGCAGCCTGAACCCGTATTCCACCAGGGTCTGCTTGCGGGACCGGTCCCCGTTGTACATTCCATTGAGCTGGGGCACGGTGATATGGCTCTCGTCGATCATTACAAGGAAGTCTCTGGGGAAGTAGTCCAGCAGTGTGGGGGGAGGCTCTCCGGGAGCCCGTCCGGTCAAGTGCCTCGAGTAGTTTTCGATGCCGTGACAGTATCCCATCTCGATCATCATTTCCAAATCGAAGCGGGTCCGCTCTTCGATCCTCTGGGCCTCCAGCAGCTTGTCCCGGGCTCGAAACTCCTCCACCCGCTCGGCCAGTTCGTCCCGAATCGCGCGAATGGCGCGCTCCCGAATGTCCACGGTGGTCACGTAGTGCGTGGCGGGGTACACGGTAACGCGGTTCAGCTCACGGCCCGGGCGCCCGGTCAGGGGATCGATTTCCCGAATGTCCTCGATCTCATCCCCGAAAAATCCGATGCGAACGGCCCTGTCCTCTTCGTGCACGGGGTAGATGTCCACTACATCGCCCCGGACCCGGAACCTTCCCCGGACGAAATCGTAGTCTCCACGTTCGTAATGGATCTCCACCAGCCTTTCGAGAATGCTCTCCCGGCCCACCTCGGCCCCTCGCTCCAGATGAAGGAGCATGCCCTGGTAAGCCTCAGGCGACCCCAACCCGTAGATGCACGACACGCTCGCAACGATGATCACGTCTTCCCTCGCCAGGAGGGATCGCGTGGCCGAGTGGCGCATCTTGTCGATGTAGTCGTTGATGTGGGAGTCTTTTTGAATGTAGGTGTCGGACTGCGGAATGTACGCTTCGGGCTGGTAATAGTCGTAGTAGCTGACGAAGTACTCCACCGCGTTGTGGGGAAAGAAGGACTTGAGCTCGCCAAAGAGCTGGGCGGCCAGGGTCTTGTTGGGGGCGATGATCAAGGTGGGCTTGCGGACCCGTGAGATCACCCGGGCCATGGTGTAGGTCTTTCCCGATCCCGTCACACCCAGGAGGACCTGATGCCGAAGACCGGCTTCGACCCCCTCCGCCAGGGCATCAATGGCCTGGGGCTGATCGCCGCAGGGCTCGAAGCGGCTCACAAAATCGAACGGCGTCACGGAGGCCTCCCTTCGAGCGGTGTCCAGGGAGGAGTTACCGGATCTCATAACGCCAGGTCGTGCCTTCGGGGCCGTCCTCCGGAATCACCCCCCGGCTCTGCAGGTCGTCACGGATTTCATCGGCCAGCTTCCAGTCCTTGCGTTTCCGGGCCTCGGCACGCTCCGACAGCATCCGTTCGATCCATGCAGAGTCCACCCGCTCTTCAGCGTTACGGGTCATGACCTCGAGAAACTCGGCCGGTGAATGGGTAAGGAGGCCCAGCACGCTTGCGGCCTGAAGCAGGCGGTTTCGCTCTTCGGCCGGAGAACCGTTCTTCCCGCCGGCTCCCGAATCGATCGCATCCATGAGGCGGTTGAGCTCCTTGACCTTGTCGAAGATCAGGCCCACGGCGGCGGCTGTGTTAAGGTCGTCATCCATGAAAGAGACGAACCGGGCCAGAAAAGGGTCCTCCACGTTTCCCGCGAAAACCCCTGTTTCTTCAGCGCTCTGAGGGGCTGCGGGACCGATCCGTTCCTCGAGCCGCTGGAGGGTCCGATAAATCCTCACCAGGCCGGCCTGGAGGTCCCTGACCGCGTCCCGGGCGAAATCCAGAGGGCTGCGGTAGTGCTTGGACAGGAGGAAGAGCCGCAGCACCTCAGGGTGATAGGCCTCCAGTGCGTCACGTATGGTCAAGAAGTTCCCCAGCGACTTGGACATCTTCTCCGATTCCACGGTGACGAATCCGTTGTGAACCCAGTACCGGGCGAAATCCGCTCCGTTGGCAGCCATGGACTGGGCCCGCTCGTTCTCGTGGTGGGGGAAGAGAAGGTCTTTTCCTCCACCGTGAATGTCGAATGTCTGCCCCAGAAATCGGCTGCTCATGACCGAGCACTCCATATGCCATCCCGGCCTGCCGGGACCCCACGGGCTGTCCCAGCGGGGCTCATCGGGCTTGGCCGATTTCCACAGGGCGAAGTCCATGGGATGGCGCTTCTTGGTGTCCACTGCGATGCGGCTGCCGGCCTTCATTTCCTCCAGCTTCCTTCCGGACAGCCCGCCGTAGTCCTGGAACGCCTCTACGGAAAAGAACACATCGCCGTCCACATCATAGGCAAACCCCTTTTCCATGAGGACCTCTATCATTCGAATCATGTCCCCGACGTGCTCAGTGGCCTTGGGCTCAACGTCCGCCCTGTCGACCCCGAGCCGGCCCATGTCCTCATCGAACGCATCGATGAAATCCCGGGCAAGATCCGAGGGTGCCTTACCGAGCTGCCTGGCCCGGTCAATAATCTTGTCATCCACATCCGTGAAGTTCCGGACATAGGTGAGATCATATCCCCGGGCGCGCAGGTATCTGGCGAGCACATCGAACACGATGACCGACCGGGCGTGACCGATGTGGCAGTAGTCGTACACGGTGACCCCGCAGACGTACATACCCACATGTCCTTCTCTCAGGGGGGAAAAGACCTCCTTTTTCCGGTGTGCGGTGTTGTAGAGCATGATGGACATGTTTATCTCCTTGGGCCCGTCCTTCTATCCTTCTTTGACCAGGCTCACCACGGCGTAAGCTTCCACGGCCTCGCCGCGGCCGCAGTAGCCCAGGCCTTCCGAGGTGGTCGCCTTGATGTTCACCCGTTCGGGCGGGACCTCGAGCACCTCGGCCAATCTATCCCGCATGAGCGCTATGTGGGGGGCCAGTCTGGGGTGCTGGGCCACGACGGTGGTATCCAGGTTGTTCACGCGGTAACCTTCCGCGCCCATGACCGCCACGACCGTCCGCAGCAATTCCAGGCTGTCCGCGTCCCGAAAAGAGGGGTCCGTGTCGGGAAAGTGGCGGCCGATGTCGCCTTTTCCCATGGCCCCTAGAAGGGCGTCCATGACCGCATGGGTAAGCACGTCGGCATCGGAATGCCCCAGGAGGCCGAGCTCGTTCTCTATGGAAACCCCGCCCAAAACAAATGGACGTCCACGGACTAGCCGGTGGACGTCATTTCCAAAACCGATTCGGAACAACGGCCGGCCACCCTTTCAGGCCCCTGGCACAGGCCATACAGTGGACACGCAGCCCTGGAAAGCGGCTGCCTTCAGTGACAAGTGCTGCAGTTGGTGCTGGAGCACCCGGAGCAGGAGGACCCAGCACCCCCCGTCGAAGGGGCCGAGTAGTCTCCGCTCGACTTGAAGCTGCAGGCGGACATGAGGCGATCCACCTCCTTCCCGCTGCAATCGGGACAGGTGACATCGTCACCGGTCCCGATGACCAGACATTCGAACTGGTTGTTGCACTTGTGGCATTTGTATTCGTATATGGGCATGGTTAATCCCCTCCCGATCGTTTCATACTCAAGTGAATCACTTTGCCATGAACAGCATCTCGTCCACCAACTGGCAGATGATGTGGCCGGCAAAGATATGGGCTTCCTGAACACGAGCGGTGCTTTTGTCCTTTACCACCAGGCTGAGATCGGCCGTCTCCCGCAACGCACCGCCGTCCCCCCCGGTCAGGGCCACCGTGTACAGGCCCTGCCCCCGGCCCACCCTGAGGGCCTCGATGACATTGGAGGAACGCCCGCTGGTGCTGATACCGAGAAGGACGTCTCCTTCCTGGCCCAGGGCCTTTACCTGCTTGGAGAAAACCTCGTCAAAGGAATAATCGTTCCCGATACTCGTGAGAATCGACGTGTCCGTGGTCAAGGCAACCGCGGGCAAGGGAGGCCGCTCGAGCACGAAGCGATTCACGAATTCCGCGGCAATGTGCTGGGCATCCGCCGCGCTTCCCCCGTTCCCGCAAAGCAGGAGCTTGCGGTCGTTGGTGAGGGCCTCGGCAATCCGTTCAGCGGTTTGAACGAGGGCGGTGGCGTTATCATTGACAAAGTCTTCCTTGACCCGAATGCTCTCTTTCAGCGCCTCTCGAATCCGTTCTTCCATAGGCTTTCCACTGGAATCAGGCCGGCCTGATTCCTGGCCCTCCAAGCTTGAACCTGAATTGATCGTTTTTACGGTTCGAGATTAAAACATAGGTACGAGCGGGGCTCGTGTCAACAGAGCGGCCTCTCTTCGATCATGTCCCATTCCACGGCTCGGAAGCGATTTCGCGCACGGCCCTCGCCAGAATGCCCAGTTCTCCGTCCTGAACCGTGCGAACATCCAGCAGGACCTGTTCGTTTTCGATCCGGGCTATGATGGGTGGATCATTCGCCCTCAACCGGCCTTCGATCCCGTGGGCGGACATTCGGCCCGGCACCAGGGCGAGAAGCCGGGTGGGCAGTTCCAAAAGCGGTAGCGTTCCACCCCCGGTCTTGGACGTTCCATCCGCCAGAGACACGGTGAAGTTGCCTGTGTCGATTCTGCCGATTCGTCTTCGAAGGCCTGCAGCCCGTGATCTGAGGCTCTTGTAGGATTGAAATATCATGTTCAGTGTGGGAATGCATTGAACCGCAGCCTCTTCGTCACGGTACAGCCGAAGGGTCTCCTCCAGGGCGATCAGGGTCAACTTGTCGATCCGCATGGCCCGGTTCAAGGGGTTGGCCTTGACCTTTTCCACAAGATCTTTCCTCCCCAGGATGATGCCCGCTTGAGGGCCGCCCAGAAGCTTGTCCCCGCTGAAGGTTACCAGGTCCACCCCGGCGGCGAGAACTTCCCGCACTGTGGGCTCACTGGTGAGGCCGTATCGGGAAAAATCCACCAGGCACCCGCTTCCCAGGTCTTCCATGACCGGAATGCCGTGTCGCCGGCCCAGGGCCACAAGATCTTGCGTATCAACGTCCTGAACAAAACCCACGAGCTGGAAATTGCTCCTGTGTACTCGAAGGAGGACCCCGGTCTCTGCATGGATCACCTCTTCGTAGTCGCGCAGATGGGTCTTGTTGGTAGTTCCCACCTCCACCATGAGAGCGCCGCTTTTCCTCATGACGTCCGGAATGCGAAACGCCCCCCCGATCTCCACCAACTGCCCCCGGCTCACCACGGCCTCCCGGCCCCGGGCCAGGGTCTCCAGGCAAATGAGAACGGCGGCGGCGTTGTTGTTCACCACCATAGCCGCCTCGGCCTGCAGCAACTCCCTCAGGATTTCTTCGACGTGGGAGTAGCGACTGCCTCGCCTTCCCTGATCCAGCTGATACTCCAGGTTGCTGTATCCCCCTCCTATGGAACGTAGCCGCTCCAGAACGCGATCGGCCAGTATGGAACGCCCGAGATTCGTGTGCACGATCACCCCGGTGGCATTGATCACCGGGCGCAGGCTGGGTTGATCCAGTTCCAGGACCCGTTCAACCACCCGCGGAGAGATCCGGTCGAGTTCCAAAACGGCTGCATCCTCGATCGACCCTTCCGCGATCCCGCGACGCAGCTCTTCCAAGACCTCCTGGACCGTCTTGAGCAAAAGGGACCGAGGATATCTCGAGGAAGCCTCCTCGAGGCGGGGGGATGCCATGAGGCGGTCTACCGCCGGGATCTTCTGAAACAGGGTGTTCTTTTCCATGGGCGATGATGAAGGGATAACACTGACTCGAAACCACTATAGGGAAGATTTTACGGTCCGTCAAATGCTCCATGGGAGTTCGAGTTCCGGGGACACCATACTTAATTCAAGAAACACCATTGCAAAAGCACGTTGCGTCTTTGTGAATTAAGTATGGTGTCCCCGGAACTGAAGGAACTCGGGCGACTTGGGAACTCCGCACTCGTTTTTCCTTGATTTTTACTTCAGAAATTCGTATCTTCGGTTTCTTTATGGTGGGTGTAGCTCAGTTGGTAGAGCGCTGGGTTGTGGCCTCAGTGGTCGTGGGTTCGAGTCCCATCACTCACCCCATACAAAGGCAGGAAATCAGGGGGCTTAGCAGCCCCCTTTCCTGTTGGTCCAACATCACCCCGCCTGCGGGCGCGTCCTGTTTCATACTCGACGGCCTAGCAAAAAGTCGAAATCCCGCGCCCCGGGATCCGCACTCGAAACCGGAACAGGGACATTAGCAGCTGAAAATCCGGTACTCACGGGATGGCTCGAACGGATTACCGAAGCTTGGACATCAATTCGTCAGACACCTCCTTTACCCCCGGACGCCCGTCCAGCTCGATGATCCTGGGCTGACCGCCGTTTTTCCCGGAGAGGTCCTTGAAATAGTTCACAGCGGCCATGGTGCCGGTATCCGTGTCGTAATAGATGTTGTGCCGCTTGTCTATGGCCTCTTCGTCCTGATCGTCGGAGCGTGTCTTCAGCTCCCCGCCGCACACCCGGCACTTGTTGTCCTCGGGTTTGATGGCGTCGATGTTCACGTTGTTGGGATGGTTGTTGTCATTGACGCATAGGCGCCGGCCCATGATCCGACCCTTGGCCACCTCTCGAGGGAGGATCATCTCTATGACGATGTCCAGCTTCATGTTCTCGTTGTTCAAGGCCTTGTCCAGCTCCTGCGCCTGGATCAAGTTCCGGGGAAACCCGTCCAGAAGCCAGCCATCGGCACAGTCATCCTGTTTCAGGCGGTCAAGAATCATGGGGATGGTGATGCTGTCGGGTACCAACTCACCGCGGTCGATGTATTTCTTGGCTTCCAGGCCCATCTCCGTACCCTGGGAGATGTTCTCTCGAAAAATAACGCCTGTTTCAATATGCGGAATGTTGAATTTTTCCTTTACGATGGCACCCTGAGTGCCCTTGCCGCTGCCGTTCGGTCCAAAGAAAAGAATGTTCATATGCCTCTCCCTCTTCCTGTGTTTAGCGCTTGATTCGTGTGCCTCTGTTGACAAAACATCCCCCATCAGCGGAACACCGCGGGCGGAGGATCCGTGCTGAAACCCTGAGTCTTATATGGGAAAACCGGTGGTCTGTCAAGCCGGGGGGCGGCTAGCGGCCGTGTACCCCCTCTCACCTCGAATCGGTGAACGCCCCCATGATCTCGCAGCCCGGGTCGAGGAGGAGCCCGCTCCTCAAGGCTTCCGCCTCGGAAAATGAGCGGCTTCGACTGGATCGGGCCAGTTCGTTCTTTCGCGCCCAAGCGAAAGGGGCCGGTTCCGGTGTGTGTGTCCTTCGAATGATGGGTGTGAAATGGTCGCTGACCACCAGAACCCGGTAATCCCATCCCCCGGCCTCCAGCCCCTCCAGCATGGGACCTACGACCCGGCCGTCAAAGTACTCGATGGCCTGAACCTTCACCCCGGCGTGCCCGCTGTGGCCCGCCTCGTCCGGGGCCTCCACGTGCAAAAAGATCAAATCCTCCCGCTCCAGCCCCTCCAGTGCCTTTTCGACCTTGCCCTCATAGTTCGTGTCCAGGAGCCCCGTGGCACCCTCCACGGGAAGGGGATGAAATCCGGCGCAGATTCCGATGCCCTTGATCAGGTCTACGGCGGAGATCACCCCTGCGCTCAATCCGTAAAGGGATTGGAAAGAAGGCATAAGCGGAACTTTGCCCTGGCCCCAGAGCCAAATGGAGCTCGCCGGACTTCGACCGGTCCTACGCCTGTTCTCGTTCACCGGGTGGGCTGCCAGAAGATCCCAGGAGCGCCGCATCAAGGCCACCACAGGATCTCGGTCGGCCATGTCCAGATACCAGGCCATGTCCCGCTCCAGCACATCGTGGGGGGCGACGGTCGGGGCGTCCTCAGGGCCGTTCTTCCAGATCAGGAGGTGGCGGTAGCCTACCCCCGCGCGCAAAGCGATCCCATCCCCCTCCAGTTCCCTGCGCAAGGCATCCACCAGCACCCCCCCCTCCTCGGAGGAGAGGTCTCCCGCGCTGTGGCTGGTGACCACGGCTCGATCCCCGGTGCCCCGCTCCAGGGTCACCAGATTCATGCGAAACGCCACTTCATCGGGCTCCAGCGTGATCCCCATGCCGGCTGCTTCCAGCGGAGAGCGCCCGGTGTGAAAACGGGTCGGATCGTATCCCATGAGGGAGAGATTGGCCACGTCGCTCCCCGGCTCCAGGCCCTGCGGGATGGTTCGAACCCGTCCGAGGCCGCAGGCTGCGATCCGGTCCATGTTGGGCGTCTCTGCCGCCTCCAGGGGGGTCTTGCCGGCGAGTTCCTCCACGGGGTAATCGGCCATGCCGTCCCCCACCAGGATCACGTACTTGTTTCGGTTTCTCTCCACCATGGTTCCCGCCTTCGGTTCATGCCCCTTCCACCCGAATGACCCGGGTCGGGTGAGTAAGGATGTCCAGTGGATCCAGGCGGGAGAGGGCCTCCATCACATTGCGCTCCAGAGCCTCGTGGGTGAGTGTGACCACGGGGACGGATCCGTTGATCTGCCGGCCTTTCTGGATCACCGAGGAAAGGCTGATGTCGTGCTCCCCCAGAATGCCGGAAATTCGGCTCAAGACACCGGGGCGGTCCATCGCCGAAAAACGAAAGTAATACGCACTCCTCAACTCGGCCATGGGCCTAATGGCGATCTCGGTTTCCAAGGGGCGTGCATGGGCCAGGGGAGGCATGAAGTTCTTCATCCCCTGCCGGATTTCCCGCGCCAGATAGATGATGTCCGAGGCCACCGCGCTCCCGGTGGGGCGCCTGCCGGCACCCAGGCCGTAATACAGGTTCGGCCCCACAAAATCGCCTTCCAGGTGGATGGCGTTGTACGGGCCGTTCACATTGGCCAGGATGTGATCTTTGGGGATCATGGCGGGATGGACCCGGGCCTCCACGCCTTCTTTGCTGTGCCTGGCAATGGCCAGGAGCTTGATGCGATACCCGAACTCGTCGGCGAAGCGGATGTCCTCCGGAGTGATCCGGCCGATCCCCTCGCAGTGAATGCGTCCCAGGGCGGCGGGCGCTCCGAAGGTGATGGATATCAGGATGGCGAGTTTGTGAGCCGCATCCGTACCGTCCACATCCAGGGTGGGCGGGTCTTCCGCGTATCCAAGCTCAATGGCCTCCTGTACGGCCCGATCATACGGCTGGTCCTTTTCGGTCATGCGGGTCAGGATGTAGTTGGACGTCCCGTTGAGAATCCCCATTATCGTGGTCACGCGATTGGCGGACAGCCCTCCGCGAAGTGAACCGATGATCGGAATCCCCCCTCCCACACTGGCCTCGAAGGCCAGGTCCACGCCGTGCAATCCAGCCGCCTCGTAGATTTCCCTGCCGTGCTCGGCCAGCAGGGCCTTGTTCGCAGTGACCACGTGCTTTCCCCGCTCCATGGCGGTCAGAATGAATTCCCGCGCCTTGCCCGTCCCCCCCATGAGCTCGGCCACGATGTGGATCTCCGGGTCACCGAGGACGTCCTCGGCGTCCCGCGTCAAGACGGAAGGCTCTACTGCCACCCCCCGATCCGAGGTGATGTCGAGATCGGCGATCCGCCGGATCACGATATCCGCTCCCACCCGGTTTCGAATGATCTCTCGATTCCGGAGCAAGACCTCCGCCGTGCCGGCTCCCACCGTTCCAAACCCTATGATACCCACGTTGACCGACTTCATTGATCCCCCCGGGCCGTGTTTCGCGGCGACCCGCCTCGGACGCTTAGGAGGCCGGCAGAAATAAATTGGACAAAATTGCGCTCAGATTTGGGTCATATTTGGCTGCGGCGATTGAGCAAAACCACAGGCGTAGCTGGACTACGTCGAGGATTTTGCGATTGAGCCGCAGCCGAAGATGGCCCGAAGATGAGATGCAAGATGTTCAAGTTATTTTTGCCGGCCTCCTTACAGCGCTTGTCGAATCCCTCGAATCGCCTGATTGATCCGCTGGGGATTCTCGACCAGGGCGAACCGCACGGAATCGTCCCCATACTCCCCGAAACCGATGCCGGGCGACACCGCCACCTTGGCCTTCTGAATGAGCATCTTGGAAAACTCGACGGAACCCATGTGCTGGTATGCCTCGGGAATCCGCGCCCAGAGAAACATGGTCGCCTTAGGGGTCTCTACGGGCCATCCGATGCGGTTGAGTCCGCTCACCAGGGCGTCCCGTCGCCGGCGGTAAATGTCCACGATCTCGGCTACGCAGTCCTGCGGACCGTTCAACGCTATGATGGATGCGATCTGGATGGGCTGAAACATGCCATAGTCCAGGTAGCTCTTGATCCTGCGAAGGGCCGCGACGATCTCGGGGTTTCCCACACAAAAGCCCACGCGCCAGCCCGGCATGGAGTAGCTCTTGGACAGGCTGAAAAACTCCACCCCGATCTCCTTGGCCCCGGGGACCTGCAGAAAGCTCGGTGGTTCGTACCCGTCAAAAACCAGGTCGGCGTAAGCGAAATCGTGGACCACCATAATGTCGTGCTCCCGGCAGAAGTCCACGATCTTCTCGAAAAAACCTTGATCCACCACGTTTGTGGTAGGATTGTGCGGGTAGGAGATAATCAGGATTTTCGGGTTCGGCCAAGTCTGCTTGGTTGCACTGAGCAGGTCCTCGAAAAAATCCCGCCCAGGCGCGATGGGGATGCTGCGAAGATCCCCTCCCGCAATAATGACCGAGTATGGATGAATGGGGTAGGTGGGGTTCGGCGCGAACACCACGTCTCCGGGACTCACCATAGCAAGAACCAGGTGGCTCAGGCCTTCTTTCGCGCCTATGGTGGCGATCGCCTCGGTTTCCGGATCGATGTCCACGTCGTAGCGCCGCTTGTACCAGCTGGAAATGGCATGCCGCAGCTTGGTTATTCCGGCCGAGGCGCTGTAGCGATGGTTCTGCCCCTTTTCCGCGGCCTCCACCAGTTTGTCCACAATGTGCTTGGGAGTGGGAATGTCCGGGTTTCCCATGCCCATATCGATGATGTCCTCGCCCCTGCGTCGCAGATCCATCTTGAGCTCGTTTACGATGGCGAACACGTACGGGGGCAGACGGCTCATTCGGCGGAACTCGTGCATGGCAATCCTCCCAGTCAAAAATCTTCATCAAAAATTTTTACGCTGGTGCCCATCCATAAGCAAATTTTGGGCACTGGTGAGTTTCCAATTCAGACTGGATGGAAACTACCCTATCGGAAGGGAAAAAGCAACGGCGGAGGAACCGCGGCGAGCCGTCACGGGCAGGTAGAGCATCAGGAAGAGCGGTACCGGGAAAAGCGCTCCGCCTCTTGCTTCAACCAATCCGGCCAGTATGCCTCGTCAATGGGATAGCTGGCGTCCAGCGCCTGAAAAGAGCCCTCTCCGGCCACCCGCGCGATCCGCTCCTGGGTGTTGTACTTCACCTCGTCCACCCCCACCAGGCGGGCCACGGCGCGGTTGATCTCTTCGATGTCCTTGTCATACGGATTGGTCCCGGCAAACGCCCTCTGGGCTGCCAGCTCCCTCAGGCAGTTTGTCCCTCTGTGCCACTCCTTGAACGAAGGAAAGAACATGGCGCCGTAGGAAATCCAGAACTCCACATAGCGGGCCCCCGCATTGTAGACCACCCACACCGAGCCGCCCTCGCTTACGGTTCCCCGCACGATGCTGTCATCCCCCATGGCAATGCTTCTGCCGGACAGCAGGCTGTCTATGCCCCCGAACTTGAGGCCCACCTCCTGGGCGCGGGTCTGCATCGCCCCTTCCTGAAACGTCCGCACCGCCTGAGGAAGCTTGATCAGGGCGGGGTAGAGAGGCTTTCCCAGTCCCTGCGCAATGCCCACCGTCACACCCCATCCTGATTCCGGGTTGGGAATGACCACGTCAGCCGCAGATGTGCCGTACTGTTGAACCAGCTCCAGACCCAGATCGCGTCGAATCTGAAAAATTTCCCTTCCCCTGTATTTGGAGGCGACATTGCCGAAGTAGACCCCCTGGAACACATCCGGCATCATGATCTCCTCCCGCAGCCGCTCGGTCTCTACCCCGGAGGATGAGCAAATGGTCATTTCAGCCCCATCATACTCATGCGGATCCATTCCGCACAGACGGCGGTGGGAGCACGATTCCGAGCTTGCGACAAAGGCCCCCTCTATCTCGGCGCGGCAGAAAGGCTCGAAAGCACGATCGTCATTGAGGGTGATGAGGAAAGGCTGCCGTCCATCGTGCACCAGGGCGGCCAGGGCGAAGGTGGCCCTGCCGTGGAGCCGGTCCACCAATCTGCGACCGGCCTCGAAACAGATTCCATCTTCAGAGATATAGCGATGAAGCAGCGCCCCTACGACCTCGGTTTTGTTGTCTGTGACCAATGCGTAATCCGACTCCAGGTCCCTTTTGAGATCGTCTTCCCGAATGAGGTAGCCGTCCATGGTGACGGCCACTTCATAAGAGGAAGACTTCCTCGGTTGTACCTTGATCGGCTCGGCATTGATCTTTTCCGGTATTCTTCGCTTGGTGTACCCTATGTTTCCGATGGCCGCCCACGGGTCCAGGTCCTGAAAGGTCCGGATCAGGTCGGAGTCTATGACCTCGGCGATCCGTCCCAGGGCCTTGTGCACGTAAATCCCCCTGGTGTTCGCCACGGCGATTCCCGTGCTCGCCTTTCCCCGATGCTGACAGGCGCCGGTGGCCAAAAACGCCTTGCTCACCAGGTCCCGGTCACCCGGTCCGAACAGCCCGACAATGCCGTCCATGCCCGCTCCTTTTTCTTCAGTGGATATCCTGGTGATACTCCTGCAGAGAGCGGACTGTACCTTGCCCCCGGCGGAAACGGGCGATTCCTCGAGAGGCGGCCAACGCGGCGGCCAGCGTAGTGATGTAGGGAACCCCGTATCGAATGGCCGCCTTCCTAATATAGGAATCGTCGTGCTTGCTCAGCTTACCCGCAGGCGTGTTCACTACCAGCTGGATTTCACGGTTCTTGATCCCGTCCACGATATTGGGACGCCCCTCGTGCATCTTGGCGATCCGCTCGGCCGGAATGCCCTTTTCCAAGAGAAACGCCTGGGTGCCGTTAGTGGCCTTGATACCGAACCCCAGCTTGTGGAACTGGTTTGCCACCTCCAGGACGGCCGGCCGATCACGTTCTGCAACCGTGATGAGAACGGTGCCTTCCAGGGGCAGGACCTGTTTGGCCGCGGCCTGGGCCTTGTAATAAGCCAGGCCGAAGGTGTCGGCCAGACCCAGGACTTCTCCGGTGGAGCGCATCTCCGGGCCGAGGAGGGGGTCCACTTCGTGAAACATGTTGAACGGGAAGACCGCCTCCTTCACCCCGAAGTGCGGCACATTGCCCTTCGTGATGTCCAGGTCGGCCAGCCTCTTTCCCAGCATGACCTGGGTGGCTAGACGGGCCATGGGAATACCGCACACCTTGGAGACCAGAGGCACTGTTCGGGACGCCCGGGGATTGGCCTCCAGGATATAGACCGTGTCCTCGGAAATGGCGTACTGGATGTTCATGAGACCCACCACGTTCAGCTCCACGGCGATCCTTCGTGTGTACTCCTCTATTATCTCCAGGTGCTTGGCCGCGATGCTGATGGGCGGAATCACGCAGGCGGAGTCACCGGAGTGCACGCCCGCCAGCTCGATGTGTTCCATGACCGCAGGCACGAAAGCATCGGTGCCGTCGGCGACCGCATCCGCCTCCACCTCTATGGCGTTTTCCAAAAACTTGTCGATCAGGATGGGGCGCTCCGGAGAAACGCCCACAGCCGCGGAAACATAGTGTCTCAGCATTTCCTCGTCATGAACCACTTCCATGCCTCTACCGCCCAGAACATAGGACGGCCGCACCATCAGAGGATAGCCGATGCGCTCCGCGGCCTTCAAGGCCTCATCCAATGTGCCGGCCATGTCGGATTCCGGCTCAGGAATGCCCAGCTTGCGCATCTTCTGCCGGAACCGGTCCCGGTCCTCGGCCAGGTCTATGACGTCCGGAGATGTTCCGATGATGCGGACACCTGCCTCGGCCAGCTCTCCGGCGATATTCAGAGGTGTCTGCCCGCCGAATTGCACAATCACGCCTTCCGGTTTCTCTTTCTCGTAGATGCTGAGCACGTCCTCCACTGTGAGAGGCTCGAAATAGAGCTTGTCCGAGGTGTCATAATCTGTGGATACGGTTTCGGGATTGCAGTTCACCATGATCGACTGCATGCCTTCATCCCGAAGCGCGAACGCGGCATGCACGCAACAGTAGTCGAACTCTATCCCCTGTCCGATGCGGTTCGGCCCGCCCCCCAACACCATGATCTTTCGGTTGGATCCGGCCTCCACATGATCCGGGGTCTTGGCCGTGGAGTGGTTGTACGTGGAGTAGTAGTACGCTGCATTTTCCACGCCGCTCACAGGCACCGCTTCCCATGCCTCCACCACGCCCAGGGCGGACCGGCGGGTTCGAATCTCTCCTTCGGAACGCTGCAACAGCATGGACAGATACCGATCGCTGAATCCGTCCTTCTTGGCTCGCTCCAGAAGAGCGTCCGGGAGATCGCCGGGACCGCGTCCACGAATCTCCTCCTCCAGCTCCACCAGCTCCCTCATCCGCTCTATGAACCAGGGCTTGATGTGCGTCTTTTCGAAAAGCGCCTGCACCTCCGCGCCCTTACGCAGGGCCTCGTACATGATGAACTGCCGTTCACTGCTGGGTTCGGAGAGCCGATCCATTAGATCTTCCAGGGACCGCTCGTGGAAGTCCACTGCGAAACCAAGACCGTACCGCCCTGTTTCAAGAGAACGGATCGCCTTCTGAAAGGCCTCCTTATAGGTCTTTCCAATGCTCATCACCTCGCCCACAGCCCGCATCTGGGTCCCCAGGCGGTCTTCGGCCCCGGGAAACTTCTCGAATCCCCAGCGGGCGAACTTCACAACCACATAATCCCCCCAAGGGGTGTACTTCTCCAGGGTACCTTCGCGCCAGTAGGGAATCTCGTCGAGGGTCACGCCGCCGGCAAGTATGGCGGAGATGAGTGCAATGGGGAACCCCGTGGCCTTGGAGGCCAGGGCCGAGGACCGGGAGGTCCTCGGGTTGATCTCGATCACCACCACCCGGCCGGTCCGGGGATCGTGGGCGAACTGAATGTTGGTTCCGCCGATGACCTCGATCGCTTCGACGATGGCGTAAGAGTACTTCTGGAGCCGCTCCTGGAGCTCGGTCGAGATGGTAAGCATGGGCGCCGTACAGTACGAATCGCCCGTATGCACGCCCATGGCGTCGACGTTCTCTATGAAGCACACCGTGATGAGCTGGTTCTTGGCGTCCCGGACCACCTCCAGCTCCAGCTCTTCCCATCCGAGAACCGACTCCTCAACCAGAACCTGACCGACCAGGCTCGCGGCCAGTCCCCGCGCCGCCACCGAGCGAAGCTCCTCCACGTTGTATACGTGGCCGCCGCCGGTGCCGCCCATGGTGTAGGCCGGCCGGATCACCACAGGGTATCCCAGCTTCTCCGCAATACGTTCGGCTTCTTCGATGGTGAACGCGGGTTCACTCCGGGGCATCTCGATGCCGAGCCGGTCCATGGTCTCCTTGAACGCAATCCGGTCCTCTCCCCGTTTGATCGCATCCGCCTGCACACCGATCATCTTCACGCCGTTCCTGTCCAGCACCCCTGTCCGCGCAAGCTCGGAGGAGAGGTTGAGTCCGGACTGACCGCCGAGGTTCGGCAGGATGGCGTCCGGCTTTTCCCGCTCCACGATGCGCTCCATGGTGTCAAGGTCAAGAGGCTCGATGTACGTCGCATCGGCCATGCCGGGATCGGTCATGATGGTGGCCGGGTTGGAGTTGACCAGCACGATCTCATACCCCAACTTGCGCAGGGCCTTGCAGGCCTGCGTTCCGGAATAGTCGAATTCGCAAGCCTGTCCTATCACAATGGGACCGGAGCCGATGATCATGACCTTGTGTATGTCCTCACGCCTGGGCATGGCGGTCTCCTTTCTCGCCCCTGAAAACGCGGGGGCCTGGGCCGTTCCGGAATGCCCTACGGCAAAAGACCCACGGACCCGCAATCGGGGTCTCTGTGGGTCGTGCACCGCATTTCCGCGGAACAACCGGTTCTGCCTATTAGGGGAAATTCTCCTTAAGCGACGCCAATATAGGGAAGGCCTCTTCAAGGTGTCAAGCGGAAACCCCTCCGGCCCGCACCCTGCTTTGAAAGTCCCGGCGGCCGGCGCTCTGATCATAGGGTGAGTCCTGCGCCCCCATTTCCCTGCGCACCTGCTCGATGGCCTCCCCTTCCCGGGGGCTTACTTCACCGTCGACCCCGGCCACATGAACCACGTTGCCCGGATAGAGCACCCGTTCCTCTCCGGTCATGAAAAGCTCTCCTCTCGGACCGCTGTTGCGGCCCCCTGTTTCATTCGAGAATCGCGGCGGCCAGGTATCCCACCACACGGTTGCGATCCCCGGTCACATCCCCCGAGTTGGCATGGTCAAGAATCACACTCCGGTCCGCGCCCAGCTTTCGGGATGCGGTCATGGCGGTTACGGTGGGGCCTCCGCCACACGCTTCGCATCGCCCCGTTTGCAGAGCCTCGGCCAGCCCTTCGGGATCGAACGACTCTACATACTGAATGAAGGCGCCGTCCAGAACGCGTGCGGTCGCATCGTCGTGGTGGTGGGAAAGATCAGTGCTGGCGATGATCAGGGTACCCTCTTCCTCTTCCAGCCCTCGCGCCAGCGCTTCCGCCAGCATCGTACAGGTTCCCGGATCCTGCCGTCCCATGATCACCGGTACGATGCGGAAATCCTGCAGAACGGTCTGCAAAAAGGGAAGCTGAATCTCCAGAGAGTGCTCGGCGGCGTGCGCCTTCGGGACGAAACGGATCCCCGGACTCGAGGCGATGAGGCGATCGGCCATGGAGCGGTCCACCTGTACCCGGCCGAGGGGGGTCTCGTACGCCTGGTGGCGGGCGACTGAAACGCCGTCAAATCCCCATCGGTGGCTGGGGCCGATCAGGACCACCCGGCGAATGGGCCTTCCCTGGATCAGCCGATAGGCGTGGGCAGCCACCGAACCGGAGTAGCGATAGCCCGCATGGGGAACCACCAGGGCCCGAATGCGCCCCTGAACCCGGGGAGGAGCGGCCTTGGACAGAAAGGTGCGGATGCGGCCGCGCAGTGCGTCGGGCTCCGCAGGATACCAGGCCCCCTGCAGAATGGATCGTCGAATACGCGGACCTTCTTCACGCCCTCCCGGCATGGCGCTGGAATCACCTCCGACACCCAAAAGGGAGCACAGGAGAAGGGACACCAGGCAAACCTTCATGCACAGCACGGCATTTTCCAAGGCAACCCCCTTTACAAACGGCATTCCCAGGCCTCATGGCCTTGAGATCATAGGATTTTCAAAGCATTTGTTCAAGTTGAATCCATCCTCCTGAATTGAGCGTTTAATGCGAACATGATGACCAGGTCGGCGCAGCCTTGACAACCCCCTCCCCCTCCAGTATGCCCTACAGGGACTGGTCGTGCCCCGGTTATAAAGACCTGAATTGAGCGATTCAGGAAAGGATCGGGAGACGGCCCGAGGGGCTTTATGGAACCACTTCGACAACGCTTCCGGGAAACCATTCGACCCTTTAGCCCTTTGGGGCCCATGTTCCGGAAAAACACTCCCCGTCTCGCCGCAGGACTCTTCTTTCTCCTGCTGGTGGATTTTCTGCAGCTCCAGATTCCTCTCATTCTTCGAGCCGCGGTGGACGCCCTGACGACCCTCAAGGCCTCACCCGCCCTTCTTCTCCGCTATGCCGGCGTCATCCTGGGTCTGGCCTGCGCCATCGCCGTTTTTCGGTTCCTCTGGCGTCTCGCTCTGTTGGGGCACTCCCGCATCGTGGAGGAAAGACTCCGAAACCGCATCTACGAGCATCTCCTTACCCTCCCCCCTTCCTTTTACCATTCCACCCGGACGGGAGACCTCATGGCCCGGGCCACCAATGACCTGAATGCAGTACGCATGGCAGTGGGCATGGGGTTGGTGGCACTGACCGACTCCCTGGTCATGGGAACCGCAACCGTGGGCTTCATGCTCCATCTCAGCATTCCCCTGACCCTGATCGCCCTGATTCCCATGCCCTTCATCGTCTTCATCACTCGAAAGCTGACCCGGCGATTGTCCTCCGGCTACGAACGGGTTCAACAAGCCTTTTCCAGCCTCACGGAACGGGTTCGAGAGGCCGTCTCCGGAATTCGCGTGGTCAAGGCCTACGCCCGGGAGTCCTGGGCCACGGAACGTCTGCGCCGGGAAGGGGTGCACTATGTGGACGAAAACCTCCGTCTCGCCCGCACCCTCGCCCTGCTCTTTCCCTTGATGGTGGTGTTTACCAACCTGGGCCTCTGTGTGGTGGTGTGGTTCGGCGGGAGACTCGCGATTTACGACCGTATCACCACCGGAGACTTTGTCGCCTTCACCACCTACCTGAACCTGCTCACCTGGCCTCTCATGGCCATGGGTTGGGTGATCAGCCTGATGCAGCGGGGCTCGGCCTCCATGCGACGGATTCACCGGATTTTCCAGACGACCCCCGGCATCGCCTCGCCACCGGATCCTGAGCCGCTTCCCCAACCGCTTCAGGGAAACATAGAGGTCAAAGGGCTTTCCATCCGCTACCCCCTGCAGCAGCAAGACGCCCTGGCAAATGTCTCTGTGAGCATCGAGGCGGGGTGGACCATCGCCGTGGTCGGCCGGGTGGGAGCGGGAAAAACCACTTTCCTGCTCAGCCTCCCGCGCCTTGTGCCCTTTGCCGGCGGCACCGTGTACCTCGACGGGGTGGATGTCACGCGAACCGATCTCAAGGCCCTTCGAAGGGCCATAGGATTCGTGCCCCAGGAGACGGTCCTCTTTTCGGATACTTTTCGAAGCAACCTTCTTCTAGGGCAACGGAACATTCGGGACGAGGTGCTCATCAACGCCTTGAAAACCGCCCGGCTCCACGAAGAGCTGGAGCACCTGGACCGGGGGCTGGATACCCTGGTGGGAGAGCGCGGCCTTTCCCTCTCAGGCGGCCAGCGACAACGCCTGACCATCGCCCGGGCCCTGGTCCTGAACCCTCCCGTACTGATTTTGGACGACGCACTGTCCATGGTGGACACGCGCACCGAAGCACGCATCCTGAACCGGATCCTGGCTCAGCGCGCCGGTCTGACCACCCTGTTCGTATCCAACCGGCTTTCCACGATCCGCCGGGCCGATAGAATTTTCGTCCTGGAACAGGGGCGGCTGGTGGAGGAAGGAAATCACACCCATCTCATGGAGCTCGACGGAACGTACGCTGCAATCTACACACAGCGACGCCTGGAACGACAACTGGAAGACGCCGGCTCCTGAGGAGGCCGGCACGTCTGGAGAAGCATGTACGGGGAGTACGGATACATGGAGGAAGGCCGGCTGGGGAAGCCTTATAACCTGAGGCTCCTGAGGCGTCTCTTGCCCTTTGCAAGGCCTTACGCGAGAACCGTTCTATGGGCGCTCCTCCTGACGCTCGCGGTCACGCTGTTTGATCTGGCGCCGCCCTACCTGTCCAAGGTGGCCATCGACCGGTACATCCTGGCCTCCTGGTACCGCATAGAGCTGGGCGGAGAAGTCTCGAACCGCAAACCCCTGGTCCACCTCATCCAACAAGGCCGCCAGGGACGATTCGGTCTCATTTCGGGCGATGCGCTGGAGACCCTGGATCCCGGAACGGTTCATAGGCTTCGGCAAGCAGGCACGCTTTCGCAGGATCGTTACTACAGGGTGGCGGCGGAACAAGCATACCACTTGACCGAGGAGGTCCCTTCCAGCCGTGCATTCACCCTGGAAGACGGAGCGCTCGCCATACCCGTGGACCGGCTCAGCCGCCTCGACGCCCGGGAGCTGGGCAAAATCCGGCAAGCGGACCTGAGGGGCGTGGCCGGGATCGGCCTGCTCATTCTCGCCATCCTCGTCCTGTCCTTCGGCTTCGGCTATATCCAGCATGTGCTCCTGGAGAGAACCGGGCAGTTCATCATGCATGACATTCGTATTCACCTGTTCGAAAGGATGCAGGCCCAGGCCATGCGCTTCTTTGACCGGCACCCCGTGGGCCGCCTGGTGACACGAGCGACCAACGATATCGAGAACCTCAACGAGTTGTTCAAGTCGGTCCTGGTGACGGTATTCAAAGACGTGTTTCTTCTCCTGGGGATTGTAGTCATTCTGCTCGCACTGAACTGGAAGCTGGCCTTGATCTGCTTCGCCCTTTTGCCCCTGATCTTCGGGTTGACCCTCCTGTTCAGCACCATGGCACGGGAGGCCTTCCGAGAGCTGCGCCGGAAGGTGGCAAAGCTGAACGCCTTTCTCCAGGAACGGATCATCGGCATGCGCATCATCCAGCTCTTCACCCGGGAGACGGAGCAGATGAAGGCCTTTGCCGCCATCAACCATGAGAACTACCTGGCCGGCATGAAACAGATCCGCGTCTTCGCCGTGTTTATGCCCCTGATGGAGCTCGTCGCCTCTTTTGCAGTAGCCCTTCTCCTCTGGTACGGAGGAGGGCAGGTCCTTCGAGAACAGCTCTCCCTGGGATCCCTCGTGGCCTTTGTGAGCTACATGCAAATGTTTTTCAAACCCATTCGGGACATCAGCGAAAAATACAACATAATGCAGGCGGCCATGGCCTCCACGGAGCGGATCTTCGAGTTCATGGACCATCCGAGGGAAGAGGCGCACGAGCCTTCGAAGCCCGTACTCCCGAAAGAACCGGCGGGCAGCGTGGAATTCCGGGAGGTCTCTTTCGAGTACCAGCCGAAGCAGCCCGTTCTCAAAGACATCTCCTTCAGAGTACGCCCGGGCGAGACTGCGGCGCTGGTGGGACCCACGGGGAGCGGAAAAACCACCATTGTTCACCTGATCGAAAGACTCTATGAAGCCCGAACAGGGGCCATTCTCATCGACGACGTGGAGGTCCGCAGGTGGCCTAGAGCCGAGCTGCGAAACCGCATCGGGCTGGTCATGCAGGACGTGTTTCTCTTTTCAGGGACCCTGTACGACAACCTGGCTCTAGGCCGAGAAGATGTGACGCGGGAGGACGTGGAGCGTTCTCTTCAGGAAGCGAACGCCCACCACTTCGTGGGGCGCCTTGCCAAAGGACTTGATCACGAAATAGGTGAAGGCGGGGCCACGCTCTCAGCCGGGGAAAGACAGCTCCTCTCCTTTGCCCGGGCCCTGGTCGGCGATCCCGCGATCCTGATTCTGGACGAGGCCACATCGAGCGTAGACCCGGAGACGGAGCGTCTGATCCAGGAGGCGATCACCCGGATCACCCGCCGTCGCACCACGCTGGTGGTGGCCCACCGCCTATCCACGATTCAAGGGGCCGACCGCATTCTGGTCGTGCAGGCAGGGCGCATTCGAGAACAGGGGACGCATGATGAGCTCATGGCATCGGGCGGGGTCTACGCACGGCTCAACCTCATTCAAAGGGGAGAAGGCGATTCCGCTTCCATCTCCTCCAAGTGAGCCACGACCCGGTCCCAGATCCTGCGCACGGCCTCTGCAGCCTCCCCTTCCGGGGCGTACTCCACGATGCTCTGCTTTTGAATCATGGCCTTGGTGAAATCCTGGTGAAAGGGAATCGCGCCCAAAAAGGTGTGTCCCTTTTTCTCCGCGGTCTCACGGATTCGATCGGCCGTCTCGGGATTGATGTCCGCCTTGTTCACCAGGACCATGATCGGGACCTTGAAAAAGGATGCCAGGTCCGACACCCGGTCCAGGTCGTGCACGCCGGACACCGTAGGCTCGGCGACCACCAGGGCGGCTGTAGCGCCTCCCAGAGAGGCGATCACCGGACACCCCACGCCGGGAGGGCCGTCGGTCAACAGAAGCGATCGGCCTTCGCTCTCTGCTGCTTTTCGCGCCTCCTGGCGCACCAGGGCGACCAGCTTGCCCGAGTTCTCTTCGGCAGGCGAGAGCCTGGCGTGAACCAGCGTTCCGAATCGGGTGTCCGATACGTACCACTCGCCGCACACGTTCGGAGGAAAATCCACGGCCTTCTCAGGGCAGAACCAGACGCAGACCCCGCACCCCTCACAGTCCAGAGGATCGACCTGAAAGTCTTCTCCAATGGCGTCCCATCGGCACAGATCCCGGCACAAACCGCACTCCGTGCAGTCGTGTTTACGGATTTGAGCGGTGTTCCCGCTCTGAAAGGGGGTTTGAACCCGAATCGAAGGGCTGAGAACGAGGTGCAAGTCCGGGGCGTCCACATCCGCATCGCAAAGCACTCCGTCTTCCGCCAAGGCGGCGAAGGCCGCCATCAAGCTTGTCTTTCCCGTGCCCCCTTTGCCGCTGATCACTACGAGCTCATTCATGGGTTCCGCTCCGGGTCCTGATGGTTCACCATGCTCTCAATACGTTCATATAAGTCCCTGAACCGCTCTCGCCACTCCGGCACCCTGTCCACCAGGAGCTCTCCTCGCGAGTAGGCCTCGGCGATCTTCCGGTCAAAAGGGATCTCCATCAGGATGGGAATACCTTCCTTTTGCGCAAAGGTATGGACGTCTTCATAGCCCATTTCCGCGCGGTTGATGACCAGCCCGCAGGGGATACCCAAAATTTTCACCACCTCGGTTGCGAGCTTCAAGTCGCTGAGCCCGAAAGGGGTGGGCTCGGTAACCATCAGCACAAAGTCCGTGTCCTTGACGGCTGCAATTACGGGACACGAGGTCCCGGGGGGTGCGTCTATGATGACCGATTTTTCCGGAAGGGTCTGGGAGCGGACCTCTCGAATCAGGGGAGGCGCAAAGGCCACGCCCACGTTCAACTCGGCGTCCGCAAAATCCAAACCGTTCCTGTGCCCCAGACGAAGTTGCCCCAGAGGACGGCCCACCTCGGTCACGGCATTCTCCGGGCAAACCCTCATACACCCCCCGCAGCTGTGGCACAGCTCGGGAAAGGTAATGATTACGTCACCGATCACCGAAATCGCCTTGAATTGACAGAGCTCGGCGCACTGCCCGCATCTCGTGCAGGCCTCTTCATCCACCTCGGGAACCATGGCGTACACGGTTTCCTTCCTGGTCCACTCCGGCCGGACAAAGAGGGCGCCGTTGGGTTCTTCCACGTCACAGTCCAGCAACTGGACCCCCGAGCCCAGGGCCAGGGCGAGATTGGTCGCCACGGTCGTCTTGCCGGTTCCACCTTTTCCGCTCGCAATGGAGAGAATCAATTCCTGTCCCTCGTCATGTATGTGCCACATTTGGCGCACTTGAGTTCGAAGCAGGGAACACCACGCTCATGCGGCATGGTGTGGCCGCAAGCCGGGCAAACACAGTTGCCGCCGGGGCCCAGGGCACGGCCGCCGCCGATGCCTCGACCGCCGCCCCTGCCTCGCCCTTGACCGGTCGCGTTTCCTCCCTGTGCACCTTGTCCTCCACCGCCTTTTCCTTGTGCCGGCATCTCGTTTCCTCCCTTGCGGTCAATCGGATCATATGACCCCATACTTGCTGATACCGCAAACATTGGTTTTTCAGGGCCAATTCCCCCTTTTTGACGGCCGCATCTCTTTTAGAACCGGTCAATGCGACCGATGCTGAAAACCCTCACACGGCAGGATTCTCTGTCAATGATAGTCGTGTGTTCCCTTGATGACAGGGATGCCTGTCTTGCCCTGAATGATCCCGGCCAACTCATCGGCATCCGCATAAGGACAACCGGGCTTGGCATTGACCAGGCAAGAACTCAAGTACACGGCATCCGGCTTGATTTCAGAAAGCCTGGCGGCCATCCCCAGGTTGGGCGCCAGAGACCTGCCCGGACAATCGCATCGAACGAACGACACCACCTGGACCGGACTTTCGAACGTGCCCTCTCCCAGGGCCGCAGCCTTCAGGCAGCGCCACTCTCCGGGACAACCGTACCCGCTGTCCATATAGGCACCACATCCTACAATCGCCACTTTCTTCACGAATACCCTCCTCCAATCATCTCTTCCGAAAAAAAGTCGGTCTTCAGCGACCTCTATGCCGCCGCGGCGGCATATTCCATGGCCGCACTGAGCTTGACCACCCTCTTCAGAGTGTTCAGTGGTCGCAGATGTTGTCCCCGGTGACCAGCGCACCTGCCAGGTATTGATTGACCAAAGATTCCGGGGCGTCCATGGGTGCACCTATGATCACCTGGATTCCGCTTTCCTTAAACAGCTCCTGGGCTCTCGCACCCATGCCACCTGCGATTATGACATTGGAGCCCATCTCGCTCAGCCACTTGGGAAGAACGCCCGGTTCATGCGGCGGCGGGGTATGCATTTCCGTACCCTTGATCTTCCCGTCCTCGGTCTCGACCAGGGCGAACTGGTCGCAGTGCCCGAAATGGGCGCAGAGCTTGCCCTCGACCACCGGGATGGCGAACACCGTTTTTTCCATGTCCGTTTCCTTTCTTTGCTCGGTTGACGGCTTCTCCTGGGCCTGCGCCTGCGAAGCCGGGCCTTTGCGAAGGACCTCGTCCACTGTCTCGTTGAACGCTCGAGCAAAAGGCGAGGAATTCGTGTCCAGGCTTCTCAAGGCCCCCTGATCCCCCAGCCGGACCACCTCGGGGTCGATGGGGAGAGTGCCCAGGAGATCGATGCGCTCCTTCCCGGCCAGCAGGCGGGCCCCATTGGAGCGGAAGAGATCAATGTTACCACCGCAATGAGGGCACAGCAAGCCGCTCATGTTCTCCACCATACCCAGGATGTTCATGTTGACCTGGCGGCAGAAGTTGATGGATTTTCGAACATCCGCCAGCGAGATCTCCTGGGGAGTGGTGACGATCAGGGCCCGCGCATCGGGAATGGTCTGGGCCACGGTCAAAGGCTCATCTCCGGTGCCCGGGGGTGAGTCGATGACGAGATAATCGAGATCCGGCCATTCGATGTCCGAAATGAACTGGCGGATCACGCCGATTTTGAGCGGCCCCCTCCAGATCGTGGCGGAGTCCCGGTTATCGCCCATCAGAAACTCGATGGAAATGGCATGAAGGTTATCCATGCACGGGACGGGGAGGGCCTTGCCTGTTTTTTGAGAAAGCTGGATTCCCTCTGTCAGCCCCAGCATCCTGGGAATGCTCGGGCCGTGGAGGTCCACATCCATCAGCCCTACGGAATATCCCCTGCGGGCGAGAAAAAGCGCCAGGCATGCTGCCACACTGCTCTTTCCCACTCCCCCTTTGCCGCTCATGACCAGAATCTTGTTTTGAATATGGGAAAGTCGATCCTGAATCTCAATATCCTGTTGATCCTGCTGTTCCTTGCGGCCCTTCATGCCGCAGCTCTCTTGGCCTTCCGCCATGGTATTCTTCAAGCCTCCTTTTTCGGTTTATGCTCCGGGGAGAGAACGCGGAACCGGCACCGGCCGGAACGCCCCTTCCTCGAAGTTGTTTTTGCACACTCATCGCCTTCTGCAAAAGCGTTTCCCGCCCCGCTCCACCTTCCACGGGGACAGCCGGGCATTCGAAAGGCCTCCTGATCAAGGTTTCCCTGCAGGTAGGCCTGAAAAACATCTTCCCTGGGGCCGGATACGCCCTGAATCACCTCGATATCCACCGCCCGCAACCGCCGGCAAAAGGGATTTGAAATGGCACTGCAGATGAGGGTCTGCACGCCGAGCTCCTTCAACCGCGCGCAACGGCGCACAAGGTCATCGCCTTCCAGGCTCACGTTGACTCGCTCGGATGGTTCGGCTTTGGTATCAATGATCATAACCCGCGTCGCCGTGTCGAACACGGGAGAAATCTTGTCGCCCCATACTGGAATCGCCACTTTCATACCCTTGCCTCGTGCCCATCCATAAACGAATTTCGAGCACTGCTGAGTTTCCAATTCAGAAAGGAGAATTCCCCGTCAAGATCAAGGAGGTCACGAGCTCACGCTGAGGCGTACTGCCTTGCGCAGCACAATGAACCTCGCTGATCAACGATGAAATCGGCGGAAAAGACCCATTCCGAATGGAAACTCGCCTCACACCCCGGCGGGTGAATAAATCCGGCGTGCGTTGCGACAATCGTTCACATCCAATGGCCATTCACATTCGCCGCTTCGGCGGACTGATAATCCCCGCGCGCGTAAGCCTTGACTGCGTCCTCGATCTTTCCCTTGACACCCACCACCACCTTGATCCCGGCGGCCTGAAGGACCTTGAACGCCTTGGGGCCGCAGTTTCCAGTGAGAACCGCGGAGGGCTGATGACTCGCAACGTTCTCCGCAGCCTGAATGCCTGCTCCCTGGGGCAGATCCATGCTCTGGGTGTTTTCCACCACCTCGTACTCCATGGTCTCCGGATCCACCAGGAGAAACCGGGGCGCACGGCCGAATCGTTGCTCCACTTCTCCATTCAAATCATTTCCCACAGATGTGACTGCTATTCGCATCCTGAATGTCCTCTCCTCTTTCCGTCCCGTCCGGCAGCACTGTGAAGCGCTCATTCCGGGGCTGAAGGTTGACAAATTCGTAAAAACTGCATCCTCTCGCAAAGACGCTAAGACGCTAAGAAAAAAACCTTTTAATATCAATCAGTTCACTTTGCGAACTTTGTGTCTTGGCGCGAAATTTTGACTTTTTACAAGGCCGTCAAGGTTGCTTTCCTTTGAAATGACAATTCATCGGTCTGGAAGAGTAAGCCCCGAGGGCCTTCCCCGCCACCGGCGTCTTCTATGCATCGAGCGTGCCATGTCCGAACGCAGCTCAGGCGTCGGCCGGAACCGACTGGAATATAAGGAATCTTTCAGAGCAGACACTGTGCGGACCGTTCCCGGGCTGAACAGCTCAACCAATCAATACTGCAACGGAAACGGGCTCGCTCAATTGCATTATCGCAATACATTTGCCGGCCCTGACGAATTCGTAAAACCTGCGTTCTTTCGCAAACACGCCGGGAGCGCTAAAAAACCCCTTAATCTTCATCATTTCACTTTGCAGTCTTTGCGGCCGGCGGAAGATTTTTGCTTTTGCGAGGCCATCAGCTCTGCCGCGGAACAAACGCGGGGTCTGAGTAGGGCAGGAACAAGGCGGCAGGGAAGGAGGCGGGCGCCCGCGGAACCTGCGGGCGCCCGGTGAATCGGAGGGGGTAAAGATCAAAGGCCGCAGTCTTCTGCGTACTCGGGGCAAAACTCCTTGACGGGAGTCTCATACTTGGCCATGCACTCGCCGCATTCCATCCGGACGTTGGGCACATCCCCGAACTTCTCCCGAATCTCCTCGGCGCTGAGGTGGGAAACCGCGCTGCAACCGCACTGGGGACAGGCGGTTCGGACCTGGTAGACCTTCTTATCGCTCATGATCCTCTCCTTTGTTGCCCAGGCCGCCGGTCATGGGACCCGCGGCGAAAAAAATCCCGCCCGTGCCGGCGGGCGGGATTTTGCACTCATGCAACAATCTCGCTCTCTCCTTAGAGGCCGACCTCTGCCAGGTCCTCACCCAGGTAAGCCCTCTCGTTCTCGCCCAGGACGCCCATGGAGAGGCAGATCAGTGTCCAGAGGTGGACCACGGGAAACCCGCCTTCGAAATGCTCAGACAGATCGTGGATCTGGGAGTGGCAGTTGTGGCAGGGCGCGATACAGTAACCGGCGCCTGTGGACATGATCTGGTCGAACTTGATCTTGCCGTACTCTCTCCTCTCCTCGGTGTAGCCGCTCTGAAGGTACCCCCCGCCTCCGCCGCAGCAGAAGTTGTTGGAGCGGTTGGGCTGCATGTCGATGAAGTTCTCCTCACCCACCACCTTCTTGACCACATACCGCAGGTCCTCGGCCACCGGGTCTCCAAAGGACTTTCTCACCAGCTGGCAAGGATCCTGGACCGTGAACTTGGCCTGAATGTCCTTGTTCCAGTCCGAGTTCACGGGCAGCTTGCCCTCACGGATCCACTTGGCATAGAGGCGAATGATGCTCTCGATCTCAAAGTTGTGCTCTACGTTGAATTTCTGCAATCCGACCCGGAATGCAAAGAGCTCGTGCCCTCATTCCGTGTTGAGCCAGTACTTGCACCCGAGGTCATCCACCGCCTTGGCCTTGACCCGGGTGATGTGCTCCCAGGCCTCCCAGTCCTGGAGGAACATGCAGTAGTTCTCCGCAGCCCAGCCCTTGGTTCCATAGGTCCAGTCCGCCCCGCCCATGTGAAGGATCTTCCACAGGGGCACCATCTCGTCGGGTTCGGTCACGGGTTCGCGGGAGTTCTGGTTCAGGAAGTACTCTGCACCCTGCTTGTTGACCGGGGCCTGAAGGTTCTCCCATCCCGGCTGGGTCTCCCGCACCTCTTCCAGGACATCCTCCACCACAAACTGGAAGTCCTCCTCCGAAGCGCCCATGGCGCTGCAGGCATCGCTTCGAAGGGCCATGTCGCACGAGCCTAAAATGCCCTTGGGACGTTCCTCCCGCGGCCAGGTCTGCCGCGCCAGCCCCACCATCTGGGGAATGTCCACCTTCATGGGGCAGGCATGAATGCACCGCTGGCACATGCTGCACATCCAGACCCACGGCGAACTGGTGGCCTCGTCGTAGAGCCCCAGCGCAAGCATGCGGACAAACTTTCTGGGGTCCATGCCCTCCAGCCCGGTGGCCGGGCAGCCGCTGGCGCACGTCCCGCAGGTCAGACAGAGCTCCAGGTTGCTGTCCGGTAAAATCTCCTTGATCTTGTCGCGGAACTCGTGCTTCTGATCGCTTAGTTCAAGAACTTCGTTCTCTTCCATACACCTTTCCTCTCTCGTGTTTGGAAATCTCCGGCTTATTCCGCCAGCGCTTCCGGCTTCCCTGTCACAGAGGCCGATGTGCTCGCTGATCCCTTGTTATCGGCGTGAGAGTATCCTCCCCTGTGGAAAAAATGTCAAGGGATTATGGCTCAATCACGCACATGGCATTCCCCGCAGGTGATGGGCCCTGATTTTTCTTCTTCATGACATCCCTTACATTTTTTATGGTAGGCGCGCAGCCGATCCACACCGTCGGCCTTCAGCTTGTGGCACTCTCCACAGGGGATGCCCTCCGAGCTCTCTCCCTCTACGAGCACGCCGTCCTCATACACATGGTGGCAGACAAAACAATCCTCAATGGTCTCGAAAGCCATGTGCTCCTCATGGGTGAACCGGGACAGGGGCCTCTCGCGATCGGGAAACACATCCGGAGGGAAGACCGAGTACTCGTCCTGGGACACGGCCGGCGGAACAGATAGAAACAGGACCAGGAGCAATATGGCTGCAACCAAAGCGTATCGTTTCGTCGTCATCTCCTCCCTCTCTCCCTTTCGGCCGGGACGGCGTATCGACCCTCTGAACATCTCAGCCCTCCAGGGCGTTGGGCTTTTCCATGCACTCGTAGATGATTTCCGAAAAGAAGGACAGCTCCATACCCACGTCGTAGGCCTCCATAATATCCTTGAGCCCGCTGTGGCAGTTGTGGCAGGGGGCAATGACCACCTCGGCACCCGTGGCTTTGAGTTGGTCCGCCTTGATGCGGTTGCCCTCCACCCGAACCTTCTTGTAAGGCGGGCCGCAGTTGATCACGCCTCCCCCGGCACAGCAACAGTAGTTGTGCTCCCGGTTGGGGTGCATCTCGATGAAGTTGGAGCAAAAGGCCCTTACGATATCCCGCGCCTTCTCATGGAGGCCCCGGCCGCGCACGATGTTGCAGGGGTCGTGAAAGGTCACGGGCCGTTCGAACTTCCTGGCCACCTTGAGCCGGCCCTCCTGGAGCATCTGCCAGTAGAAGTCGATGGCATGCACCACCTCCAGCGGGAAATCCCTCCATCCCAGCCATCGATTGCCCACGTCGTACACGGCCCGGAAGGCGTGCCCGCACTCGCCCATGACGATGCGCTTGACCCGCAGCTTCTGGGCCCGCTCGAAATGGCTCCGCTTGAGCCTGCCCATGAGCTCCACATCCCCCGTGAACATAGCCATGTCGCTGTTGTCCCATCCGGGCATGGAGGGCATGGTCCAGTCCATGCCGCACTCGTTCATGATCACGGCGGCCAGGTAAATGAGCTGGGGCTGGAACTTGGGCTCGGGCGCGATCACCGAGTACATGATGTCCGCGCCCTCCTTGTCCAGGGGTATGCGAAGCGTGGGGATCTCTTCCCGGGCCTCTTCCTCCTGCCAGAGAACGCTGTCGATCCACTCGTCCTCCTTCACCCACATCTGGTTCATGGTGACCGAGTGGCTGTGGGCCGTGTCCTGGATGTACTGAGGTGTGATCCCCAGAAGGTGGCAGAGACGCCGGACCACGGTGATGATGTAGGCCGTGTCGATGCCGATGGGGCAGTACATGGCGCACCGCCGGCACAGGTTGCACTCGGTGTAGGCCACCAGGGCCACCCGTTCCAGCTCTTCGGAGGTGATGCGGCCGCCCTTTTTCAGGAGCTTCCACAGGGTCTGCTTGACCTTGCCCACCGGGGAGTAGGCCGGATCGCCGTCATGGGACAGGTAGTAATGGCAGCCGTCCGCGCAGAGCCCGCACCGGACGCAGATCTCCTCGTAGGCCTTGAGTCTCGCCCCGGTCTCCGAACGAAAGACCCGATTGATCGCCTTTTCGATCTTCTCCGGGGTCAGGGCATCCAGTCCCTTCCGGATCCCGACGTCCACGTGTTTTCTCTCTTCAGTCTTTTCAGCCGTCGCATCCATTCAACGCCTCCTTGAGGCCGCATTACCAGTCCTTGGCCTGTCTCACGTTGCCGAACTCGGAGCCGATGTATCCGCGGGAAAACGGGGAGAGGAGCATGTGGCTGAGCCTGGTAAAGGGAATGGCCGCCAGCATAATCTCCCCGAACAGGATGTGCAGGATGATCATGACCCGGTAAGGACCGATCTGGTGGTAGGCCAGAAACCCGGTGAGGAAGGGAAGGAACACGACGGCCAGCACCACCCAGTCCATGGCGGAAGTAACGTACCGCACCTCCCGCAGGAAAACCCGCCGTGCGGCGAAAAACACGCAGGCCAGAATCACCAGGACGGTCATCACGTCGGCCACGCTCTCCGGCAGGGTCCGGAACCGTACGCCGTGATAGTGGTCCCAGAGCACCACGTGGGCCAAAAGGAAGACGGGAACGAGCACCAGGCAGATGTGAAACGCGAAGGAGACCATGGTAACAAAGGGATGCCGCCTCGAGTTGACCGGCCAGAAGGGTACGGACCAGTGGATGATGGATCGCAGGGCGTACTTGAAGTTCCAATAGGCCAGGACCTGACCGTCCCGGGTCTTGGCCGACCGGTACATGGTGTAGATCTTCCGGATCGATCCCAGGACGAACACGGCGAAGGCGATCCAGGCCAGCGGCCCCACGACGAATCCGTAGACTTGGTGCATCTTGTTCTCCCCTGATCGTGCTGCCGGTTCTAAAAATCCTCCACGCCGGCGACTATGCGAAGGAATGTACCTTCCCGAATCCCCCGAATGAGCACCTTGTCCCCCTCCGGGCTGAAGATGGGGTCCCAGGCGCGATCAAACGTCTCTCCATACTCCTTCCCGTCCAGGACGATGGAGAACCGGCCGTTTCGTTCGGCCCGCACCGCGGCATGCCCGCCGTCCGGGCTGAAGGAGATGGGGTAGATCATGTCGTAACGGCCGGGCCACGGGCCATCGTCCACGATCACGCTCCAATGGCCGTCTTCCTTTCCCAGGGCCCCGATACGGCGGCCCTCCGGGCTCATGGCCAAATCCGTCACCACACTGAAGGTGTTCTTCCACGGCCGATCATCGACCACCACGGTAAACCGGCCATAGGACGGGGCTGCGATCGCAGCGAGGGTCGTTCCGCGCTCGTCAAAGGTCTGATGCCAGAGCTGGCTGTACCGGGCGGGCCAGACCAGGACGCCGTCCTCAGCCATACCCCATTTACCGCCGCTTCGCACCGGGGCCGCCACCGCCCCGGTCCGGGAATTGAAGGCCGGCTCCCACACCGAGGCGAAGCTTCGGTTCCAGGGGGTTCCGTCCACCACAACGGTGTAGTCGTACAGGCTCTGCCGAACGTGGGCGGCCACACGCTTTCCCTCAGCATCGAACACAGGGGTCCACACGTTCACAAAGTTCCGGTCCCAGGGCCGGCCGTCCACGGCTATGGAGTAACACCCTTTCTGAAACGCCTCGATATCCGCCGCATCCATGGGCACGGTCTGTACCACCGCAGCCGAATGCTCACCGTCGAGGCTGAGGGTGACATTGCCGGCGTTGCCGAAAAGCTCCGGCCACGGAGTACCGTCCACGGCCGCGCCATATCGCATGTCCTGCTGAACGGCCGCTCCGATCCGGTCACCGGAACGGGAAAAGCACAGGTCCCAGGCAAAGCCGAAGGTGGTTTCCCAGGGGAGCCCCTCCACGGCCACGGTCCATTCCATTTCCCGGCTGACAAAGGCCGCCATTCGGCCGTCCGGGGAAAAACAGAGCCCCCAGATTTTTTCAAAGGTCTCTTCCAGAACCCCCCCGTTCACACAGAGCCCGAACACGGCGTCCTCCAGGTTGACCACCGACGCCAGTCGCTCGCCGTCCGGGCTTGCCACGGGCTCCTCCATCCAGATAACATCGCTGGTACAGGCCTTGGCTTCCTGTATCCGCCGCTTTCCCGGCTGCCAAGCCCAGGAGCTTTGCCCTATCATTCACCGGCTCCTTTTCCGACATCTGATTCGCTTGGGTACGGCCCGATTCAAAGCAAGAAGAGAAAGAATAAGGAAAAGAGAGAGCACTCAGCGGGTAGTCGAGATCGATTCCTATCGGGCTGATAGACTTTGCATCATAAACCAGCCCGCCCTGCCCGTCAAGATCCGGTTGCTCCGGCCTGAACTGAGCGTTTCAGGTCCGGTTTTCATCTTGCGTCCGCTGTGTGATCCATGCATATTTAAGCTCATATTCCACACAGGGGTTTTAAGACCATGGCGGAAGCCGGTGTTCTGATCATCGGAGGAGGCGTGGCCGGCCTGACTGCGGCCCTAGAGCTATCCAGGTTCGGCGTGCATTCGCATGTGGTGGAGGCATCTCCCTTTGCAGGCGGTCACGCCATAGGTTTTTCCTGCAAGGCCACCACCGCCTGTGTGAAGTGTGGTGCCTGCCTTGCTGAAGACCGTCTTTATAACGCCGTCCAAAACCCTGACATCCATCTTTTGCCTTCCACCCGCGTCCAGGACATCCAGCGGAACCAAGGCACGTTTTCCGTCGACCTGCTCCAGTCTCCGTCCTTTGTCGATCCCGGGCTGTGCACCGGCTGCGGCCGCTGTGCTGAAGCCTGCCCCGAGGAAGGGGCCGTTCAAAGGGCCCCTTCCCCTTATAACCAACCCCCTTTTGCCTTGAATCGGGACAGATGCAGGGGTGTGGCCGGAGAAGACTGTAGAGCCTGTGTGGAGGCCTGCCCCGAGTCCGCATTGTCGCTCGACCGGGAGGAGAAGCGAAAGACCCTTGCTGCGGACGCCGTCATTCTGGCCACGGGGTTTCAAGCCTTCGACCCCAAGGACAAGCCTTACGGGTACGGCCGGTTCGACGACGTGATAACCAACCCGGATCTGG
>CAZQCK010000001.1:59490-68568 GCA_964591925.1 uncultured Desulfobacterales bacterium
TGGAGAGGACGCTTCGGGAGCAGGGACGGCCGATCAGGCCGTCGAACGGGTCCTTGCCGCGCAACATCGCCTTTGTCCAATGCGTGGGCAGCCGGGACGAGCGCCTGGGACACCTGTGGTGTTCCCGAGTCTGCTGCGGGGCGGCCCTTCGTTCGGCGCAGCGCCTCCGGTTCCAGCAGCCCGAACTGGAGGTCACCGTATTCTACATAGACATTCAGAACTTCGGCCGGGACTTTGAGTCCGCCTGGGAGGGGATGCATTGTGGATTCCACTTCATTCGGGCCGTCCCCTCATACGCCGCTCTTACGGAAGACCGCCGCATTCGAGTCGTGTACTTTGATCCTGAGGCCGGAGTGCCGGATGCGCTGGATGTGGATCTCCTCGTGCTCTCAATCGGCATCACCCCGGCGGAAGACCTGGCGGAGTCAGCCGGCCTTTTGGGGCTTCCAACCGGATGGGACGGTTTTCTGGACCATTCGAATGCGGCCGCCCGGACGCCCCCGGGGGTGGCGGCCGCAGGAACCGTCCTGGGACCCATGGGCATACTGGACGCCGCCAAGAGCGGAAAAGTTTCAGCATGGCGGACCCTCGAACACCTGGGCAGGACCTGACCCGCACAGACAAGCAGAAACCGCTCACATCCCATTAAGGATGGAAATCGCGTGAAAAACGACGGCCCGGGCAACATTCTGATCATCGAAGACGAAAAGACCGGTTCCACCGCTGCCACGGTCTTTGAAAACCATGGCCTGCGCGATTTTCAAACGGATCTTGCTCCGGATTTGAAGCCGAAGGAAGGCGAAAGCCTGTTCAGGGCGGTAGTGGTCCAATCCCCGGTGCAAAGACCCGTCTTCGAGGCCCTGGGCCTCGAACCGGAAGAGCGCATCGTCTCGCTCTCCCGCTTTCGAGACATCCTGCCCGGCCTCAGGCCGAACGCCGGAGCCAACAACCCTCCACCCGTGGTGTTGTTTCTGCTGGGGCTCGGCCATGAAGGGCATCCCGCCTCCACCAGGGAGGTGCTCGAGTGCGCATCCTTGCTTCAGGGCGATACGGGCCACCGGGTGATCGTGCTCTACGCCAACCTCAAAGTGAGCGGGGCGGGTCTCGAGGCCGGGGTGCGGGAAGCCCGCCGAAAGGGCGTCCTGTTTTTCCGGTTCTCGAACCACCGGCCCCGGTTCACCCGGGACCATGCAGGACGCACCACCGTCGAATGGAAGGATGAAGCCGGCCGAATGCAGCTTCAGGTTCACCCGGCCTGGATCGTGGTGGACGAAGCCCGAGAGGCCGGACCCGGCAACCTGGATCTGGCCTCTTCGCTCCATGCGTATCCCGGCCCCGACGGGTTTCTACCGTCCGACAACGTGTACCGGCTGGGCCTGCAGACAAACCGCCGTGGCATCGTGGGGATTCTTCCTGACGCCGACCCTTTGGGCCGGGACACGCAGGAAGACGATGTTGCCGCAGCCATGCTCGAGATGCGGGCGATCGAGCACTTCGACCGTTGGGCGCCTCACAATGCGGCCGTCATCGATGCCCGCCTGTGCGCCCGGTGCCTCACGTGCTACCGGTCGTGTCCGCACGGGGCCGTGGCGCTCGGTGAACGGATTCAAATCATTCCTGAGGCCTGCTTTGCCTGCGGCATCTGCGAGGCCGCCTGCCCGGCCCGGGCCATCGCCCTGCGGAACCGGAGCTCGGACGAAACAGACGCCCATGCCATAACCGCAATCGAGTATCCTACCATTCATTCAGGAGACGTGGTGGCCTTTGGATGCCGCAGGAGCGCGGATCGGGCGCGTGCCTTGTGCCGCCATCTGGGCCACGAGCTTCCGCAAGACCTGGTCTTCGTGCCGGTGGATTGCGCAGGGCGTATCTCGGGGCGAATGCTGCTGGACCCTTTGCTGTCGGACGCCTCCGGCGTGCTGGTTCTGGCCTGTCATCCCGGAAACTGCCATTCCGAACGGGGAAACATCGAGGCCCGCGCCCGTGTCCAGGTGGTTCGCCGCTCTCTGGAGGAGCTCGGGCTGGACCCGGAGCGGCTGCGCTTTGCCACCCTGGCGGCAAACATGGGAACGGAGTTCGGCCGGATGGTGCAAGCATTTAGAGAGGGGCGAACATGAAGGACCACACACTCGCCATTGTCCTGGACGAGCTGGACCTGGAATCCTTCCGGTCCAAGGACTTTCTTCAGGACGCCTGCATGACCTGCGGCTACTGCGCCTCCGCCTGTCCCGTGTCCGGAGTGGACGGGTTCGACCCGCGCAAGCTGGTCCGCATGGTGAACCTAGGCCGGGAAAGCGAGCTGGTGGACGCCCGCTGGCCCTGGATCTGCACCATGTGCGCCCTGTGTGAAGTCGACTGCCCCATGCAGGTGGGCATCTCCGGTCTCGTCAGGGAGATCCGGTCCCGCAGGCACCGGGACCGGGTTCCCGGCGTCCTCCACAAGGGCGTGGAGGCGGCCCTGGAGACCGGAAACAACCTCCGCCTTCCCAGGGAAGACTTCGTGTTCATACTGGAGGACGTGGCTGAAGAGCTTGCCGAGGAACCCGGTTTCTCCGGGTTCCGGGTCCCGGTGGACAAGGAGGGTGCCAACGTTCTGGTCACCATCCACAACAAGCTGGTAAACACCCAGACCGAAGACCTGGTCCACTGGTGGAAAATCTTCCACGCCGCACAGGAAGACTGGACCATCCCCTCAGACCACTGGGAGGGCTGCACCTGGGGTATGTTCACGGGAGACGACCAGGCAGTGCGCCGCATGAGCGGACGCATCGCAGAGCAGATGGACCGCATGCAGGCCCGGAACTTCCTGTGGCCCGAATGAGGCCATGCCTACCTGGGGGCCCGGTTGGGTCTCGAGACATGGCACTCGGAAGCCCTTCAGCGCTTCGGCACGGTAACGGTCTTCGATCTCCTGCTGTGGTACCTTGAGCAAGGCCGGATCACCGTGGACCGGTCGCGATTCCCCATGCGAGCCACGTACCACGATCCCTGCAACTACGGCCGGAAATCCCAGGCCCTTTTCGGACACGCCTTTTATGATGAGCCCAGGCGGATCATGGACCGGCTCTTCCACGACTGGGTGGACATGCACCCCGGCCGGGATCACCAGATTTGTTGCGGGGGCGGGGGCGGGGCCCTACTCACAGGTTACGACCAAGAGCGGATCGGTTACGGGAAAAAAAAGATGGAGCGGATCCTGGCCACCGGGGCCGAGCTCGTCGTGGTGCCCTGCCACAGCTGCCACGGCCAGTTCAACAGCCTGATCCGGGAAAAAGGCATAACGAACCTCCAGGTCAAGTACCTCTGGGAAGTGGTGGCGGACGCCCTGGTCCTGTGAGGGGAAACATGGTGTGCCCTGAAAGGGCTGGACAGCCCACATCCTCTTGATTATAACCTGAATCGAGCCATCGTCGAGTGAGTTTGCCGAAGATGCAACCGGGCTGCAGACGGCTGCGTTACTGCGCCTGCAATGCCCATCATCACCAGAGGAGGAGATCGTCATGGACATTCAAGTTAACCCGGCCGGTTCGGATCAACGGAAGCCCAAACCGACCGACGAGTCGAACCTGGGCTTCGGGGAACTGCTCACGGACCACATGTTTCTGATGAATTACGAAAAGGGGCGGGGATGGTACGATCCCAGGATCGTCCCTTACGGACACCTGGAGCTGGACCCGGCGGCCATGTGCCTCCACTACGGACAGGAAATCTTCGAGGGCCTCAAGGCCTACCGGGGCAAGGAAGGCGGCCTCTACCTCTTCCGCGCGGAGGACAACTTCAAACGCATGAACCGGTCCGCGGCCCGCATATGCATGCCCGAGCTGGACATCCCCCAGGTCATGGAGGCGCTCAAGGAGCTCATTCTGCTGGACCGGGACTGGGTGCCCGGCAGTCCCGGGACCTCGCTGTACATTCGACCCACCATGATCGCCACGGACGAACACCTGGGTGTTCGACCCAGCCGGCGATACCTCTTCTACATCATCATCGGACCGGTCGGCGCCTATTACAAGGAAGGTCTCAACCCGGTGAAGATCTACGTGGAAGACAAGTACATTCGGGCGGCCGTGGGAGGCGTGGGAGAGGCCAAAACAGCCGGCAACTATGCGGCCAGCCTTCTTGCGGCGGAAGAGGCCCAGGCGAAAGGATTCACCCAGGTGCTCTGGCTCGACGCGGTGGAGAGGAGATACGTGGAAGAAGTGGGCACCATGAACATGTTCTTCGTGATCAACGACGAGGTGATCACCGCCCCCCTGAACGGATCCATCCTGCCCGGCATCACCCGGGATTCCGTGATCCGGATTCTCGACGACTGGGGGGTTCAGGTCTCGGAGCGGTCGCTCGCCATCGACGAGGTCACGGCCGCCGCGGAAGACGGGAGTCTCAAAGAGGCCTTCGGCGCAGGTACTGCAGCGGTCATCAGTCCGGTGGGCCGGCTCACCTACAAGGGCAAGGACTACCCCGTGGCCGGCGGACGCATGGGCGACCTGAGCCGGCGCCTGTACGACGAGATCGTGGCCATCCAGTACGCAGAAAAGGAAGATCCCCACGGCTGGAGAATCCCCATATCATGATTCCCACCATTGAGTGGCGCGGCGATTGCGTCAGAATGATCGATCAGCGAAAGCTCCCGGCCAGGGTGGCCTGGTTCACCTGCCGGGGGTACAGGGACGTGATCCGGGGCATTAGAGAAATGGTGATTAGAGGCGCGCCCGCCATCGGCGTGGCCGCCGGCATGGGCCTCGCCCTGGCTGCAAGGGCGATTCGCACCAAGGACTACGACACCTTTCTGCGTCGCTTCATGGAGGCCGCCGACGAGACGGCCGCCGCCCGCCCCACCGCCGTGAACCTCCGATGGGCCGTGGATCGAATGCGCAAACTGGTGGTGGAGAGCGCGGGGCGGCCCGTGGAGGAGATTCAAAGAACGCTTCGGGAGGAGTCCGAAAGGATCCTGGCCGAGGACATCGAGATCAACCGGGCCATAGGGCGTAACGGACTGGAGCTGGTCCCGGCCGGAGCCGTAATCCTCACCCACTGCAACGCCGGGGCCCTGGCCACCGGGGGATACGGAACCGCCCTGGGCGTGGTTCGCGCGGCCCACGAGGCGGGGATCGGCCCGTCCGTGATCGCGGATGAGACCCGCCCCTGGCTCCAGGGCCTCCGTCTGACCGCCTTTGAGCTCATGGAGGAGGGCATTCCCGTGACGGTGGTCGCGGACGGCGCCGCCGGCTCCCTCATGCGCAACGGCGAGATCGACCTGGTGGTCACCGGCGCCGATCGCATTGCAGCCGACGGGGACGTGGCCAACAAGATCGGCACTTACTCGGTGGCTGTTCTGGCGCGCACGCACCGCATTCCTTTTTACGTGGCCGCGCCGCTTTCCACCATTGACCCGGAGGTCCGAAGCGGTGACGACATCCCTGTGGAGGAGCGTCCCCCACAAGAGGTGAGCCATTTCGGGGCCCGCTGCCTGGGCCCGAAGGGGGTGGCGGTCCGGAACCCCGCCTTTGACATCACACCGGCCCGATATGTCTCCGCCATTGTCACGGAAAAGGGCATACTGCGACCGCCTTACACAAAAGCGATTAGACGGGTTCTGAGCTGACACGCCCCTCAACCCATGGGCTCCATGCGGACCTCCAGGACCCGCCCGGTGGTCTCCGTCACCTTGAACCGATCGTCGATCCGGCGGCCGCACAGCCAGACCGGTATGCCCCTGCTGAGGAGCAGGAAAATGCCCTCCCGTTCCTCGTGCGAGACCTTCCGGTCCATGAGGAAATCCTTCACCTTTTTCCGCCCCTGCATTCCCAGCGGCACAAAGCGGTCACCGGCACGCCACGGTCTCATCTCCAAAGGATAGCCTATGTTCGCGGCGTCCAGGAAGGCCGTCCATTGGGAGCCGGAAAGAGAGGGGACCACGTTGCGGTCCTTTTCCTCCAGAATGACCTGCACGCCCGCCCCCTTCACGGTGTACGTCCCCGGTGCGGGCAGCCATGCGTGAAAGTCCGCCTTCCTTTCCTTCAAGGCCGGTCCGAACACGATGCGGTCGTAGGAACGTATAACACATCGTCCTTCGGGCAGGTCCACCCGGTTCCGGGGTTTCTTCGACTCGATCAAAGCCTCCACAGAGGCCACATGGCATCGCCCGATCCCTCCAAGGCCGCGGCCGGTCCTTCCAAAGGCTCTACGAACCACCCTCCTTTGAAGAGCGCGCGGCAATCCGGCCAACGATGACCGGGGAACAACGATTCCCTGATGGTCCGAGGCCTGTGACCACCTGCTCAACCACGCTTCCGCCAGGCCGTCGAGAAAGGTACTTTCGTCCCGAATCAGGTCGGCCAGATCCCCCAGGTGCTCCACGAGCCGCGGCTGGTAGTCCAGCAGCATCGGAAGGAGTTGCATTCGAATCCGGTTGCGAAGGTGGCGGGTCTCGAGGTTGGTGGGGTCGATCCTCCATGACAGACCGTTGGCCTCGAGATAGGCCTCTATGTCATGGCGGCGCAGGTGAATCAGGGGACGAATGATGCCCGGTTCCCTGAGGGGTGGAATCCCGGATAGGCCTGCAGGCCCGGCTCCCTGCAAAAGACGCATGAGCACGGTTTCGGCCTGGTCATCCAGGGTGTGGGCCACGGCCACCCGCTCCGCCGCGTGCCTTCTCCTGATCCGCTCCAGAAAGGCGTATCTTGCTTCCCTGGCCCTCTCCTCCAGGGAAGCATCGTCGCGCCCAAGTCCCGAAGGTGTGTCGTTCGTCTCGAACGGAAGCTCCCGTTCCCGCGCCAGGCGACGGACAAATCGGGTCTCGGAGGCGTCCTGGCCCTTGCGCAGCCCGTGATCAAAGTGGGCCACCACCAGGGACAGCCCCAGGTCCGGGGCCAGGCGAAAGAGTATGTCCAGCATGCAGACCGAATCCGCGCCCCCGGACACTGCGGCCACCACCCGGTCTCCCCGACGGACCATCCCGTTATCCGCCAGGGTGGACCGTACGGTCTTGAGGAGGGGATCGTCCATCTAGAACCTGGCCACGTTCTCCGCCAGCCTCGGGTCCTGAAGCAGCCTCTTGGCGAATTTTACGTATTTGTTGACAATGGACCGGACCGCGAGCTGAAGGGCATACGACCGCACCGGCTTCTCTAGAAGGTGTGTGATGTCGGAGGCCACGCACATGTCCACCACGTCTTCGCTTGCATTTCCGGAAATGATGACGGCGTCTTCACAGGCCATGGGAAAGCGATCCGCGATCTCCTCCAGGAACGAAAAGCAGGTCCCGTCCCCGATGTAGACGTCCAGAATGAAAACAGCCACACCCGCTTCCCGCGTTCGACAATAATCAAGGGCCTCTGCCATGTCTGTGAACGGAATCACCCGTCCCCAGGCATAAAAACTGCGGACGATTTCCGTTATCACCTCGCATACCGAAGGGTCGTCATCCAGCACGATCACGTCTAATCCGTCGGACATTGCCTTCCTCCCTTCCCGCACCCTGAACCTGCGTTTCAGTGTACGGCAATCCCGTGACCCCGTCAACACGGGCGCGCTTGCAGGGCGTACCCACCGGCCTCACGGATCAGTTCCCGCCGTCCTTCTCGCGGCCCCTGCAACCGCACAAAAGCATGACGAAATCGTAAAAACTGTATTATCTCGCAAAGACGCTAAGACGCTAAGAAAAAACCTTTTAATATCAATTATTTCACTTTGCGGTCTTTGCGACTTGGCGAAATATTTTGACTTTTTGCGAAGTCATCAAGCATGGATTCCGCAGTCCGGCCGGCCGCTTCCAGCAGCCCGCCCCCTTCTTCTTCCGCCGTCAGAATGCGCACCCTCGGTCCCAGCGGCCCCCACATGCGGGGATCGCCCGCCTTGAACACGGCCAGGGTCGGTGTTCCCAGCATGGCGGCAAGATGCGAAACCCCGCTGTCATGCCCCGCGTAAAACGCAGCCTTACCCAGCAGGGCGAGCAGTGCATCCGGTTCCGGTGAAAACACCGCGCTGACCTCTTTGCCTGCAAGCCGCTGCTCGAACCACGGGCAAAGGGACTCCTCCGCAGGACCCAGGAGCATTGTAACACCCGCCTGTGGCGATAAGCGCTCTGACAAAGCGAGCCAAAATTCCGGAGGAAGATTCTTGCCGGGTCCGCCGGAGCCCGGGTGCAGAACCACGCCGGAACGCCCCTTTTTCACCCCTGCGGTCAGAAGGGGTTGCTCCTTGGCCCTGGACATGCACCTGTCCGGGTCGACCGGAAGTCCTGCTTCAGCTCCGCACCGGGCCAGGTATAAGGCCGCGTGCACCCCCGCCCCCCTGCCGGGCCGGCCCGGAAACACCCGGTTCTTTGCCTTCGGAAAAAGCACCTCCAGGTTTCGCCCCACTCGACCACCGGGATCCCCCAGAAAGGCGATCACATGCCTGGGCTCCGGGCCTGCAGTGACAAAAGCCCCTTCCGGCGATTCCTGGAACAAAGCATGCCGGCCGCCTCCCTCCACGTCCACGCATTCAAGCCCTTGACTGCGGAGAATGTCCAGTCCGGGACGTCGTGCGGCCACGGTCACCCCGGCGAGCCCCTTTAACTCGGCCAGGAGCGGAAGCAGCATGAGGGTGTCTCCCAGGGCACCGGGTCGAATAATAAGGATGGGTTCGCAATCACGATTCATGATAGGGTCATATTCGAAAACGCGGTTTCAAACAAGGGCCTGCGTGTTGAGCTGAACCTCGAGGTGCACGGGACTACAGAATGAGGATATCAGGCCGATTTTTCGGCCGTAACCAACCGAGGATCCATGACAATACTCGGCGTGGGTCCGCAAAAAAAACTTGACAAGGCCCGAGGAATGCGGTTGAATGCGTACAATTTTCCGTCTCTAGGCGGATTCGTGTGCGATAACGGGAGTGTCGTGCACCATTCTGGAGGAAAGGAGGTGAGAAAGGCCGCTTTTCGTTTGTGTTCTGATTTCGTTTCATTAACCTGATTTCAACTCACATTTTTAGGAGGAAAGAGACATGAAAAAGGTTTTGATCGTCCTTCTGGCCGTTGCGTTCGTGGGTGCCTTTGCACTGCCCGCCATGGCCGCGGACAAGACCGAGTGG
>CAZQCK010000002.1:0-2546 GCA_964591925.1 uncultured Desulfobacterales bacterium
CCGGCCTACCCGTCTTCGGGTGTAAACGCCACTACCTGGTCGATGCGATCGCAGTCCGCAAAGACCATGGCCAGACGATCCATGCCCAGGGCCATGCCTGCTGCATCGGGTATGCGGTTGAGGGCCTGGAGCAAGGCCTCGGGAAGCGGATGGTCCCTGCAACCGCGTTTTTTCATTTCCTCCCTGTCCCGCTCGAAGCGCCGCCTCTGCTCCACCGGATCGGTCAGCTCTGAAAACCCGTTCGCGATCTCCAGCCCGCCCAGATACAGCTCCACCCGCTCGCAGACATCGGGGGCCCCCGGACACCGCCTGGACAGGGAGGCCATAGAGGCCGGATAGTCGTGAAGAAAGGTGGGCCCGGGTGTACCCAGCCGGGGCTCCACGCAAGACACCAGATCCTCCTCGAACCTGCCGGCGGTCATGGATTCTTTCAGGGAATGAGGGGCGTAGAGATCAAAGGCGCGGGCCACGGTTATCCGCTCCCAGGGCACGCTCAAATCGATCTTCCGCCCCTGGTAGGAAACAATATCGCCGAACCCCAGCTCCCGGGCTGCAAAACCGATCATGGCCTCGCAGGTATCCATGAGATCCCGGTAATCGGCGCCTGCAGCATACCACTCCAGCAGGGTGAATTCGCGAAGATGGCGATCACCGCGCTCCCGGTCCCGAAAGCAGCGCGCCGTCTGAAAAATCCGCGGGTACCCGGCTGCTAGAAGCCGCTTCATGTAGACCTCGGGGGAGGGTTGAAGCACCCCGTGGGCGGTCTCCATGAAGTGGATGTGCGGCTCCGGGACGGGTGCCTGGAGCAGGATGGGGGTTTCCACCTCCAGGTAACCCCGGTCCGCAAAAAAGCCCCGAACCGCCGCCGTCATTCGTGCGCGCAGCCGGAGATTTCGCTGCTTCAGGGCGGAGAGATTCCCCGGAGGGAGATGGTTATTCCTTGACCCGGGTAACATACTCCCCGGTCCGCGTATCCAGGGTGACGCGGGTGCCTTCCTCCACAAAGGGCGGCACCCGGAGGGTGTATCCCGTCTCCAGGGTCACGGGCTTGCTGTCCCCGGACACGGAATCGCCTTTGACCCAGGGATCCGCCTGGGTCACAGTGAGGTCCACGAAATTGGGCAGGGTGATGCCGATGGGCGTGGTCCCGAAAAACAGGATGTCCACCTCCAGATTGTCGGTCAGGTAATTCTTGGCGTCGCCGACCTGGCCCTCTTTGAGCATGGACTGCTCGTAGTTCTCCGTATCCATGAAGACATACTCGTCGTCCTGGTTGTAGAGGTACTGCATCCTGCGCTCTTCGAGATTGGCCGGCTCGAATGTGTCCCCCGAGCGGTAGGTCCGGTCCAGGATCACGCCGGTGATCATGTTCCTCAGCTTGCAGCGATACAGGGACTGCCCCTTGCCGGGCTTGCTGAACTGAAAATCGGTGACCACATAGGGCTCACCGTCGAGCTGGATCTTGAGATTCTTGCGCAGGTCACTGGCGTTATACATGGTTTGATTCCTTTTGTTTTTCCGTCGATCGAAACCGGTTTAAACGGACTATAAGGAAGGTTGGATGTTGTGTCAACCCCTATGGCCGGCTCCGACGGCCGGCCGGATCTCGAGCTTCATTTTCCCCTTGAATCCCCTTTTCCAATTCATCTATAACCTGAATCGAGCGATTGTCGAGTTTGTCACGTCTCCTTGTGTGCCCGGCGGATACTGTGTTGTATCAACCCCCCTGCCGTGGAAACACGAGGCGTATCGCCATCCGGGGCCGCCCAGGCGGCCCCATCATGAAAGGAAGCCGACCATGAAGCTCGCTGTCAGCGGCAAGGGAGGGGTGGGAAAGACCACCTTCTCCGCTTTTCTCATTCGCGCCCTGGCCGATCAGGGCAAAAAGGTGCTGGCCATCGACGCCGACCCGGACGCCAATCTCGCACAGGCCCTGGGTGTGGACAAGGACGCGGAGATAACGCCCATTTCCGAGATGAAGGCCATTATCGAGGAGCGTACCGAAGCCAAGGTCGGGACCATGGGGTCGTTTTTCAAGCTGAACCCCAAGGTGGACGACCTTCCGGAAAAGCTCTCCGTGGAGGTGGACGGGGTCAGGCTCATGGTGCTGGGCGGGGTCAAGACCGGAGGGGGGGGATGTATCTGTCCGGAAAGCACCCTTCTAAAGGCCCTGGTGCGCCACCTGGTCCTGGCCCGGGACGAGGCCATCGTGCTCGACATGGAGGCGGGCCTGGAGCACCTGGGACGGGGCACGGCCATGGCGGTCGACCGGCTTCTCGTGGTGGTGGAACCCGGGCGTAGAAGCATTGAAACAGCCGAGCACATTCGAAAGCTCGCCGGGGACATAGGGCTCAAGAAGCTGGGGTTCGTGGGCAACAAGATCCGTTCCGAGACCGACGAAGCCTTCCTCAGAAAGAACCTGCCTGACTTTGAGTTCGTCGGGTTCATTCCCTTCACCTCGGAGATCATCGAGGCCGATCTGGAGGGGCGGCCTCCCTACGAGAAGGATCCCCAAGCCCTGGAGGCCGTACGGGCCATGGTGGACA
>CAZQCK010000002.1:2646-64757 GCA_964591925.1 uncultured Desulfobacterales bacterium
ACGGAGGGGCGGATGTTGAGACGAGAACGGATAGCGGACGTGATGACCCAGGAGCGTGTCGGGTCCCGGACCACGGTGTGCGGGTGGGTGCGCACCAGGCGGGACGCAAAGGCCGGCTTCTCTTTCATCGAGGTCAACGACGGCTCCCGCATGAAGGGACTGCAGGTCGTTGCGGACGGATCGCTGGCCAACTATCGAGACGAGATTCTCAGGCTTCAGACCGGATGCGCAGTCCGGATCACCGGAGAGATCGTGGCCTCGCCCGGCAAGGGGCAGGACGTGGAGATGCACGCCCAAGAGATCCGCGTCATTGGGTGGGCGGATCCGGAGGAGTACCCCCTTCAGAAAAAACGCCATTCCTTTGAATTCCTTCGGACCATCGCCCACCTCAGGCCCAGGACCAATACCTTCGGGGCGGTGGCCCGGGTTCGCAATGCCATGAGCATGGCCATTCACCGGTTCTTTCAGGAACGCGGGTTTCTGTACGTTCACACCCCTATCATCTCCGGAAGCGATTGCGAAGGAGCCGGAGAAATGTTCCGGGTCACCAGCCTGGACCTGGACCAGCCGCCCCGAGTCGACGGGCGCGTGGATTTCAGCCGGGACTTTTTTCACGGACCTGGATTTCTCACGGTGAGCGGTCAACTGGAAGCCGAGGTCTACGCCCTGGCCATGGGGGACGTTTACACCTTCGGACCCACATTCCGGGCTGAAAACTCCAACACCTCCCGGCATCTGGCCGAGTTCTGGATGGTGGAACCGGAAATGGCCTTCTGCGACCTGGAAGGAAACATGGACCTGGCCGAGGCCTTTCTCAAATCCATTTTTTCCGAGGTCCTGGACCGCTGCCAAGAGGACATGGCCTTTTTCAACCGGTTTATCGACGACTCTGTCATTGAAACCCTGAAGAGCATTGTGGCGGAAGACTTCGAGCGGCTCACCTACACGGAAGCCGTGGGCATTCTGGAGAAGGCCGACCGGCGGTTCGACTATCCCGTATCCTGGGGGAGCGACCTCCAGTCGGAGCACGAACGGTATCTCTGCGAGCAGGTCTTCAACAAGCCCGTGATCCTGGTGGACTACCCCAGGGAAATCAAGCCTTTCTACATGAAGGTGAACGAGGACGGCCGAACCGTACGGGCCATGGACGTCCTGGTCCCCAAGGTGGGGGAAATCATCGGCGGAAGCCAGCGGGAGGATGACCATGACACCCTCGAAGGCAGGATTCGGGAAACCGGTCTTCGGCCCGAGGAGTACTGGTGGTATCTGGAGCTGCGAAAGTTCGGGTCCACGCCCCATTCAGGTTTCGGTCTCGGTTTCGAGCGGGTGGTTCAGTTCGCCACGGGCATGGGGAACATACGCGACGTGATCCCCTTTCCTAGAACGCCGGGCAACGTCTCATTCTGATGGAGATCATTCGCACGAGACTGGCTGAAGGAGCGAAAGAAGCCCGCGGGACCGCGGTGATAATAGACGTGTTCCGGGCGTTCACCTGCGCGCCCCTTTTTGTTCACTCCGGCGTAAGCCGTCTTTTTCTGGAAGCCGATCCGGACAGGGCCGCCGCACTGCGAAGAGAGCATCCCGACTGGCTACTGGCCGGCGAGGTGAATGAAGTGCCCATCAAGGGGGGGGATCTCGGCAACTCGCCCAGTGAAATCCTCGAAAAAGGCGAGGCGTTCTTTCGGGGCAGGACCCTGGTACATCGGACCACAGCCGGCGTGACAGGGGCCGCCGCCGCACTCGATAGCGCCGATGAGGTCCTGCTGGGGGGCTTTCTCACGGCCCGGGCCACGGCGCAATATATTCAGAGGCGCAAACCTGATACGGTCACCCTCGTGGCCATGGGCTCGAGGGCGGTGGAACCGGCTCCGGAAGACGAGGCTTGCGCCGCCTATCTGGAACACCTCCTGTGCGGAACTGCTTTTGACCCGGTGGCCGCTCTGCAGGACATCCTGTTCGCCCCTTCGACCGCCAAGTTTCTTCGCGGGGGGGCTCCCCACCTCCCGCCGGAAGACCCGGTCCTTTGCCTGCAACGGGATCTCCTGGACATGGTGCTCGGGGCGGAACCCCGTCATGGTCGCGTGCTCGTCGAGAGAAGGGTTTAGTCTTAAATTATTCCAAATCATACCGCCGAATCTTGCTCAGAAGAACGGGACGGCTGATCTCCAGCACGCGGGCGGCCTGGGACCGGTTGCCCTTGGTAAGGGCCAGGGCCTTTTGAATCAGATCGCGCTCCAGGCGTCTGGAGGCCCGCTTGATGGACAGTGAGTCCTCCGGCGCCCCTTCGGGCGGGGTCTCCTCGCCGGCCGTGAGCGAGGCCGGCAGGTCCTCCGGTGCGATCCACGGTTCCGTCGCCAGCAGCACCGCCCTTTCCATGACGTTTTCGAGCTCGCGCACATTGCCGGGCCAATCGTGCCGTGCCAACACGGACATAACCGGGCGCGAAGCCCCTCTCACATGTCGGCCCAGCTTGCGGTTGAACCGGTGAATGAAGTGATCCACGAGGAGGGAGATGTCCCCGCGCCGCTCGCGCAAGGGAGGCAAGTGAATGCTCATCACGTTGATGCGGTAGAAAAGGTCTTCCCGAAAACGCCCCTCCTCCACCTCGCGGCGCAAATCCCTGGCCGTGGCTGCGATCACCCGGACATCGATCTTGGAAGGCCTGGTCTCACCCAGCGGAATGATTTCCCCCTCCTGAAGCACCCGAAGAAGCTTTACCTGCAGAGACAGGGGCAGCTCACCCACCTCATCGAGCAGAATGGTTCCCCGATGCGCCTCCCTGAAAAGCCCGGGCTTGTCCTTCACCGCATCCGTGAATGCGCCCTTTCTGAACCCGAACAGCTCACTCTCCAGCAGATTTTCCGGAATGCCCCCGCAGTTGATGGACACCATGGGTCGGGAGGACCGGCTGCCGCCGGTGTGGATGGCCCTGGCTACGAGCTCTTTTCCCGTTCCGCTCTCCCCTGAGATCAACACGGTGGTTTTGTGGTCCGCCACGGTTCGGACCAGATCCATGACACGCGCCATGGAGGCACTGCCTGTTACTATCTCCCCATAGGCGAACCTGGTCTCCAGGTGCTGGACGCGGTCTTTAAGGCGCAGGTTCTCGCTCTTGAGCCGCTCCCGCTCCTCGACCTTTTTCAGGGTCAGCAGGATCTCGTCCGTCTTGAAGGGTTTGGACACATAGTCATAGGCCCCTTCCTTCATGGCCTCCACGGCGGTGTCGATGTTCCCGTAAGCACTCATCATGATGACGGTCGTATCAGGAAAGCGCTCTTTCACCCGCCTGAGGAAGGTCATACCGTCCATTTTCGGCATGCGGATATCGCACAGGACGAAGTCGAAGGGAATCGCCTCCATGTGCTCCAGGCCTTCCGCCCCTTCGCCGGCAAGCTCCACCTCATAACCGGCTTTCTGCAGAATGACCGAGAGCATGTGCCTCATGTTGACCTCATCGTCTATCACCAGGACACGCTGGGCGCTCATGGCTCACCCTCCGCGCCCGGTTGCAGGGGAAGCTGAATAATCACCTCAGTGCCCTGACCCGCTTCACTACTGATGTGAACGGCACCTTCCATGTCTTCCAGAATGCGATGGCTTACGTAAAGACCCAGGCCGGTTCCCTTTCCCGGGTCCTTGGTGGTGTAGAAGGGGTCGAAAACCCTTGACAGCTCTTCAGGGGCGATTCCGGGGCCGTTGTCGGAAATCGTAATGTCGATCCTCGAGCCGCAAGATCGCGTTTCGATCCGAATCACGCCCTCCGCCTCTTCCCTTTCCACCCCTCGCTTTTCATACAAGGCGTCTCCCGCGTTCATCAGCAGGTTGAGAAACACCTGCCGAAGTCTGCCCGGATCCGCAAAAACAGTGTCCTCGGCGGCATCCGGAACCAACTCGGTCCGGACGAATTTCATGGTTTTCTGCGGCTCGAGCATGTCCAGGACCTCCCGAATGAGATCGTGAACCGAAACCGCCTCCGGTTGCTTCTTCGAGGCCCGCGAGAAATCGAGAAGAGATCGAATGATCCGGCTGATCCTCATGATCTCCATCTCCACCCGCTCGAGGTAATCGGCCCGCTCCGCCTCAGTGGTGTCTTTTCTACCCATGAGCTCGAGGTAGCCGGGTATGATGCCGATGGGATTGCCTATCTCATGGGCCACCCCCGCAGCCAGACGGCCCACGGAAGCAAGCTTTTCCGAACGGAGGACCTCGTCCCGGGCCCGCCTGAGGTCCTCGTTGGTCTTTTCGAGCGTTTGGATTTGCTCCCTCATGGCTTCCTTGTTCTGGTCCAGCCTCTTCACCATGTGGCTCAGGGAACGGGAAAGCCGGCGGATTTCACTGCCGCTGGTCGCCTCCAGGGGGACCAGAAAATCCCCGCCGGTATACTCCTCGGTCATCTTCAGCAGCCTGCGGATGGGCCGAACCACGATCCTGGAAAGGAGCACCATGCCCGCCAGGGCAAGGATCAAAGTGTCCAGGATGATATAGAGGAGCACCACCTTCTGAGAGGCCCGCAGGCTTTCATAGATGGGCACAAGGCTCCCATGCACACTGATGCCGCCAATGGTCCGCCCTTGGTCACGGGCGGGAACGGAGATGCGAACCGACTCCGGCGCAAACCACATGACGGCCCAGACCCTGCCTGTGAATTCCACACGCTCCTGACGGGTTCTTGCGGCCCGGGCTGCAAAGGAGCGGTGAGACCGCCCGTCCGAGCCGCCTATTGAACCGGTCTCTGCGAGAATATCCCCTCCGGCTCCCACCACGGTCACCATATCGAACCCGCTCTCGGCAAGGAGTTTCCGGGCCGCCTCCGCCAAATCCCCGCGAGCTTCGGGCAACGCCGTCCATCCCTCCAAAGCCCGGCAAAGCAGCCTTCCCGCCTCGATCCTGGCCCGAATGAGGTCCCTTTCCGCGAACCGAATCATCACCACATCGCAAAGCAGCATGGCCGCGATGATCAAAAAGCTCAGTTGGGCGATCACGCTCGCCCTTAGACTGAAGGATGGTAACCGCACCCGCCCCCTCCTCCGGGCCCTTGCCCACCTACCGAGTGATCCTGAATATCGCCGCCTTGTGGACGTTCTTTGCGCCTTGGCGGGAGACAAAACGCCTTTGGCGATCGTGTGCCTTGCTCAGAAGACCAGTCCGAAGTAAAAATCCCGAACCCGCGGGCCGAAGAAAAAGAGAAGCATGGCACCAAGGGCGAGAAACGGTCCGAACGGGATTCGAACCCGCAATCCACGGCTTGTCAACAGCAGGGCGCCGCCCCCGATGAGAATGCCCAAAAGAGAAGAGGCCAGGATGACAAAGGGCAGATCCCGCCAGCCCATCCAGGCACCGATCATCGCAAGCAGCTTCACATCACCCAGCCCCATGCCCTCCTTTCCGGTCAATCGCTTGTACGTCCATCTCACAGCCAGCAGGGACCCGTAGCCCACCCCTGCACCTATCACTGCCTCCGTCCAGGGAATGCGCCACCAGGGGGTCATGGAAGCGGCGATCCCTAAAACGATGCCCGGCCTGGAAATCACGTCCGGAATGATCTGGTGCTGAAGATCGACAAAGCTCACCACCAGCAGGGCGGAGACAAAGGCCAGGGAGAGACCGTAGGTCACGCCGGGGCCGTGGCGAAGCATCAGTGCGAGGCTGAGAAGACCTGTGGCGAGCTCCACCACAGGGTAACGCAGGGATATGGGATCGCCGCAATGACGGCACCGGCCTCTGAGGAGAAGGTAACCGAGGAGAGGAACATTGTCGTAGAACCGGATGCTTTCTCCGCAGGCGGGACAATGGGACGGAGGTCGGACGATGGATGCGCCTTCTTGCGGAATGCGGTAAATGCAGACGTTCAGAAAGCTTCCGAGAATCAGCCCGAAGAGAAAGGAGAAAAGGTCGATCAAAGTATTCGCATCCATGTCGTGGTCCCCATGCGAAGATGCTTCGCTATACGCGGATATGCGAAGTACTGCCGGATGCCGCCGCAGATTCGGTAAACCCGGCAATCGCTAAGGGTTTTCTCGATTCAGGTTGGTGAAAGGCACGGTCCGCAGTCGCCTGCCCTGAAAAGAAGGCGTTCGTCCTGTGTTCGTCCTGTTGACAAATCCCCGGGTGGACGGATAGAATCCCGCTCATGATTCTGAACATCAACCCGGACAACCCGCAGCAAAGGCTCATTCAGCGCGTGGTACACGTGCTGGAGGAAGGAGGCCTTATCGCCTATCCCACGGACACGTTTTACGGGATCGGGTGTGACCTTCTGAACAAGAAGGGCATTCAGCAGATCTATCGAATCAAGAACCGCCCCTTGAAAAAACCTTTTTCCATTGTGTGCGACGGGCTCAAGGAAATCAGCCGATACGCCAAGGTCTCCAACTACGCCTACAAGACCATGAAGCGACTGCTGCCGGGACCGTATACGTTCGTGCTGGAGGGCACCAAGCTGGTTCCCAAGATCATGCTCACCAAACGCAAAACCGTGGGCATCCGGGTTCCGGACAATCTCATCTCTCTGGGGATCGTCCAAACCCTGGGAAGGCCCATCATCAGTACCAGCGCGGGCCTGGACGACCCTTACGAAATCGAGGAATCTTACAAGCCCTTTCTGGATGTGGTCGTGGATGGAGGGCCGCTTTACCCCAGCCCTTCGAGCGTAGTCTCCCTGATCGAAGATGTCCCGGAAATCATACGGGAAGGCAAGGGCGATGTCGGCATCTTCCGCTGAACAAGGACCTGCGCCCGCTGGTGGAGACGCCTTCAATGGCGCCCGTCTAGGGGGCGCCTGAGGTCAACCCTTCCCAGCGATAGGCCGGCCGGGCACGAAGCAGCTCCCCCGCCGCGCGAATCACGCCCCGGGTAGCCCCTTGGACCAGCAGATCCAAAAGCCCGGCAGCGGGTCGCTTTGGGTAGACCAGGGTCGGCTCGCCCTCGATGTTCCCCATCTCTTTGGCCAGCTCGACCGCGTCCTGGAAGTTTCCCAACCGGTCCACCAGCCCCAGCTCCTTGGCCCTGGCCCCGGAAAACACCCGGCCGTCCGCGATCGGCCTGATCTCTTCCACAGGCAGGCCGCGTCCCTGGGCCACGGCCTCGACAAACTGATCCTGGACATCCTGGAGCATCTCCATCATCAGCTCCCGCTCCCGGGACGTCATCTCGCGGTGAGGGGATCCAGTGTCCTTGAACTCCCCGCTCTTGATAACCTCCATGCCCACGCCCGCCTTATCCAACAGCTCCTGCAACTGCAGAAACTGCATGATAACGCCGATGCTGCCCAGGATGCTCCCCGGGTTGGCCACGATGCGGTCCGCCGCCGAGGCGATATAATATCCCCCGGAAGCCGCCACATCGCCGGTGGAGGCAATGACGGGCTTCGTGTCCGCGGTTCTTCGAACTTCCTGGTAGAGCTCCTGGGCCGGGGCCACACCCCCGCCGGGTGAGTTGATTCGAAGTATGACCACGCGAATGCCGTCGTCTTTCTGAAACTCGAGAAGCTGGGAGAGAAGCCGTCTAGAATCCTCGATCGTTCCCTCGATGGGGAGAACGCCGATCTTCTTTCCAAAGGGTAGGACCGCTTTTGATGGGCCCAGGACATGGACAACCAGGGCCATACCGGCGCCGAGAAACACCGCCGCTGCACCGAGAATCGCCAGCACGGTCAGAATGGGTCCGCTTTTCCCTGCAAGGGCCATGATGGGCGTCAGCCTCCCCCTTTGGTTGACCTGAAAAGGAAACGCCCGGGCGGGCACGAACGGCCGCACCGGGCGTCTTCCCGAACCTGACGGCGAAGATCAGTCCGTTTCCGAGTCGCCGCTTTCCTCTTCCGAAACCCGGGACGGTTCCTCCGGCTCGCTGGAAGGCTCCGGCTCTTCCTCGGTCACGGCCTGCTGGCTCTGCATTTCCCTCAGAAGTTCGCCGAGGTTTGAGGTCGCCTCTCTCCGGCTGTTCATGTAGTTGCTGTAGACCTCCTTCTCGTCCGTCTCGTCGAGCTTTCGAACGGAAAGGCCTATCTTTTTCTCCGACCGGTTGACATTGATCACCTTGGACTGAATCACGTCATCCACCTTGAAGTGGCTCAGCGGGCTTCCGGTTTTGTCCTTGGCCAACTCGGAGACATGAATCAGCCCCTCGATGCCCTCTTCCAGCTCCAGGAACACACCGAAGTCCGTAATGTTGGTGACTCGTCCCGTGACCTTGGTTCCAGGCCGGTATTTTTCCGGGACCTCATCCCAGGGATCCGTGGCCATTTGCTTGATCCCGAGAGAAAAGCGTTCGTTCTCCTTGTCGATGTTCAGAACGACGGCCTGAACCTCCTGGCCCTTCTTGTAGAGCTCTGAGGGGTGCTTGATTCGCTTGGTCCAGGAAATATCACTGATGTGCACCAATCCGTCGATTCCCTCATCGATTCCTATAAAAACGCCGAAATCGGTAATGTTCTTTATCTTGCCTTCGATGGTGGTCCCCACGGGGTATTTTTCCCCAATGACTTCCCAGGGGTTGGGTTCGGTCTGCTTCAGGCCGAGCGAAATGCGTTTGCTCTCTTTGTCGATGTTCAGCACCATGGCCTCGACCCCGTCCCCGACCTTGACCACCTGGGAGGGGTGACGAATCTTGCGCGTCCAGCTCATCTCCGAGATGTGAATCAGACCCTCGATGCCCTGCTCCACTTCCACGAAGGCCCCGTAATCGGCCAGACTTACCACACGGCCCCTGACTTTGGTGCCCACCGGATATCTCTGATCCGCCTCGGACCAGGGATCCGGCTTCAGCTGTTTCAACCCCAGAGAGACCTTTTCCGTCTCCGGATCGAAATTGAGGACCTTCACCTGAATCGAGTCCCCGATCTTGTACATTTCGGAGGGATGGCCTACCCGGCCCCAGGACATATCGGTTATGTGGAGCAGTCCGTCAATGCCGCCCAGGTCCACGAACAAACCGTAGTCCGTGATGTTTTTAACCACACCGTCGAGAACCGCTCCCTCCTCGAGGATCTTCAGGGTCTCTTTCTTCTGCGCCGCCCTTTCTTCTTCGAGAATGGCCCGCCTGGAAAGAACGATGTTTCCCCTTCGCCTGTTGTACTTCAGGATCTTGAACTCATGGGTCGTGTTGATCAAGGCGTCGAAGTCCCTCACGGGCTTCAGATCGATCTGCGAGCCGGGCAGGAAGGCCTGGAGCCCGATGTCCACGGACATGCCCCCCTTGATCCTGGAAACTATTCGGCCTTCAATGGTCCCGTCGGCCTTGTAGATATCCCGAATGTGATCCCACACCTTGATCTTGGCCGCCTTCTCCTTGGAAAGGATTATGACGCCGTCTTCGTCTTCCCTCCTCTCGAGCAGGACGTCGACCTGGTCCCCCACCTCGGCGCTCAGGTTGCCTTCGGCATCCAGGAACTCGCTGATCTGAATCTGCCCTTCGGACTTGTAACCGATGTCCACGAGAACAAAATCCTTGTCGATCTGAACAATCTCCCCGCTGACGAGGTCTCCTTCCTGGGGACTCTTCATGCTCTCTTCATAGAGCTCCATGAAGCTCTTCTCTTCCCCCCCGGCCCTCTCTTCGGAACCGCGTTCGGCATCCTGATCCGACGCTTCCCGCTCTGCTCCTGAGTGGATCTGTTCGTCCTCGGTGTTGTTCAGGGTGTTCTCTTCGGTTTGGTTAGTCAATTCGTTCATCAAGCTATCTACCCCCCCAAATTTTATTGTCCCGCGCACGGCACACATACAAGACGCCTTTCCTAACAGATATCATTTTGAATTTCAACCCATAAATCCTCCGCTAAGGAGGCCGGCAGAAATAAATTAGTATCGTTCAAAAGGTTCGGCATGGTGGCCTCCTAAGCCGGATTTTCCGGCATAAACTCCCATGAGCGGGGGAGGGGTTCAGGTCCGGACCCCTACCGTGTCAAAAATGGACGAAACCACCTCTTCCAGGCTCATGCCGCTCGTGTCGATGATCACCGCATCCTTTGCCCGTCGAAGAGGGGCCACGGTCCTGGATGCATCCTGGCGGTCGCGCTGTTCCAGGTCTTCCATGACCCGCATCAGGGAAACATCCTCCCCCCGGCTCACACGCTCCTCGTAGCGGCGTCCGGCCCGGACCTCCAATGACGCCGTGAGGTAAAATTTGTATCGTGCATCAGGGAACACCACCGTTCCCATGTCCCGGCCCTCGGCCACCGTGCGGCCGGCTTTTGCCAACCGCCTCTGCAGGTCGGTCATGGCCTCCCGGACCTCCGGGAGGGCGGAGACACGGGAAGACAGCATGTCCATCTCAGGGGTGCGTATGGCGGCGGATATGTCTTCGTCTCCCAACAGGCATTTTACGGCGTCGCCCTCCGGCTCGAGCGACAGCTCCAGGCTGCGGCAAAATCCGCCCAGGTTGGGGCTGAAGGGGCTTTCGAGGTCCATCCCTTCCCTTACGGCCGCGAGAGCGACCGCGCGGTACATGGCCCCTGTATCGAGGTACACATACCCCAGACGGACGGCCACGGACCGGCTGACACTGCTTTTTCCCGAGCCGGCCGGCCCGTCGATGGTCACCACGTCTCGAATCATACGGATGTTCCCTCTCCAGGTACTGAGAAAAGACCTTTTAATATCAATCAGTTCACTTTGCGGTCTTAGCGGCCTGGTGCGAGATTTTGACTGAACGGTTTCCGGCTTCTATCCCAATAGCCCCCAAAGATCAAGCCCTTTGGCGGTTTTGGCGGCTTACTCATGATGGCCTCGCAAAAAATCACAATCTCGCGCCGAGACGAAAAATGCAATTTGAAACGCTCAACTCAGGTATCAAAAGACGGGGTTGCGGGCGCGGGCATAGGATTTGGTCTTGACTAGAACCCCGGTGTTCATTAAAAGATAAAGAATACTTTCGGTTTGCCCGGATAACCGGGTCTTTCTCGACAATGCGATGGCCTCTGCCATGCAACCAGGACAAGGATGGTCGCCATGAACAAATCCCAGCTCATCGAAGCGCTTGCCAAGAGGGAGAACCTAGCCTTGAAAAAGGCGGAGGAGGTCGTCAACACCGTATTCGGAGACATGGAAAACGCTTTGATCCAGGGTGAACGGGTGGAAATCCGCGGCTTCGGGAGTTTCAAAATCAAGCACTACAAAGGCTACCAGGGCCGTAATCCCAAGACAGGCGAGGTCATCCACGTGGCCGACAAGAAACTCCCGTTCTTCAAGGTCGGCAAGGAGCTCAAAGAACGCGTCGACATCGCCTAGATGTAGACGCGCAGCGTACTCACAGCCTTGGTCGTGCTAGACGGGGAGCTAGCGGTGCCCTGTAACCCGAAATCCGCTTATGCGGGGTCGAAAGCCCCTTGGAAAGGCCGTACGGCGGGCATTCCCGGCCACCGACCCGGAAGGCGAGGCGGATCTCATGTGACCGGCTCTTACGAACCCCGTCAGGTCCGGAAGGAAGCAGCGGTAAGTAAGGAGGTCGGTGTCATGAGCCTTTCTGTCTGTGCCGACCGTCGGTGAGGGTTTGCTCCTGCGGTCCGAACAAGGGGTGCACGGCCAAGGATCATCTTTCTCACAGCACCTCCTTTTCCCTTCCGCAATGGAATATGCGAAGGCGAACACCTGCCCGGCCATGACCTATGCAAGCGCTGATTCAGGGATTCCACTCCTGCACAATGAATACGTGATCGACGGTGCGAGCATTCCGGTCTTTCACTTCGCCCACCTCGACCCGTTACCCGGCTTGGCACACGGGATTTTCACCCGCCTGGGAGGTGTCAGCAAACCACCCTGCAGCTCCCTGAATGCGAGTTTTTCCACATCCGACCGCCCTTCCTGCGTACACGTGAACCTGGAGCGCATTCGCAGAATCATGGGTGCTGACCGTCTCGTGTCCCTCGAACAGGTCCATGGTCAAAATCTGGTGTCCATCCGACGCAATGAAACCTCCCGGCTGCACGAACCTCTGGTGGCGGACGGACTCATCACGAACGTCCCCGGCCTGGGTCTACTTATCAAGCAGGCGGACTGCCAGGCCGTGATACTGTTCGACCCGGTGCGCCGTGTGGTGGCCAACATTCACTGTGGATGGAGGGGAAACGTCGCCGACATTCTGGGAATCGCCGTAGAACGAATGCACCGGGACTTCGGGTGCAGTCCCGCAGATCTCGCGGCCGCAGTCGGTCCCTCTCTCGGCCCTTGTTGCGGGGAGTTCAAGGGCCACGAGAACCTCTTTCCCCCCGGCTTCCGGTCCGTCATGGTGAAACCGGACTACTTTGACCTGTGGGCCCTGAGCGGCGTCCAACTGGCGGCGGCCGGTGTCCCTCCTTCCTGCGTGGCTTTCGCCCATATTTGCACCCGGTGCCGGACCGACCTTTTCTTCTCCTATCGAGGGGAGGGAAACACGGGGCGCTTCGCCACAGTGGCCATGATCAGCGCGTGAAGATCAAGGTGGACCCATGCGGCCGAGGGTGCCGCCCTGCGCCCGGCCGTCCATGCGAAGCGGGCTTTAAAAAGGTGTTGACACCACCGCCTCAGGCTTTTCAATATAATGGGCGTATTCATGAGCAAACCACTTGACCGCATCCACTATACAGGCTTTACGAAAGAGACGGGTTCCGCCTGTCTCGAGAACACGAGGTGACCCAGTGGGGACAGCATATCCTGGAGCAGAGATTCGATCTTCCGACGGGGGGTTGAGCATTACGCCGGCGCCGGATCCACGATGCAGTGGACTGGACAGAGGAGATCCTCGAAACCCTGACACCGCCGTATTGACAAAACGGCGGGAAAAGCTATGATTGGTTGTCGTTTCGGCTGTCAGGTTCAAACTGACAGCCGACTTAGCCTGCTTACCTTTCACACAGGAGACCCGACATGCCTACGTATGATTTCAAGTGTGAAAAGTGCAACAAAAAATTCTCCCAAACCATGAGCATCACAGATTACGACAAGACCAAGTTTCGATGCCCCAAATGCAAGAGCACGCGAGTGAAACAACAAATCTCGTCCTTTCAGACCGTCACTTCCAAAAAGAGTTGAGGCCTACCATGGAATGTCCCCACTGCAAAGAGCCGCTCCCCTCGAAAACATGCCCCCAGTGCCGGGAGGAGGTACCTGAAGAAAGCCGGTACTGTCTCGCCTGCGGAGCCCCTTTTGACGAGGAGGACCACCACCAGCCCTCCGCCGACGAGGATACAGGAGGCCTGGACCTGGAAAACCGCATCCTCTGCCCGGACGGCACGTGCACGGGAATAATTGAAAACGGCCGGTGCACCGAGTGCGGGAAGCCTTATCAGGGAGGCGGTAAACCCGAAGCGGAGACGAACGACACCGAGGAGCATCGAGCCTAGCCCATGTACGAGCTGAAAATTCTGTCCCAATTCGCAGCTGCGCACCAGTTGAGGGGCTCCGGGGGAAAGTGCGAACACCTGCACGGACACAACTGGAAAGTGGAGGTCTTCGTGCGGGGTGAAACCCTGGGACACGACGGACTGCTCATCGACTTCCACGACGTCAAGACCGCCACTCACCGGGTGATCGAGACCCTCGATCACAAGTACCTGAATGAGACGGCGCCTTTTGACCGGTGGAATCCTTCTTCAGAAAACATCGCCCGTTATCTCTTTGAATCCATCGGCAGGGAGTTGAACAGTGAACGTGTGCTTGTGAGTCGCGTGTCGGCCTGGGAGTCGGATACGGCCTGCGCGACCTACGAGGCCTCCTGAACCCTCTTCCACCGGCCCGCATAAGCCGAGCGGAGGAGCGCCCATTTTATGCGCATCGTGGCCGTCATACCCGTACGTTACGGATCCACCCGGTTTCCGGGCAAGCCCCTTGCTTCGATTTCCGGGCGGCCCATGGTGGAGCACGTCTATAGACGGACTTCCGAGTGCCGAAACATCTCTGCGGTTTTCGCGGCAACGGACGATGAGAGGATCCGTGCGTGCGTCCAGGGTTTCGGAGGAAAGGTTCTAATGACCCGGCAGGACCATGCTTCCGGCACGGATCGCATCGCGGAAGCCGCGGACCTGCTCAAACTGAAGGATTCGGACGTGGTGGTCAATGTGCAGGGGGATCAGCCGCTGGTCCCCCCTTCGGTTCTGGAGGAAATGATCGAACCGCTCATACAAGACCGAGCCCTAGCCATGAGCACCCTCATGATAAAAATCCGGGACCCTGTAGAGGTCTCCAACCCTAATCATGTCAAGGTGGTGAGCGACGCCCTCGGATTTGCGCTTTACTTCTCCCGCCACCCCATTCCGTTTTACCGGGACGGGACGTCGAACGAGATTCACTACAAACACCTCGGGCTCTACGCCTATCGCGCCGGTTTCCTCAAAACATTCACCGGGCTACAGGAAGGCCGGCTCGAAAAGGCCGAAAAGCTTGAACAGCTTAGAGCCCTGGAGAATGGATACCGCATTAGGGTCGTGGAGACGACTCACGACTCTCCCGAGGTGGACACCCCGGAGGATGTGGCGTATGTCGAGTCCATGATGGGCCGCATCCAGCCCCCTTGACCGTAACGCTTCCGAACACACGGAGCCCCGACCGGGCCCCATCCCCACGTCACACCCTTGCCTGAAGAGAGGCCCCTCTGAGCGTGCAACCTTCCTCAACAGCCTGGATTATCGGCGAACCGGCCCTTGAAGCCCCCCGTCTGGCCCATGCAGCGGGGATTTCCGTGCTGCAGGCGCAAATCCTCCTTGGACGCGGAATCAGCACGCCGGAAGCCGCAAGGCGATTCCTCTTCCCGCGGCTCGCAGAGCTGCCCTCTCCCGAGCTGCTCAAGGATATGGACGCGTCCGTGGCCCTGGTTCTTCGTTCGATTCGAAACAAACTGCCCATAACGATCTACGGCGACTATGACGCGGATGGATTGACCGCCACGGCCCTTCTGGTGCGATTTTTCTCAGACCTGGGTCTGCCGGTGTCTCCGTATATTCCGGACCGCATTAGAGAGGGATACGGCCTGAACTCCGAAGCCGTGGACCACATCGCAGACACTAGAGGGGGGCTACTCATCACCGTGGATTGCGGCACCGGAAACATGGAAGAAGTAGAACGGGCCATGAGCCGAGGCCTGGCCGTGGTGATCACGGATCACCACCGTGTCCCTCAGGACTTTGAAGCGCTTTGCCCCGTGCTCAATCCAAAGCGCCCGGACTGTGATTTTCCGTTTCGCGAGCCGGCAGGCGTGGGCGTGGCCTTTTATCTGGCTGCTGCGGTTAGAGCGGCGTGCCGGGAGGACGGATGGTTTCGAGCCCGTCCCCAGCCGGACCTCAGAGGATACCTCGACTTGGTGGCGCTGGGGACACTGGCAGACATGGTGCCCTTGGTCGAAGAAAACCGCAGGCTGGTGAGCGCAGGAATGCAGGTCATGAAAAACAGCCGATGGCCCGGCTTGCCGGCGCTCCAAAAGCAGGCCGGCGTCGACCCGGACCAGGTATGCCCTGAGGATGTGTCCTTTCGCCTGGCTCCCCGCCTCAATGCCTCCGGCCGCCTGGGAAAGGCCCACGTGGGCCTGGACACCCTCCTCACCTCGAGCCCGGCCTCGGCAGCGCTGCTGGCTGAGCGGCTTCAGGCGCTGAACGACCGCCGCCGGCAGCTGGAGCAACGCATCCTCGGCATCCTTGAACCGAACCTGGAGGACCCGGCGGCCATGGAGGACCGTCGAACCCTGGTCCTCTACGGGGAAGGATGGCACGAGGGCGTGCTGGGCATCGTGGCCTCCCGCATCGCCGTACGCCACTGCCGCCCGACCCTGGTCCTGGATGTCCGCAACGGGATCGCCACGGGTTCAGGGAGAAGCATCGACGGATTCGATCTGCACAGCGCGCTTCAGGGGTTGAGTCCTCTGCTTCTTCGCTTCGGCGGACATGGCCACGCCGTGGGCCTGAGCCTGGAGACGAGGCACCTCCAGGGGCTGAGCAGAGGCCTGGAAGCCGCGGCACAAGAGCAGCTGGCCGACTCCGACCTCCACCCCCCCATGCGCGTCGAAGCGGAGCTCCCGCTGGAAGCCGTCACAAAGGAAACCATCCAGGAGATTCAGATGCTGGGGCCTTTCGGCTCAGGGAATCCTGAACCCCTTTTTCTGGCGGGCGCACTGAACGTGCTGGAATCCAGGGTGGTGGGGGAACGGCACTTGAAGCTGCGTGTAGGCAGTAACGGCAAGGAGCTCGAAGCCATCGCCTTTGATCAAGGCGACCTTCATCCCCTGGCCGGAGAGCGGATCCGTGCGGTCTACCACCCGCGAATCAATCGATGGAAAGGAGTGGAAAGCCTGCAGCTCAACATCCAGGCCCTGGACCGGATCGAGGGATGAGACGGACGCCGCGGGAGTGGGGGGAGGTTGGGACCGCCGGGCTCAACGAAACGGATCGCCCTCTTCCCGGAAGATCTCCGCAGCCAGATCTATGTCCTCGGGAGAGAACACGAACAGAGCGCTGTTGCCTTCCGGAAGAGCTGAACCGTAGACATAGTTGATGTTGATGCCTTCCTCGCCGAACTTGCGGGCCAGCTCGGCCAGCATGCCGGGCTGATTGTCGATCTCCAGGGCGATGACCGGCATGATGTCGAAGATGTATCCTTTGCCGGAGAGCAGGTCGATCGCCTTGTCCGTATCGCTCACGAGCATGCGGATCAAGGCGTAATCAACGGAGTCCTTCTGCATGGAGCCGTAGCTGGCGGCCGGCGCTATCCGCTTCAGGGACTTGCCCCGGGCCTTGAACAGCTCCTTGACGTAACCCGACGCGTCCTGAATGGTCAGGGCGTCGATGTTGACTCCCCCCTCGGAAAAAAGGCTGGCCAGCTTGCCCAGTTCTCCCGGCGCATTCAGGAGAAACAGCTGGATTTCCGTTCGAACCATGGTCTTTCCCCCTGCTCAGCGATCCATTCCCAATGAAGATGCAAGTCCTCCCCGACCCTCTCTCGGACGAAGAGTGGTGTAATCCTTCAAATAGCGCAGAAACTCCGAATCCGTGGAAAGCACCAGCGTGGTCTGCTCATCCATGGTCTCGGCGTAGACCTCCAGGCTCTGGTTGAAGGAGTAGAACTCCGGGTCTTTGCCGAATGCGCCGGCATAAATGGCGGCGGCTTGCGCATCGGCCTTTCCTTTGATCTCCTGGGCTGTGCGGTAGGCCTCCGATTGAATCTTCTTGAGCTCCTTTTCCGCGTCTCCTTCGATCTCCCGCGCCTCGCCCTGTCCCTCGGATCGGAACTTCTCCGCCATCTGCTTTCGCTCGGCGATCATACGCTGGTACACGGACTTGCGGACCTCTTCCACGTAATTGAGGCGTTTGATCTTTATATCCACCAGCTCGATTCCGAACTCCGCCAGCTTGGGTTGGGCCTGATCCAGGATCGCCTTGGTGATCTTCCGCCTGCCGGTCTTGACCCCGCCGAGACGCCTCTCCTCCTGAATCTCCTCTCCCTGAATCTTAAAGGTGTCCAGCTCCCGGTTCGTCATTCTCACGGTCTCGATCAGGGGGTAGGAGGTAATGAGGTTGCGCACCGCCGAGTCCAGTATGTCGTCCAGGCGGCCCAGGGCTCCGGTGGTGTTGTTAACGGTCTGAAAGAAGAGCAGGGGATCCGTGATCCGCCAACGGCCGAAGGTGTCCACGTGAATGAACGTCTTGCCCAGGGTCGGAATCTGCCCTGCGTCCCCGTCCCAGTCGAGCAGGTTCTTGGCAAAATAATTCGTCTTTTGAATCAGGGGGACCTTGAAGTAAAGACCCGGCTCCTTAATGGGTTCCCCGACCAGCTTGCCGAACTGGGTCATAACCACCTGCTCGGTCTCATCCACCACGTACGCCGCGCTGAACATGGTAATCAGGGCCAGAATCACGATAACGATCAGTATCTTGGTCTTCATTGACCACCTCCCCGGGCTACGCCCGACGCCTTCCCGAGGTTGAGCAGCGGAAGGAGGTTGTTCTGTTTTTCATCCACGATGTACTTGTCTCCCAGCTTTGGATACACGTTTCGAATCGTCTCGAGAAAGAGCCTTCTTCGAGTGATGTCCGGGGCCTTGGCATACTCCTCGTACAGGGCCAGGAAACGCGAGGCGTTTCCATTGGCCTGGTTCACGCGCTCCAGGGCATACCCTTCGGCGCTCCTGATGGCCTTCTGGGCCTTTCCACGGGCCTGGGGAATCAGCTTGTTGTACTGCTCCCGGGCCTGGTAGACCAGTTTTTCCTTTTCCTGGATGGCCTGGTTGACCTCGTTGAAGGAGGGCTGCACCGGCTCGGGCACGTTGGTCCGCTTCATCTCGATCGTAGACAGTTTGATTCCTATCTCAGCCTCGTCGAGCTCCTTTTGCAGGAGCTCTTCTGCCTGAGTGGCGATCTCCTGTCGCTTGCTGATCACCTCGTTGATGCTCCGGTCCCCCACCACCAGCCGCATGGTGGACTCGGACAGGTCCCTGAGGGTTCCCTTCACGTCCCGCACCTTGAACAGGTACTTGTACGGGTCATTGATCCGGTACTGAACGATCCAGGGCACCACACCCACATTCAGGTCGCCCGTGAGCATGAGAGACTCGTTCAAATAGGCCGAGCTCGAGGCATACCTGGTCTGCTCGCGGGTCTCCACGGTGCGGAACCCGAACTCCTCCTTGTACACATAACGCACCCGCACCTTGGTGACCTTCTCGATCCCTCGCGGAAGCTTGAAGTTCAAGCCCGGCTGCGTCGTACGAGTGTACGCCCCGAAACGCTGGACCATCCCCACCTCATCCACGGCCACCGTGTATACCATGGTCGTGAGCAGGTAGATCACCACGAGGATCGCGATGATGGATCCCCCTTTGGGAAACCGGCCCTTGAAGCCCTTGAGTTTTTCGAACAAATCCCCCAGTTGCGGAGAGGGGCCTTCGGGGCGGTTCCTTTTCTGTTGCTGCTGCAGTTTTTCCCAATCCCAAGCCATATAAATCCCTTTGTTTCCATCTACACAAGTTGAATGGTCCTGATAAGGAGTACGGCCATGCCGCCGGCGGTTGAGCGCTTATTGAGCATATCTTTGCCAAACCCCCGATCTTCTGCTACGCTAAACAAAATCACCATCTCCGTCAAGGAATAATCCCAGTGAAACGCCTGAGATCCGTTGAAAAAAAAGAGTCTTCATCCGGGCCTCATGAGCAGGAGGGCCGGACCGGCAGGGATCTCACGCCGCTCAGCGAGATCCTTCAATCCCTGTTCAACGATCCCTCCCTTCCGCTCAACCCGGAAGACCACCTCATCTGGCAGGTGTGGGACGGCGTGGTCGGGCCGGCCGTCGCCCGCAATGCAAGGCCGTCCTGGATTCACAACAAACGCCTTCGCGTACGGGTCTCCGGTCCCATCTGGCTTCAGGAGCTCGAGTTCGTAGCTGAGACCATCCGCCACCGGCTGAACGAGGCCCTGGGGAGGCAGGCTGTGGAGCGGATCGACTTTCGCCTGGGCGATCCCAGCGCACCGGTGTGAGGGGTTAGGGCAGCGAGTACCTCCCCTGGTCCGGAATCGGGGGAAGGACCTTCACCCCCGGCCTGCCCTCACAAACTGCCTCCACCAGCACCAGCTTGGCCTCGAATTTGAGATCCGAGTGGACGAACTGAAGGCGTTTCGGCTCCAGGCCGACGCCCCGCATGTTGGCGAGGAGGTCTGTCAGGCGCTCGGACGGATAGATCATGGCCATTCGCCCCTTGCCTCGCAGGAGCAGCCGTGCGGACCGAAGGATATCGTCCAGGGAAGTCAGTATCTCGTGGCGCGCGATCGCCCGTTCCCGGTCCGGATTGATCCTGCCGCTCTTTGCTCTCCTGTAGGGCGGATTGCACACCGCCACATGAAAGATCCCGTTTCGAAAAGGCGGGCGGCGAAGGTCTCCTCTCACCACCAGCATCTTGTGTTCGAGCCGGTTGAGCCTGGCATTCCGTACGGCTTGAACCGCCAATTCCTTTTGGATTTCCAGCCCCGTCACCTTGGAAACCGCCCGGGAGCAGAGCATCAGGAGGGGAATAATTCCACAGCCCGTGCCCAGGTCTACGACCCGGTCCCCTTTTCTGGTGCTCACAAAATCCGCAAGCAGCAAGGCGTCCACGGAAAACCGGTATCCCTTGCCGGACTGAATGACCTGCAAGCGTCCGTCCAGAAATGAATCCACTCGCTCGCCGGCGTCTGTGCCGGAGTTATGGGGTGTGGATGCGCTCATGGGGGTCCATTCGGTTGAACACGAGACCGCTGAGCACCTTGGGGAAAAAATAGGTGGACTTTCGAGGCATCACCAGGCGGTTCGCAGCGACTTCCCGAACGTGATCAATTCTGGTTGGGTTTAGTAAGAATCCCATGTCACAATCACCGGCGGCCACCGATTGGAGGGCCCGCCTCATGTCACTTTCATAAAGAAACCGATCCTCATTGTCCAGCCATTCCACAGAATACCCCAGGGAACGCTGAAAAACCAGGCGGGAGAGGACCAAAACGTCCAGCTTTCGAAGGCAGGGGTGCAGGTCCTCCCCCATTTCCTGTTCCGCCCCCGGCCGCAGCCGCAGCAAAAGGCCCTTATCCCTTTCGTGATGAAAATGGCCCATGGCCACGGTATCGCGCCCGGCCTTTTCGATCCTTTCCCGAATCTCGGATTCGTGTGCCGGGGCCTTTGAAAGAGGCCAAGGAAGGGTGGACACCTCGAACCAGCGATCCAGCCCCTCGGGAAAGTCCGTCTTGGGCTCGTCCCCGAAGCGGCGAATAAGACGATGGGCCGGCAGCACGGTCAGTCCGGGATCCGCCATGCTGCTGAGATACATCATGGTAAACTCATAAGAGCGGTTGCTCGAACGGTGCCCGTGTCTGGCCCTCATGAGGTTCCGGTAATTCCTGGCGGTCTCATAGCGGTGGTGACCGTCGGCAATGAGCAGGGTCTTGTCCTGCATGGCGGCCGCGGTTTTGGAAAACACCGTCTGATCTCGAACGACCCACATTCGATGAGAGGTTCCGTCTGCAAGATCAAAGGCTACATCCGGGGGGGGACCGAGTGCCTCGCGAAAACACTGAAGCACCTCATTGCGAGGATCCTCGTACAGGGCGAAAATCTGGCTGAACTGCGCACTCGTGGCCCGCATCAGGCGAAGGCGGTCGTCTTTGTGGGCGGAAAACGTCCTCTCGTGGGGAAGGATCATAGAAGAGTCCTCGTCCTCGATGCGTACGAGCGCAATCACCCCCCACCGGGTCTTGGGCCCTGATCCGTCCCCCGGATCATAGGTCATGGAGGTGACATACATGGCCGGAGCAGCGGATCGAACCAGCACATCGTTTTCAATCCAACGCTTCCAGGTCTCCGCCGTCCGTGTATACCGGTTATCCCAGTCCGAATCGCCGGTCTTCTTTTTGCCCAGGATCAGTCGAATCACGTTGTAGGGGGAGGACTCATAAAGGGCGTCCTGCGCCTCGGGTGAGATCACATCGTAAGGGGGGGCCACCAGGGAAGCCGGATCCCCCAGTCGATCCAGGTTATACATCCATCCATGAAACGGTGCGGTTTCAGTCATAGGTCCATATCTCGAATCAGGTGTTTAGGACGGCTCGTCGCAGGAAACGCCGGTCAAACGAATTCCTCAAAGACGGCAAGCTTCGAGTGTGAATGCTGAAAGGTCGATTTACCTACCAGATTCACCGCGCATGTCAACCGATTTTGATTTCCTTGACGTAAATCCCTGAACTCCTATAATGCCCCTACGATTACGCGTACCGACGCCGACCAGCCCGCACGCGCCCAGGCCCGAAGGGTCACGGAAAGCCCCGGCCCCGGCGGTGGAGCACGGCCGGCATTCGGGCCGGGTCCTGAACGTATACCCTCTTTGCGAGGCGTGCATGCCTGCAATCAGTCCTCCCCAGTACCATGAGGAAGACTCCCCGGACCTCATCGTCAGAGGCGGCTTGGTGCTGACATTGGCCCCAGGCCGGAAGCCGGTCAGCGACGGCGTGGTACGCATTCGTGACGGCCGCATCCTTTCCGTGGATTCGCAGGACGTGACGCTTCCCCATGTGGAAACCGTAGACGCCCGAAACGCAATGGTGCTGCCCGGCCTCGTCAACGCCCACGGACACACGGCCATGACCCTGTTTCGGGGTTTTGCCGACGATATTCCCCTGGCTGAATGGCTCTACGATCACATCTTCCCGGCGGAAGCCCGCTTTCTCGATCGGGAAACGGTCTACTGGGGAACCTTGCTGGGATGTCTGGAAATGATTGCTTCCGGCACCACCTGTCTGATGGACGGATACTTTTTTCAGGACGCCACAATGGAGGCCATGGACCGGTCCGGGCTTCGCGCTCTGATCGCGCAGGGAGTCATCGATTTTCCGGCCCCAGGCATTCACAGACCCGAGGACAACCTCTCGGTGGGTCGTGAGTTTCTGGAGCGCTGGAGAGGCTGTTCCGATCGCATCAGGCCGGGCTTGTTCTGCCACAGCCCCTCCACCTGCTCTGAGAGAACCCTGCTGGGAGCCATGGAGCTCTCCCGCGAGTTCGGCAGCCCCCTTCAGACCCACTTGAGCGAGAGTATAGGTGAGGTGGACGACCTGGTCCGGCGAACCGGATTGAGGCCTGTGTTGTACCTGGATCGCATCGGGGTTTTGAGCGAGGAACTCATCGCCGCCCACGGCGTTCATCTCGACGACGAAGAAATCGCCCTTCTGGCCCAACGAGGCGTGGGCATCGCCCATGTACCCGAGAGCAACATGAAGCTGGCTTCAGGCGCAGCCGGGGTACAGCATTTTCTGGATGCCGGAATCCGCGTGGGTCTGGGCACGGACGGTTGCGCCGGCAACAACAACCTGGACCTGTTTCAAGAAATGGACACTGCGGCCAAATTGAGCAAAGTGTACGACCGGGACCCGACCCACGTGAGTGCGGAGACCGCCCTTCGAATGGCCACTTCCGGAGGGGCGGCGCTCATGGGGCTCGAGGGGGAAATAGGGACACTGGAAGCGGGAAAACGGGCGGATTTAATCGTCATCGACACGGATAGGCCTCACCTTCAACCATTGTACAATCCCGTGTCCGCGATCGTCTACTCCGCGACCGGCGCTGATGTTCGCCACGTGGTGGTGGACGGCAAAGTGCTCATGAAGGATCGGCGTTTCACCACCCTCGACGCGCCCGAAATCATGGAGCGCGTAAACACCATCGCCCGAAGCATTCAAGAGGGATGAGCGCTGGGACATTGCACGGCCCGGGCGGAAGGCTTCTGGGAACGAAAAGGGCCGCTTTCAGCCGAACAGATGCGATAAGGGATTGCGTTTCGAGAAGGAACTTGCTATAGACTCGCCCCTTTGTCGAAATATAACCTGGAACCCTCGAGCCTGAAAGTCCGCTCCGGTGACGCGTACCGGGCTTTCCGGCTCATGGAATCCAGTCGAGAGGTCTCTTTATGAAGCAAAGCAGAAAAACCCTGCTCATCCTTTTCACCCTGGTGATTTTCATCTTAATCGGCGTATTCACCTGGTTCATCCTGCACGTGTTCGAAGGGGAGAAACCCGAGCTCAGGATCCACCCTTTGCCGGAGTTCCTCAGTGAGGAACGCAGCTTTGCACTGGAGGCCCAGGATGGGAAACGGGGCCTGCGGTCCCTTCGGATCAGCATCCTTCAATCCGGCCGGAAGATCCCCGTGATCGAGAGGAACTTTCCCTATCAGGGCCTCTTCAACAGCGACGGCGTCCACCGGCACCAGGAGACCTTCGAGATCGATCCCAGCGCCCTCAACCTGGCGCAAGGACGGGCCGAGCTCCAGGCGGAGGTGTTCGATCATTCGAGACGCGGGGGAGGGGACGGCAATCAGACCCTGTTCACCCACAGCCTCATAGTAGACACCACGGCCCCTTCGATCCGTGCATTGACGCGGCTCCACTACATCAATCAGGGGGGAGCCTGCCTGGTGATCTACCAGGCCTCCTCTGACACGGAGAAAAGCGGCGTGCTCGTGGACAACCTGGTTTTTCCCGGCTACCCCGCCCGGGAGACCGATTCCCCCGGCACATACCTCTGCTACTTCGCTGTCCCACACGACATGGATGTAAAGAGCCCTATTCGGCTGTGGGCCGAAGACCGTGCCGGGAACCAGGCCCATACCTCTTTCTATCACCGGGTTCGCGCGAAACGCTTTCAACAGGATCGAATGAACATCACCGATGGTTTTCTGGATCGCATCCTGCCCTATTTTGCATTTTATTCCCTCTCCAAGGAAGATTCGCCTGTTGAACAATATCTCAAAATCAACAACGACCTTCGCCGCCGGAACCACGAGACCCTGGAAGAGCTTCAAGACTCCTCCGCATCCAGGCGGCTCTGGGAAGGCACGTGGATGAGGCTGCCCAATGCGGCGACCATGGCCCGATTCGGGGACCATCGCACCTATTACTACCAGGGAGAGCCCATCGATGAAAAGGACCACATGGGCGTGGACCTCGCATCGCTTGCCAACTCCCCGGTCCCGGCGGCGAATCATGGACGGGTGGTCTACGCGAAGAGGCTGGGGATCTACGGGAAGACCGTGGTACTGGATCACGGGGAGCGACTGATGTCTCTCTACGGCCACCTTAGTGACATTCAAGTGACCGAGGGCCAGGAGGTGAAGCGGGGTGAGGTGCTAGGGACCACCGGGAGCACAGGCCTGGCCGGAGGGGATCATCTGCATTTCAGTATCATGGTGAACGGCATCCCGGTGAATCCCGTGGAGTGGTGGGACGCCCACTGGATTCAGGACAACATTTCGAAAAAACGTTCGATTATTACTGAACCTTAGCGGGCCGGTTCCATCCTCTCCTCATGATCGCGGTGTAACGGGAAAGGGTGAACCGCCTGCCGAGAGGGCACTGGATCATGGTTAATGAGCACCTGCCTCCACATACTCCGCCGGCTCCCCCCACTGACAAACAGGTGGCGATCCGGGAAATCATCTTCCAGATCCGCCGTTTGATGCAGGCCGGATCGCTCTATTCCAAGGAGCTGAGCAAAAAGCACCAGGTCAGCTCCGCGCAGCTCAACTGCCTGCTGGCTCTGTATGAAAACGGACCCCTCTCCTCCTCCCAAATCGCCCGCTATATCTTTGTCAAACCCAGCACGGTCACCGGGATCATCGACCGGCTCGAGCAAAAAGGCCTGGCCAAAAGGACGCGACAATCCACCGATCGCCGCGTCATAACCATCGAGCTCACCGAATCCGGAGAACGACTGTCTGAAAACGCACCCCCGCCCATTCAGCAAAAGATCATGGACGGTCTGAGCCGCCTTTCCGCGGAGGAAGCGAAAAGCATCCACCACGGCCTGCAAACCCTTACGCAAATGCTGGATGTACACGACCTGGAAGTCGAATAGCCGCTCTCCACCTGGTTCCGCAAAAATCCCCTTGACGGATATTTCAAAATGCGGTATATATTTTCAGTTCAAATGATTTCTATTGAATCATTAATGGCCGAAAAACACGCGTCCCGCAGGCCTGCCCACAGCCGAGCCACGACCCGGTATTGGGCATCGGGGCGACATCCTTAATCCGCTCTCCCGTGCATCGGCGATGTTCCAAACAGATACCCGGGGAGGCACGGGCACCCAAAGGAGTCAGCATCGTGAATCAAACACAAATAGCACAATCTGAAAGCGTGTTCGGCAAGGAAACCGTAGAAATGCTTCTGCAGGTCCACAAGGACGCCCTGTGGATTCTGGAAAACATAGGCGTAGGTTGTAAGCAGCCGGAAATGCTGCAAGCATTTCAAGAACAGGAAGCCGAGGGCCTGGCCTATGTGTGGGAAGACAGAATCTTCGTCACCAACGACCTCGTGGAAAAATGTCTTCAGACCGTGCCCAAGGTGGACGACTTCTTTGTTCCGAAGAGCAGCTATTTCATCGGAGGGACTGCGCCGTATATTTACGACGACGAGGCCGGTGAAGGGGGCGTCTTCCCCAAGCCGGAGCACGCAGAGAGGATCGCGAGGATCGCCGAGGAGAATGACATAGTGCACGGCATGGGGCGGGGAATCAAACTCAAGGATGAAGTCGAACAAATGAACATCATGGTGGACAACTGCAGTAAGCCCATGTACTTCGCAGTTACTTCGGACCGTGCGCTCGAGCGGGCCATGGAGATCTACGAGACCAAAAAGGACATCATGATCGTCTTTTGCCTCACCCGCTCACCCCTGGAGGTGAATGAAAACTTTTCCGAGCATTTTTACAAGGTGGCCAAGGCCGGTCTGCCCGTGTTTGACTCGGCCATGCCCATGGCCGGCATCAGTGCGCCTTACTGCTACAACGGTGTCCTGGCCATGACCCATGCGGAGGTCCTCTTCGGGCTCTGCACGACCCAGCTCGTTAATCCCGGCGTACCCTTCATTCATGCCGGGTTTCCGACCATCGCCGATCCGAGCATAGAATACAACCCGAACTACGGCCTGGTCAGCCACTTTCTTCTGAACCTCTTCATGACCCACCTGAACCTAATGCTGGATCTTCCCTCCTGCCAGAGCTGCGGCACCACGCACGAGGAACACCCGACGGAGAAGGCCTATCAGGACTGCCGGAATGGTCAGGCCATGTGCGAGAAGTACGGATTTCACATGATCCGGCACCCGTTCTCGTTCCTGCGATACCTGATCGACTTTTCCTTCGAAAAGCTGGAAAAGGGCATGCGCATCGCCGAGGAGATCTCTCCCGATGACGCCCCGGAGGTGGTAATGCCCGCCTATGACGAGCGGGGCATGGAGTCCATCAAGAACATCGGTCTCGGCATGTACATGGAGGACCCGCTCACCACGGCCAATCTGGGCAAGGTATTCGTCGAATAGCCTATTCTCCCGTAGCGAGGGCCCATCCATATAGAGACGAAGCGCTTTTTGCAAATTCTTAAAACTTTTTCAAAGGAGTCAAACCATGGCAAGCATCGCGGGAATCATCTCGCAACACGGACGAATGGAGGAAGACAGCACAAAGAGCCTGAGGAAGATGCTCCGGCTCATGCGCCACAGAGGGCAGGACAACAGCATCATCCGCACCCTGTTCGACGAGCGGGGTGCCGTCGGCGCCAATGAGACCAACCTCACGCCCAGGAGAACCTACGGCACATCCCTGGAGGAAAGGCCTTACATACTGTTCGACGGCGAACTCTGCAACGAAAGGGCAGAGGGACAGGGCGACATCGACGTCTTTACGGATCTGTATGAAAAATACGAGCGGGACGCCTTTTCCCGCCTGGACGGAATCTTCTCCTGCGCCCTGGTGGAAAAGGACGAAGAGGTGATCCTGGCGAGGGATCACGTGGGATCCCGGCCCCTGTTCTACGGCTGGAACAACCACACCTTTTACTTCAGTACGGAGATGAAAGGCCTTGTGGATCACGTCCAGTTCGACATTCACGAGCTGGAGCCCGGGCATATCTACAGCTCCAAGAAGGGGCTGAAACCGTTCGACGCCTTTCAGCCGGAGCTTCCGGACATAGGAGAGGACGTCAACGAGTGCGCCAGGAATCTACGTGAAATCATGATCGAAGCGGTGCGCAAACGGCTGGACGGTGTGGGTGCCATATCTCTGAGCGGGGGGCTGGACAGCTCTATCGTGGCGGCCATCGCCAAGGAGTTCAACCCGCACATCCTCCTGTTCACGGGAACCCTGGAAAAGTCCCCCGGTCCCGACCTGGAAAACGCCAAGGTCATGGCCGAGTTTCTGGGAATGGAGCATCACATCTACAAGATCACGGAGAAGGACATCGTCAACTTCATACCCGACGCCGTGTGGTACCTGGAGAGCTTTGACGAGGACTGCATCAACGGCGTCATCTCCAACTACTACGTGTCCAAAATGGTGAAGCAGCACACCAACAGCGTGATGGTGGGCGAGGGGGCGGACGAACTCTTCGGGGGTTATCGCATGGTCCTCAAGAATCCCAAGGTAAAGAGCGACGAGCAGAGGGAACGCCTCGCACGCAAGCTGGTGGAAATCGCCTATAACACTGCGCTCAGGCGTCTGGACCGTGCGTGGATGGCCAACGGCGTGGATTACCAGACACCCTTTCTGGATTCCAAGGTCGTGGCCTTCAGTAAGCTGATCCCCATGTCGTGGAAGATTTACGGGGAGAATCAGATTGAAAAGTACGTCCTGAGGGAAGCGTTCCGGGACATGCTGCCCGAGCAAATCGCCAACAGGGAAAAGCTGCGCTTCTCCATGGGGGTGGGCATGGACGACATCATGGACGAGATCGTATCCTCCATCATCGACCCGGACGAGATCAAAAACCGGCCCAAGGCCGCCTACGGCATGCCGTTCGCCTCCTTCAAAGAGCTTTACTATTATGACCTGTTTCTGCAACAATTTCCGCCCTCCTATGAGGGGCAAACCGTTCGGTGGGACCCGTTCAAGTAGGGGTATACACCGGCGTGCGGGGGCCTTGACGGCCCCCTGTATTTTCTCGCCAAGACGGCAAGACGCTAAGAAAAAAACCTCTTGATATCAATTAGTTCACTTTGCGTCTTGGGCGCGAAATTATTATTTTTTACCAGTCCATCAGGCATAGATTATAACATAAGGAGGACCCTCACATGGCATTTCCAACCAAAGTAAAATACGTAATCATCGGGGCGGGCGTTCACGGCCTGAGCACCGCCTGGCATCTGGCCAAGGAGCTCAAGGCCGGAAAGGCCGGCTCCGGAGAGGACATCCTGCTCCTGGACAAGACCGCCATCGGCGCGGGGGCTTCAGGTATCGCCTGCGGTGTAATCCGCAACAACTACTTCCAGCCGGCCATGCGCGAGCTCATGGCCCAGAGTGTGGACGTATGGGAAGAGGACGCGGAAGGGTACGGATACAACCCCCTGGGATACATGCAGATATCCTGTGAATCCATGCATGCGGACGTGGCCACCATCTATGAACAGCAAAAGGCCATCGGCTATGAGTCCGTGTTCGTGGAGGGAGAGAAGGACTGCCTCGATTACATGCGAAAGCACATCTTTCACGACTGGCAGGCCAAAAACATAACCTCCGTACTCCACGAGAAAAAGGGTGGATTCGCCTACAACATGCGTTCCCTTTACCGGCTGGCGGACAAGGCCGAGGCAGAAGGCGTGCGCATAATGACCGACGTCCGGGTCACAGGGCTTCCCATGCAGGGCGACACGGTCACGGCCGTGGAAACGGACAAAGGAACCATTGAGTGCGACTACGTGATCTGCGGGCCCGGCCCATGGGCCAAGACCTTCTGGGACATGCTGGGGCTCCCCAACGAGATCGACATTCTGGGACGCGACGGGAGTGTCCACAAGGGCGTCCCCATGTGGACCTACTGGTGCCTTGTGGAGGGAACCCTGGGAGTGGAACCGGAGGTGGGCTATGACAACAACGGCAATCCTCCGCCGGTGATCCATGTAGACACCGACGCACCTCTTTACTCCAGTGAGGACGGATCGCTGATCACGGACAAGATTTGGGGGATCTATTACAAACCGGACCTGAATTTCGGCGGCATTCAGGGCGGATCGGCCCCCTACATCGTGGAAGGTTATCCTGAGGTGGATCCTTACGGCATCGATTCTCCCGACTTTGTCGTGGGCCCCGAGTTCGTTCACATGTGGACATCGGCCCTGGCCCACTGTCAGAAGCGATATGAGGACAAATACCGTTTCTACAAGAACATCCCTTCAGGCGGGCTCGGCTGCTTCACTCCGGACAACTTCCCCATTTTCGACGCCTTGAAGGAAAACTGCTACCTCATGCTGGATTCGAACCACGGCTACAAGATGATCGGCGTAGGAAAGCTCGTGGCCAAAGAAGTACTGAACGAAGAACAAGAGCTGCTCAAGCCGTTCCGTTTCGAGCGTTATGAAAAAGGGGAGCTGCACCCGGTCTCTCACAGCCCCTTCCCATGGAGCTGACGATCCTCGGGTCTGGAGGGTGCACGGTCATTCCCAAGCCCTGTTGCAGGTGCAAGGTGTGTGAGGAGGCCAGAAGCAGGGGCGTTCCTTTTGCAAGATCGGGCCCTTCGGCCTTTGTCCACGACATTCGGCTGCTGATCGACACCCCGGCGGAAATCGCCCAACAGCTCAACCGGGAATGCATCGAGCAAGTGGAGCATCTTCTCTTCACCCACCTGGATCCGGATCACGTGGAAGGATTCCGCGTGGTCGAACAGATCGCCCTCGATTTCCGCACCTGGCGCGCCTACTCGGACAAACGCATCCGCCTGCTTCTTCCGCGTGCACTCGAGGAGAGAATGCACGGGATTCGATCCGCATACGGCCCGCTGATCGATTTTTATGTGGGGCAGGGCTTTGTCGAGCCCGTCCTGTTCGAGGACTCGATCGATATTCAGGGCGTCGCAATACAGGCCGTCCCCATTGATCGCGGAGATCAGACCACGTTTGTGTACGTGTTCAACGACGGTGAGAAAAAGATGGTCTACGCACCTTCTTTTGATCACCCGCCGAAGCCGGGGGATTGAATCAACTCTAACGGCAAGGAGAACCATAATGGAATCGACGGAAGCCTTGAACAACCAGGATGAAGAGAACCTCCCTCTGGAAGAGACCGAGTTTATTAGACGCATTCATCAGGATGCGCTGCGGGTACTGGAGGAGGTGGGGGTGCGGTGTACCTCGTCCGTTGTGCGCCGCATCTTCGAAGAAACGGGCCTGGCGGCTTATGACGAGAGCAGAGGTCACCTGCACGTTCTGACGCCCCTGGTTGAACAGGCCCTGAGCACGGTCCCCAAACGGGACACGTACTGGATTCCGGAGAACTCCTTCGGGGTCGGGGGTACCTCCCCGTTCGTATACGACGATCAGACCGGTGAACTCATCGAACCGACCCTCGATCACCTCATCCACATCGCCAAGACCGTAAACCAGGCCGACGGTGTCAACTTCATGGCCCGGGGGGTCCTCCTGAAGAAACAGGAGGTCAAGGTCATGGACACGATCGTGGAACACTGTGACAAGCCTGTTTACGTGGCTGCGGTCACCGAGGAGGGCATTGCTCGCGCCAAGGAGATCCATGAAACCCGCGGGGGGATCACCATTCAGTTTTCCATCCTCAACAGCCCGCTTTTACTCATCGAAAGCATGGTTGAACCCTTCCTGGCGTGCATCAAGGCGGGACTTCCCATCTACGTCTCCACCATGCCCATGGCCGGTCTGAGCGCCCCTTACTCCATGTCAGGACTGCTGACCCTTACGCACGCCGAGGCCTTGTTCGGCATAACCCTGACCCAGCTCGTCAACCCGGGGCTCACCACGGTCCACGCAGGGCTTCCTTCCATCGCGAACATTCAGAGAAACTACGCCGTGGACCTCGGCCTCGTTTCTCACAACGCGGCCAATCTGCTCATAGAAAAGGTGAGTAAAAGGCTGAACATCCCGTCCATCCAGACCGCCTGCACCACCAGCCAGGAGCACCCCAACAAAAAGGCCGAGGAAGAAGGGGCGGCCGGGTTCGCCATGATGAAAAAGCACGGCTTTCACCAGATGCGGCACGCCTTCGGCTTTCTCAAGGAACTGGTGTCCTTTTCCATAGCCAAACTGGAGCGCCACATCGAGCTGATGCGGGAAACCGGTCCCGAGCAGGCCCCGGAGTACGACTTCCTCGTATACGACCCCGAAGGCCTGGAGGTGATCATTCGAAACGGCACCCAGGCCAACTACATGCGGGACGATCACACCCTCAAGAACACGGGCAAGGCCTTTCTGTACTGAATCCACGACCCATGAATAAGGGGACGGCGCGATTCTCCTGCGCTGTCGTCCCCACCGACTCCGTAACGTCTTGAACCTGAATTGAGCGATTGTCGAGTTTGCCGAAGATGCAAGGAAGAAGGTGCTTCGCTATACTCAGGTATGCGAAGCGCCGAATGACGCCGCAGATTCGGTAAAAGCTGCAATTTGAAACGCTCAATTCAGGTTGACATCTCGCCCCCTATTCTGCAGATTGTTGCGGCAGCGGAGGCGACCGGGTACGCCACCGAGCTGAAAGGGGGGCGATCGTGTGTGGTATCGTGGGATATTTCGGAGACGCCGGGAACAACCTCACCCGCGTGCTCACCGCCATGTCGGCCATCACATACAGGGCACCCGACAGCACGGGAGTAGGATTCTTCGGAGATGAAACCGAACCTCTCCGCACCCGCAAATCCCTTGGTTCGGTGGCCCCCCTGGTCGACGTCCTGGTCGACATTCCCGCCTACCCCAACGCGGCCGAAACATTTCACACCCTGCTGAAAAACCCGAATGAACCCGTGCGAAACGCGCAGAAGCGGGTCCTGGAGTTCGAGGGACTTCCCCTGGACATCTTCGAAGCCCTGGACCGGGGCGAGACCTCTTATTGTTCTTTCGAGGATCTGGTCAACACGGACGACCCTTTGAACCTGGAGCCGGGAAGGCCGGGCCGACCGGATCCACTGCCCCGGGTCGCGATTCGCTCCAGAAAACAGTTCCAGCGTGTCATTCAAGAGCTCACCTGCAAGTACGACCTTTCTCCCGTAGTGGTTCGCACCCTGATTAGACGGCCCCTGGCCGAGGCCTTGAGCCGCGACTTCCAAAACGGCTCACTGACCGCTCAACCTATGGAAATCCTCAATGCCTTTGACCGGTTGTTCGATACCGCTTCGCGGGAAGAACGCTCTCCCCGGCCGCAGCGCATGTACAGTGCCGTACATCCGGACGCGCCTTATGCCGAACGCTATCTCTGGCAATACCTGGTGCGCATTCCCGTGCAGGTCCCTTCAGACTTCGATCGAGACGGTGTCCGTTGCCTGTTCAGGCTTCTGGATGCGGCCCTGCTCAGCCGGGCCTCTTCCACACCGCAGCTGGGACCTGCCATACAGGAAACCTTCGAGTGGCTCTGGCCGGAAGGAAAAGGGGTTCAAACGACCGAGGGGTGGCGATCATGGTATTGGGCTGAAAAGGGCGTCAATGTGTTCGGGCGGGCGGCCTCCGCTGTTCTCGCCCATTTGCAACGACATGAGATTCTGCCGTCCCTGGCCATGCTGGAGGAAACCGGCGAACAGGGCGTCGAACTCCCGGCGGACGGCCGCACGGACCCCTTCACTCTGAGGGCACTGGCCTGCCCGGTGCTCAGTCAGGGGCGATGGGCCCTTCAGTCGCCGGTAACCCTCAAAAACGCCCACCCCTTCTATGATCACTTGCGGCACCGCGTCATCGTCCTCAACGGGCAGTTCAGCGGAGACCTGGAGGAAAACCTTCGGCGATTCCTAGAGAACGTGGCCGGATATGATTTGCGAAGCCGGAACTCTTCCGAGTATTTCGCGCTCCTCTGGGGGTACTACTACGATGTGTTTCGAGGAGAACAGGGACGCTATGAGGCGGTCCGCGCTCAGATCGACCGGCACCTGGAGGCCTTCGGCATCGGCAGCCGCTCAATTGACTATGAAATCTACCAGCGGCTGCACGGCAAGTCTCCGGCGGAGCTCGATGCCGCTGCCTTTGTAGAGGCCGCCCGGTGCATGGCCCGGGACGGAGGACAAATCGCTGTTTCCGGCATGGGCCTGTTGAGCCCCCGCACCCTGTACGTGGCCAGCCACAACCGCCCTGTGTTCATTGTCCACCGTGCCGGCACGCAGGATTTCATGGTTGTCTCCGATGTCAATGCCGCCATGGGCCTGTTCCCGCAAGAAATCATCCACGAAAAGGCCCTGGAGCTGTACAGGATTCAAAAAATACATCAAAGGGAGATCGCCGATCTCCGCGCACAAGGGGTTCGCAGGGAAAAGATCGTAGGGACCAAAAAACGCCAGGAACAAGAGGAAGGGCGTATCCTGGAAACCTTTGCCGTGAAGGTTTATCCCCTGGAGGGCGAAGAGGCGTTTGCCCGCATTCAAACGAGCCCCACCTCGTCCGGGCCGGTCCGTATGGTGACCATCACGGATTTCCAGGGAAGGCCCCTTCCCTCTGTGGAACCTTTCCAGACAAGACTCAACCCTCTTCAGACCGGAAAAGACCTCCACCGCTCCTTTTACGAAACCCATTTGCTCGAGACGCCGGAGCGCTTTGAACAGATTCTTCAACTCCGCGTGTCCGAAGAGGACGAAACGCCCCGATTCGAGCTCAGGGAAAGCCTCTTGAGGAGACGCTTCGGCCGCCACCTGGCTTCCCTGGGCCGAATCGTCCTTATGGGCATGGGCAGCGCTCATCATGCCGGCATCATGGCCAGGCGCACCCTGCAGCTCGCCTTGCCGGAAATCGAGGTGGTCTCCTTGAGACCGGTGGAGGTGGAGGATCTGAAGCGCTCGATCATACCGGAAAAGGATCTGGTCCTTCTTCTGAGCTGGTCCGGGACCACGGCGGACATGGTCCGCACGGCCAACGAGCTCACATCCATGAAGGCGGCGTGTATCGGCGTCACGGAAAAGGCGTTCTCCGATGTGGGCCTGATCACTTCCCGCAGCGTGGGCGTCATCCCCGTTCTGAGTGGTGAAGAGGTCACGGTACCGGGACTGAAAAGTATTCTCTGTATGATGTTCAACGTTTCTCTCTTCGCGGTCTGGCTTTCCTCCAGGGCGAGACCTGGCACGAATACGGGCCGGCTCATGGAGGGGCTTCAAGGTCTTCCCGACGTCCTCTCCGATGTGCTTCACGACGAGGCAATCGCCTCCTTCTGCCATGATCTGGCAACGAAAAGTGCCCGGAGCCGATGCGCCATGGTGATCGACGCGCTCTACTCCACCGGTGCGGGCCGCGAAGCCGCGTTTAAACTGGAAGAGACCAGCTGGAACGCCATCAGCCGCTCACTGGACTACAGGGAAGCCGCCGAGGGGCTGCCCGGGCATGATCCCTCCCGAGACCTGGTCCTCCTGAACGCGACGAACCAGGAGCGCATTTCCGAGGCGCTGGACATCATGAGGATGCTTACGGCAAAAGACATGCCTTTTGCCGTGGTGGGGTTCTCCGGCAGACACCAGGCGGAAATGGAACAAGCCGCTGGAAGCGGTTTTATCGCCCTTCCCAAGATTGAAGACGAGCTCCAGCCTTTTGTGGACCTTGCATTCTATTACCAATTCGCTTTCCAATACGGTCTTGCTCACGGCAGGACATCCGAGGACTTCCCGCGCAACCGGGCCAAATCCGTGACTGCGGGACGTTCCTCAGGCCGGACCGGTCTCACGCCCGCCGCCGAGATACTGGAAATGGAAACAACCGGAACCCACCCTGTGGTGTGCAACGCGGACCTCCCCCCGCTCTCTGAAGAGAGCCTGTGGGAGCAGGCCGCCTCTACGCCCTCTGAACGGACTTACTACGCGGGCATGAGAAAGCTGGCCGCAGCCTTACTCGAAGAAGGCGGCCCGGAAACCCTCCTCCATGCTTCCCGTTCCCGCCCCTTCAGGCTGGCCAAGACGCTCTTCGAGCAGGCACCGGATGAAGGAGAGCTGCTCCTGGTACCGATGGACAGGGCCGCCCACAGCACGGCGCGGACGCTCGGCATTCACTGGGGGCGCTTGCTGGGATGCGGTGTCCGTGTGGCCACACCGGAGGACATTCTGGCGCACCCACCCCAGGATGTACCCGTCTTCCACCTCGCGACCCGCCGTCCGAATCCCTCATCTCTTTCAGCCCTGGTGCAAGAGACATTTTCGCCCTGTTTCTACTGCGGCCCGGAACTTCCCGAAAAGGCTGCCTCCATGTTCGACACGAGGCTCGGGCACTGCGTCCTGCCCGACGAATTGCAGCCCTGCGCCGAGGAAGCCCTTTATGCCGGCTTGTTCCTTCTGTTCGCCGACGCCTGGAAACGGGTGAACCTTGCGAGGGGCGCCACCGCTTTGCAGCAGTTGCGTCAATGCGCTCCGGCCGTCCATGCGGTCCTGAACAGCACCTCTCTTCGAGAGTCCATCTCCGAAGCCGTGCTGGACAATCGTGATTATACCACAGCCTTTTTCATCGGCCAGCCGGGGGGAACCGGGACCGCCTGGGTGCGCCGCTTCGATGAAATCTCTTGTCTTGCCATGGAATCCTATCTCTTCGGTGAGAGCGTTCACGGCCCTCTGGTGACGGTGGACTCCCGCGTGGATGTCAAGTACGTCCGAATCGAGGCTCGATCCAAAATGATCTCCACCCACGGAGAAGACCGCTTGTCCGCATGGGAGTCCCAATGCCTGAAGGGACAAACCGTGGACGATTTCCTCGCAAATCCGCCTCGAAACGTCCCGTTCTACCCACGAAGCCCCTTCTATGCGGAAGGCAGCTGGTATTTCCCGGTTCTCAGGCCCGGCTACAACCCGGAAAACGACAATCTGATCCTGCTGGACGCCACCAGCGATCGGTTCATCGGACAAATCCTGGACGAAATGGCTACCTACGGATGCCGCTACGCCCGGGTGATTCTTATCTCTCAGCAGGCGATAGAGGCAAGGCCGGATCGAAGGACACTGCACCGGTATCCCATCGGGCACGCACTCTCCCTTCCCTCCCTGTGGAGCGGCGGGCGGGAAAGGCCCATATCGGATCTCGCTCTCCCTCTGGTGCTCAACCTGGTCTCCATGGCCATGGCGTCCGAAACCAAACCCGGCCGTGCCGGTATCTCCATTCATTGATCAGGCGTTTCATAGAACAAAAGGGGGAATTAATGAACGTAACCGTGTATCAGACCAACCCCACACTGCTTGATCTTCATGCAAACATGGAGGACGTCCTTGCACGCATCAAGGAGGGGCGCGAAAACGGATCCTCCCTGATGGTCTTCCCCGAGCTGGCCCTCACCGGGTACTTCGTGGGCAGCCGCTATCACGAGGTGTCCCTTCGCCTGGACTCCGAAGAAATCCGCACCATCGCCTCAGCCACCAAAGGGACTGCGGCTGTGGTCGGATTCATCGAGGAGTCTCCGTCCATGAACTTTTACAACTCCGCGCTCGTGGCCGTGGACGGGGAAATTCTCTTTACCTATCGAAAGCTGAACCTCCCCAACTACGGCGTATTCGAAGAGCGCAAGTTCTTTTCTTCCGGAAAGCAGGTCCCCGTGTTCAAGCTGCACGATTTCACGGTGTCCGTCCTGATCTGCAACGACCTGTGGCATCCCTCACTTCCTTACCTGGGGGTCTGCCAGAAGGCGGACATCTTCGTGACGATTTTCAACTCCTCCCAAGGTTCCATGGGTACGGAGTTTTCCAACATCGAGAGTTGGGGGATCATCAACAAGTTTTATTCCCGGATCTTCGGCATCTACAATGTCTGTGCAAACCGTGTTGGAGAAGAGTGCCACGAGAACCGAAGAAGGCGTTCCCCTGAATCGAGAGGGCCTGAGTCCGAAGCCGATTCCGACGAGATTTCCCAATCCTATCGATTCTGGGGGGGGAGTGAAATCATCAATCCCTTCGGCCAGCCCATGGTACGCGCGGCCCTCTACGAACCGGACACCATCTCCGCGGTGCTCTCGAGGGATCTTCTTCGCCGAAAAAAGATCCTTCTTCCCTACCTTAGAAACGACGACCCCTACTTCACCCACCGCGAGCTCCAGCGTATTCTCTACGGCTGACCCGGAAGTAAGGAAGACCCACCGCGGAGGGATTCCCTATACCCATCAGACTTTGCGAAACGTGGCTCTAACCGCTACTCCACCACACCCTCCTTGAGCGCCACGGGCGAGGGCACAGGAACAGGCGAGCACCGGTCCTTGAAGGGGTTGTACATCAACCGGTAAGACATACCCCGGTTCCCCTCTTCATCCATGTGATCCCAGCCGCGCACGAAATAGCGCCCGTCCATAAACGAATTTTGGGCACTGCTAAGTTTCCAATTCAGAAAGGAGGATTTTTTGGAACCTCGCTGATCGACGATGAGATTGGCAAAAAAGACCCTTTCCGGATGGAAACGAAATAGGGGCACGCATCATTGAAGCATCCGGCGTCTGTGTCAACTCCATGCTCCTTTCCGTTGATTCGAACCCGTTCACCGGTGTATAAGGGCGGAAACGACACGCACCGGCACGGCTTACGCCTCGGCCGGCCGGCTGAGCGCTGAAAGCAACCACATTTTGTGCAGTCCATTCATGGGAAGGGAGGTCGACACCATGGAACCGGGAACCGACTTGAAGAACTATTTCGAGGAGACACAGGGGATGGGGGTTCTCTCCACTGCGGATGCCGGGGGGCATGTGGATGCAGCCGTTTTCTCACGCCCCCACGTGCTGTCCGAAGACGAGGTGGCCTTCATCATGCCTGACCGTCTGACCCACCACAACCTCCAATCCAACCCTCACGCGGCGTTCCTGTTTCGCGAGGACGGTCCGGGGTACCGGGGGGTCCGGCTCTTTCTCACCCGGCTTCGAGAGGAGAAAAACAGCGATCTGCTCAAGAGCCTGCGACGCGGCCCCCATGCCCACGAACAAGGCGATGCATCGAATCCGAGATTTCTCGTGGTGTTCCGCGTCGATCGAATCCTGCCCCTCGTGGGCCCGGGGGAGCCGGATCAATGAACGACCGCACGGATTCGAACACCTGAGGACCGGAGGCGTCGAAGCCTCGCCGGGGATGACGCCGGTGTGAATCATGGACCTCGTCTCCCGTCCCGCACTATTGCTCGTGATTCGACAGCACCCGCTTAAGGGCGATGCCTATACTCTCCAGGGTATAGGGCTTCTTGACGTATTCACCGGCCCCCAGGCTTTGAGCCTCCCGCACCCGCTCGTTTTCTGCAAACCCGCTGGCGATCACTGCCTTTTGGCCCGGGCGCATTCGGCGAACCTCCCGGTAAGTGTCCAGGCCGTCCATGCCCGGGTCCATAATCATGTCGAGCACGAGCACATCAGCCTCATGTTCCTGCAAGTAGGCCAAGGCGTCCTCTCCGCTCGAGGCGGTTTCCACGACATAGTTCAACCTTTGGAGCATTCGGGTGGCAATATCCCGCTGGCCCTCCACGTCGTCAACCACGAGCACGCGCTGCCCTTCTCCCATGAAATCCGTCACCGACAAACGCGCCCGCCGCTGGACCACGGGCCCCCTCGTGATGGGGAAGTAGAGCTCGAAAGTGGTCCCCTTTCCTTCACGGCTCATAACATCGATATATCCGTGATGGTCCTGGACCGTCCCCCAGACCACGGCCATGCCGAGACCAGTGCCGCTCCGTCCCATGACCTTCTTCGTGTAAAACGGCTCGAAAATTCTCTTGAGGTCTTCCTCAGCGATACCCACCCCCTCATCCCTGACCCCGAGAACGACGTACTCCCCTTCACGAACATTTTCGTATCCTTTAACCGCCCTGTCAACGTAGCGATTCGTCGTGTAAATCTCGACACATCCGCCGGCCGGTTGTGATTCAGCGGCATTGGAGACCAGATTCATCAAGGTCTTTCGAAGATGGACCGGAGAGCCCTGGATGTTCAAGAGCTTCCCGCTCAGCCTGGTCTCGATTTTCACCTCGAGGTGATAGCGTACAAGCTTGTCGTGCTCCGGAGAGAGCAGATAGTTGTCGATCACCTCGTTCAGATTCAAGGCCTCGGTGTTGGTGACCCCTCGACGGGCCAGGGTGAGGAGATCCTGCACAATTGCCGCCGCCTTCTGGCCGGAATCCTGAATGGTGAGAATGGGCTTTCTGAAGGGGCTTTCCTCCGGCAGCTCCAACAACAGGAGATCGGGATAGCTAACGATTCCGGAAAGAACATTATTCAAGTCATGGGCCACCCCCCCCGCCAGAAGACCAAGGGCCTCCATTTTCTGAGATCGGGCGAGTTTTTCCTCCAGGTCGATTTTTTCCTTCTCCGCCTGCTTCCGCTCGTTGATCTCCCGATGGAGCTGCTCGTTGCTCTCCTGAAGCTCGGACGTGCGCGCCTCTACCCTGTCTTCGAGCCGGGTGTTCAAGGTCTCCAGCTCACGGTTGGATTCCTCCAAGCGGGACGCATAGGCGTCTTTCGCCGCAATGGCGTCTGTGAGCGCAATGTGCTGCCCCTTCAACCGCGTAGACATGTCATTGAAATCGGATGCCATTTCACCTATTTCGTCGCTCATGGTCAGCTCCACCTGCTGGCCCAGGTGCCCTCCATGCACCTTTCGTATGGCGTCCCGAAGTATGGAAGCAGGCCGGATCACGGATCGTGAAAGAAACAGGTTCAGGAGCAGGGTCATGATGAAGAGGGTGCTGAGCAACAGGCTCCCAAAAAAGGCGAGGGTTATGGTGGACTCCCGTTTCATGTCAGCCAGGTCGTAATACATACGCAGGTATCCGATCTTCTCGCCGATCACTTGAATCAAAGTGGCGTACTCGACGAACGATCCGCCTTGCATCTTTCGGATCTCGAACACCGAAGCGTTGCTGATGGCTCTTCTTTGCGCCGGGGTGAGAAACTCCGTTGCGGAGTCGTCTGTGGAGAGAAGGCATTGTCCGTCCAGATCATACACGCTCAGAATGGCGATCCCCTTCACCTGCTGCATGTCTTGAAGGGTGCGCTTCAAGGCGAGAGGCTGATTGGCGAAAATCTCGTTGGCGAGCTCGTCTCGCTTCTGTTGAAACACCGTATCCAGAAGCACCTCGATCTCCTCGAAACGGGCGTTTCGCCTGTTGATCTCGAACGGATACAACAAGCTCCAGAAAATGACGACGATAATAGCGCACGTCACCAGGATCGCAGCATTGATTTTGAATCGAAGGCTCTTGTTCAGCATGGTCAAAAAAGCCCCGGCTGGTGTTCCGGCACCTCCCTTCACTGTCGAAACGGATTTGCCTTGACCTGATTTCAGGCTTGATTATTCCCGGCGCTCTTTGCAGGAAAGAAAGGCTCACGGCGCCACAGAATGGCCAAGGACGCTTCCCTCCTTATCGAACCGTAGAATGATGGCCTCCTTGCCCTGGGGATCGCCCATCTCGTCGAAGCCTATGGTCCCGGTCGCCCCCTGAAACCCCCGGGTCTCTCTGAGGGCCTTCAGTACACGGGCCCGGTCCGTGCTTCCCGCACGCTCAACCGCGTGCACAAAGAGCAGGACCGCGTCATAGGTCAGCGGTATGCGCATATCGGTGATCCGTGCCTGCCCAAAACGCTCATGGTACAACCGCTTCAACACCCGGTTCCGTTCAAAGGGCAGGTCCGAATGGTAGTGAGTCGAATGATAGGCCCCCAAGACCGCATCCCCCGCGTACTTGCGCATACTCTCCCCCCACCCGTCTCCGCCCAGAAAGGTGGTGTCGACCCCCATCTTCACCGCCTGCTGCACCAGAAGCCCGCTGTCCCGAGCATAACCGGGAATGAAAAGCACGTCCGCATGTATTTTCCGGACGTGGACCAGCACATCTTCGAAGTTCACGGCTTTCCCCGTGTACGATCCTTCCCACACCACCTCGCCTCCCCTCTCCTCGAACGACCGGCGGAACATGTCGGCCAGGGTGATGGAGTAAGTCTCATGCATGTTCTTCAACACCACGGCGGTCCGCGCACCGAGCTGTTCAAAGGCGAAGCGGGCCATCACCCGCCCTTGAAAGCTGTCACTGTTGCAAATGCGGAACACGCAGTCACCGATCCGTGTGATTTGGGGCTTGGTGGCGGTAGGCGTGATCATGGGAATGCGGGCCTCCTGCAAAACAGCTGCGGTGGAGAGGGCGTGCGAGCTCCAGAGAGGGCCGATCACCCCCGCCACACCGGACTGCACCGCTTGTTCCGCTGCACCTTTCGAGCCGAGCGGCGTGCTCTGGTTGTCAATGATGAGCAGCTCCAAAGGGTGTCCTAAAACACCGCCCGAACGGTTGATCTCATCGGCGGCCAATCTTGCCGCTCCCACAGCGGGCTGATTGTCCTCCGAAGCGATACCCGTCCTTGCAAGAATAAGGGCGATCCGGACGGGATCTTCAGCAAAGGCCGGAAAAGCCGGAAACAGCGTACCTGCAATCAAAGACAAACAGAGAACCGGCAGGAGAAATCCCCGCCTTCTGCGCGTAGCGATCATGGTCCCTTTTCCCCTGGCATGACTCATCCCAGCCTCAATTCAGGTTTTGGTCGTTCAGACCGACCGTCTTGAGATATTCCGGCGACCCGTTGGAAACCTCCATGATGACCGCGTCCTTGATGGGGTCGCCGTGGGCGTCGAAGCTGATGGGGCCGGTCACGCCCTCAAACCCTCGAGTACCGGCCAGGGCCCGACGCAAGGCCTGCCTGTCCACCGATCCCGCACGCTTCAAGGAGTCCACGATCAGCATTATCGCGTCAAAGGCCAGGGCCTCGGCCGCGGTCAATGAGTCGAACCCGGATCCCCCCGCCTCCACCCGGTGAGCCAGATCCACAAACCGTTGGGAGGCCTTTGTGGTTGCATCCTCGTTCCAGTGCGTGCAGTGAAATCCCTTCTTCAGGAACCGTCCTCCCCGCTCCGGAAAACTCTCGCCCACCCAGCCGTCTCCTCCCAGGAAAACGCTGGAAACGCCCGCCTCGAGGGCTGCTTGAATAATCGCCCCGCTCTCGTCATGCCCCGGAATGAACACGATCTCAGGACGGGACCGCTGGAGCTCAACCGCAATCTTGCGAAAGCTCTCCTGGGAATGCTTGTAGCCCGGTTCCCGCAGCACCCGCCCGCCTCCGGTTTCGAAATTCCGGCGGAACTCCTCGGCCAGACCAAGGCTGTAATCGCTGGACAGGTCCTTGAGGATCACGGCGGTCTCCGCCCCCAGATCCTCCAGGGCGAATCGGGCCATGACCCGCCCTTGAAACGGATCTGTGAAGCAGACTCGAAAAACGCAATCCCCGATTCGAGTCACAGCGGGATGTGTGGACATATTGGTTACCATGGGAATGGAATGCTTCTGCGCCACCCTCGCCACGGCCAGGGAATGAGAGCTCCAGGCCGCCCCCATAATGGCCGCGACCCCCATTTCAACCGCCTTGTCCGCAGCCACCTTGGAGCCGATAGGGGTACTCGAATTGTCGATTTCCACCAGCACGAGGGGGCGTCCCAGGACCCCTCCCGATCGGTTCACCTCCTGAACGGCCAGACGGGCGCCCTGCAGGGAGGGGGCGTTGGAAGCCGCCGCAGGCCCGGTAATGGAGAAAATTGCGGCAATGCGAACGGGCTCCTCGGCCGAGCCGGCTGAGGGATGTGGAATACCGAGGACCAAGGCCAGGATGAAACCAGCCGCCCGTGTTTTCTTCATGGGTCTCCTCCCGCCGGATCGGCAGCAGGCCGCCCGCAGAATAGACGTCCGGGTTCGATTTGAAACGTTCAATTCACGTTGGATAGAAAAGCAATAGTTATGCCAATGCCTGGAATACCGGAAATAGCGGAGAAAACGGGGACAGTGCGCCTGATGGAGAAAAAATAATCGTCAAAAAACCAACAAGGCTTGCCTGCATTGCGTCGCAGAATTTACTTTTCAGTGGGCTTCAGCAAAACCGCTTCGAGACCCCGGCGAATCCTTTCCACGCCTTCCGGGCTTTCCACCTTGCCGCCGCCCAAATCACGAACATAGAACGCGTCTGCGACCTGATCCGCCCTGGTCGAAACCTTGGCGAGTCGAATGTCCAGCCCGAGCTCGGACAGCGTTCGCGTAATGTCATAGAGCAGCCCCACCCGGTCGTTTGCAAAGACGTCCACCAGGGTGAAAAAATCCGAGGTGTCGTTGTCCACCCGAATCTCCACGGGCCGCATCGGTTTTCCGGGCGGGGTCAGGATGGAGGGGGCGGCCTTGCGCTTCAGCTTCTTGGAGATGGAAAAGCGTTCGGCGAATACTTCTCTGAAATCTTCCTCCACCCTGGCCCACACCTCTTGGGGAGGCCTGGCGGCGCCGGGAAGCGTCACTCGAAAAACATCTACGGCCGTGCGGTCCCTCCAGGTGTAGATGGCGGAAGAAAGTATATTGATGTCGTTCAAGGCAAAGACTCCCGCCGTTTCATAAAACAGGCCCGGCCGGTCCGGGGCGAGGAAAGAGGCCTCCCAGCAGCCACCGGCTTCGTCGAAGCGGGCGGCCATTATGAAATCCATGGGATTGCCGCGCCGGCGGCTCGTTTCCAAACGGCCGAACAATTCGATATGACGCGCGATCTCCTCGGCCGATGTGTTCAAAAGATAACGGGGGGTCATGACCTCGAAGGCCCGACCGAGCAGGCGGGGTTCCACCTTTCCCTGCGTCATTCGGACCACCGCCTTGCGCACAGCCGTCTCCCTGCTGGAGGCGCCGGAAGTCGCCAATTCGCCGCGCTCCAGGATGTGCAAAACCTTGAAAAAGAGCTCCTGCACGAGAGTGGCGACCCAGTCGTTCCATGCACGGGGTCCTGTTGCGCACGCGTCCGCCCGTGTAAGCAGGAAGAGCATTTTGAGCCGCTCCACCGTGCCCACGGTCCGGGCGCATCGAACAACGACCTTCTCATCCCCCAGATCCCTTCGGGTGGCGGTTTCAACCAGCAGCAAATGCCGCCGGATCAAAAAGCGCACAGCCTCTGAACGTTCTTTGTCCAGTCCCAGCCGCTCCAGGATTCGCCCCGCAATGACCGCTCCCCGCCGGGCGTGCTCCGTGGTGGATTTTCCGATGTCATGAAGCAGGGCGGCCAGCAGGAGCACCTCGGGATCAGGGAGGTCCAGGTAGATGCTGGATAGCAGGATCTCCTTCCGGCAGGCCGCCTGCTTGATCCGCCGAACCGTCTCCAGGCTGTGACGTCCAACCGGAAACAGGTGGTACGTGTCGAACTGAACTCGATCCCGAATGGACTGAAACTCCGGTATATAGGCATCCAGAAACCGGGTTTCGAACATCTGATCAAGGACCTCCGAGGCCCGGATCGATCCCAGAATGGAGCGAAACCCCCGAGCCGCGGGCTCGGAAGCCCGAAAAGCGTCGTCCACCAGGGGCAGAAACTCCCGTACCAGCCGCATGGTTTCCAGCGAAAGCGGCGCTCCGCTCCGGGCCCCGGCCTCGAATGCGCGCATCAGAAGCAACGGGTTCTCAAGGACGGCCGTTGGAGACCGGAACCGGATCTCGTTTTCACAAACCTCCACCCCCGCATGCGGATCCGAATGCGTCCCGGTGAAGGTGCGGCCCTTGCCTTCCTTACGAGCGGGGGCCTTCAACACCCTGCGGAGGCTCTTTACGGTTGCCATGGCCGCATGAAGATCCCCCATGAACTGCTCCACGGCCGGGAAGTGAACCCGGTCCCGATATCCCAGCCTACGGGCGATCTCCGGCTGAAACTGAAATGTCAGCCGATCGCTTTTTCTTCCTGACAGATCGTGGAGATGGTTGCGGACCACCCGAATGAGCGATGCGGCCTGTTCCAGGTCCTGAGTCTCCAGGGCGCTGAGCCGGCCGGTGGTTTCCAGGTCTCTCAGCGTTTTCAGGCCGAAGCGGGCGCTGAACAGCCACAGAATGTGGTGGACGTCTCGAAGTCCGCCGATCCCCTTTTTGAGATCCGGTTCCAGCAGATGGCTCGCATCTCCGAAGGCACCCATACGGAGGGTGTCCGTATCCTCGAGCCACTTCGCAAAGCGTTCGCGTTTCCTGGAAAGCACCTTGTCCTCAATGCGCTCCACCAGCTTCAGGAAAAGCGGAGAATCTCCCCCCACAAATCGGGCGTCCAGCAGTGTGGTCAGCACCTCGAAATCGGACTTTGCCAAACCGAGGCTTTCTTTCAATGAACGGACTGCGTATCCCAGATCCAGCCCCAGGTCCCAGAGGGGAAACAGGACCTCTTTCACGAGAGGCTTGGCTTGGCGGGGAATCCTGGAGTCGAACAGGAGGAGAAGGTCAATGTCCGAACCCAGGCAGAGATCCCCTCTTCCGTACCCGCCCACAGCGATCAGGGAAAAGGGGATCCGCGCGCGGAACAATCGCTCACCTGCTCGGCTCTCCTCGAGGCTCCGCCGAAAATAGTGGTCCACGATCTCCGTGTATTGCTCGTGGAACTTCCCTGGGCTGCCGCCGGTCCGGAAGAGGGCTGTGAGCCTGTCCCTGGATTCCCTGAGTTCTTGGAGTATGGAATTACCCGTGGAACCATCCATAAGACCCTGCTCCACTCTCCCGGCCCCTCCGCCTGCAGGGTTCGTATGCAAGGGCCCGCCATGAGGATGAAAGGGGATCAAATCGCATCCTCTCCGGTCTCTCCGGTGCGAATTCGAATCACCTCCTCCACCGGAAAGATAAAGATCTTTCCGTCCCCGATCTGTCCGGTCCAGGCCTTTTCCTTGAGAACCTCCACCGCTTCTCGGACCACTTCCGAGGAAACCACCACTTCGATCTTGATTTTGGAGACAAAGTCCACCTGGTACTCCGCTCCTCGATATATCTCCCGATGTCCCCTCTGGCGGCCGAACCCTTTTACCTCGCTCACGGTCAGGCCCTTAACCCCGAGCCCGGAAAGCCCGTCCTTGACGTCGTCCAACTTGAAGGGCTTGATGACAGCCTCGATCTTCTTCATGGTTCACCCCCTTTTATGCAATGGGATATACGGAACTCTGACGAAATCGTAAAAACTGTATTCTCTCGCAAAGACGCCAAGACGCTAAGAAAAGATCTTGTGATATCAACATCAATCAGTTCAAAGACTGTAACCGGTCTCGTTGTGAAGCACCAGGTCCAGGCCTCTTTCTTCATCCTCCTGCGGAATCCGAATGCCCACGACGAGGTCCACTACCTTCAGGATCACCAGGGTCATGACAAAGGCGAACACCATGGTGGCGATCACGGAGACCGACTGAATCCACAGCTGTCCGGGATTTCCGAAAAACAGCCCGTCCGCCCCGTCAGGGTTCACCGCGGTGCTGGCAAACAGCCCGGTGGCCAATGCACCCCAGGTCCCGCCCAGACCGTGGATTCCGACCACATCCAGGGAATCGTCATACCCCAGAACCGTCTTCAACAGGACCCCTGCGTAACAGATTCCTCCGGCAAAGCCCCCGATGACCAGGGCGGGCACCACACCCACGAACCCGGACGCCGGTGTGATTGCCACAAGTCCGGCCACCGCGCCGCTGGCGACCCCCAGGGTGGTCGGCTTTCCCCGGTGGATCCACTCCAGGGCCATCCACGAAACGCCTCCTGCAGCCGAGGCCACATGCGTCACCACAAAGGCATTGGCCGCAAGCCCGTTACAGGCCAGAGCGCTTCCTGCATTGAAACCGAACCACCCGAACCACAGAATCGCCGCTCCGGTCAAGGTCATGGGAAGATTGTGGGGAATGAAGGCCGTGCTTCCGTAGCCGGACCTTCGGCCGATGAACAGGGCGGCCGCCAGGGCTGAAACACCCGAGCTGATGTGCACCACCGTTCCTCCGGCGAAATCCAGCGCGCCCATGTTGCCGATCCACCCGCCCACGCCCCAGACCCAATGACACAGGGGATTGTACACAAAGGTCGCCCAAGCCACGGTGAAGAGAAGGAACGCGCTGAACCGTACCCGCTCGGCAAACGCTCCGGAAATCAGGGCCGGCGTGAGGACGGCGAACATACACTGAAACACCATAAAGGCCAGGTGGGGAATGCTGCTCCCATAGTCCGGGCTGGGTGTCATCCCCACTCCGGACAACGCAAACCAGTCGAGTCCGCCCACAAGCCCGCCGTGGTCCGGACCGAAGGCCATGGAGTATCCCCACAGCACCCATTCCAGTGTTATGACACACAGCACGATAAAGCTCTGCATCAGGGTTCCCAGCACATTTTTCCTGCGAACCATGCCCCCGTAAAAGAGGGCCAGACCCGGCGTCATGAGCATGACGAGGGCGGCTGACATCAATATGAAAACCGTATCCGCTGCGTTCATGAAAACCTCCCTTTCCTTGGATGTGCCCGCTTCCTTCGCAAGGCGCATGCCAGAACAAACAGATCCGTTTTTCTATGTATTATCAATGCATTAAGCCTAAGACCATCGCCAGGGGGCTTTTCCGCCGCCCCTGCAAAAGACAAAAACGTATAGCAAAACAGCCAATGCGACAAAATTGGCGAAGCGGTCTTTGCGGCTTGGCGAGATAGTTTGACCTGAATTGCGAAGTCATCAAAATGGGTGGGGTTGTAAAAGTCCGGGATCCGGCAATGTGCCGCGGACCGGATGCTGCGGGAAATCCCGTTGACAGGGCCGGCGGACAACGCCTAGTATACAAACCGACGAACCCAAGACGCAGCATTGCCCCTCTTGGCCGGCGATCAAAGGCTCAGGGCCTGAACGACCGGAAAAGGCTGACCGGGTCATCACCGGCCCCTGCTTCATGCCGCCGCGCACACCCCGCACCACGCCGTGCAACAGGGCCGGGGAGTTCGATCGGCACTGCGCCCGGGGGTCCTCCCGAAGAATAGAGACCTCACACGCGAAACCCTACGAAAAACGAGGTTGATATGAAAAAAATAGAAGTGATCATCAAGCCCTTCAAGCTGGACGATGTGCAAGAGGCCGTGCTTCAGCTGGGCGTCGGCGGAATGAACGTCTCCGAAATCAAAGGCTTCGGCAGGCAGAAAGGACACAAGGAAATCTACCGGGGCGCCGAGTACGTAGTAGACTTCGTTCCCAAGATCAAAATCGAAATGATTGTATCCGACGATCTCGTTCCCCGCGTGGTCGAGGCGATCCAGGAGGCTGCCCGCACCGGAGAAATCGGGGATGGAAAAATCTTTCTTCTCCCGGTGGAAAAGGCAGTCCGCATTCGAACCGGCGAGCAAGACGAAGACGCCATTTAATTACCCCTCAGAAGCCACAACAAGGCCGTGAACGCAGCAACCGAGAGCGTCCAGCAGTTCCTGCACAGCAGGGACATCCTCGTGCAGGAAGGTCTCGAACGGGGATTCGGAATCCACACCACCCGTCGCTACACCGACCTGGTGGACCGTTTTCTGTTCCGCCTTTTTCGTGAAGCCGGCCTCGAGAGCCCCAACGGTCCGGACACGGGCTCCTCCTTCGCCGTACTGGGGGCAGGCAGCTACGGCCGGAGGGAGCTGTGTTTCGGCTCTGACGTGGATCTCCTGGTGATCCACGAAAACGGCCTACCAAAACCGCTTCGCAGACAGATCGCCAAGGCGCTCTACCCCATCTGGGATGCACGCCTGGAACTGGGATACTCCTTCCTGACCCTCGAGGAGCTGCTCCCTCTGCTTCAGAATGAATTCTCCTTTCTCACTTCCACCATGGACCTTCGATTCATCCTGGGGGACAAGGACCTCTACCGCTCTTTCGGCACCCGGATCCTGAATGAGATGCGGGCCGATCAGTCAGGACTCCTCGACCGATTCCTGCATTACCAGGAAAAGCGTGAGAAAAAATACGGCGGGGTGGATTTCTTCCTCGAGCCCGAGATCAAGGAAGGGCTGGGGGGACTGCGGGACCTTCATTTGATGGCCTGGCTCAGCCGTGTGTTCCTCGACGTGAAACGCCTGGGGCAGATCAAACAGCTTCCGGACTTCTCCCACTTCGGTCTCAGCCAGTTGATTTACTCCAAGGGGTTCCTCCTGAAGATTCGCAACCACCTGCACCTTCTCTGCGGCCGGCGGGAGGACCGCCTGCTGATCCCTCATCAGCGGGATGTGGCCCGGACCCTGGGGTACAACGACCGGCCCTACAGCACAGGCCCTGAACGCTTTATGCGAAACCTGTACTTCCATCTGAACCGGGTGCGCTACGGCCGTGAGCAATTCATGACCAAGGCCCTGGACACCCTTCGCCCGACACCTCCGGATCCGGACACCGACCGAATCTCCGAGGAGTTCCGGATTCACAAGGGCCACGTCGTCCTGGATGGAGACGCCCTGGCGGAAAAGAGCCCCCTGGTAGTCCTGCGGGCATTCAAGGAGGCCAACCGCCTGGGGCTCTCCCTGGGTTCAGGCTTCACCTGGGAAGCGCAAAAAAAGCTGGTCTACGAAGGCAAGCATCTCGCCGCCATGCCTGAGGCCCGCAAGCTCTTTCTGGACTTGATCCTGGAGCCCAGAAGCCCCAAAGTAATGCGGCTGGCCCTGGAAATCGGATTGATCGGTCTGTTCATTCCTGAGTTCAAGCGGATTAGACACCTGGCCCAGTTCGGGTATTACCACGTGGAGACCGTGGATCTGCACTCCTTGAGCACGGTTGAAATCCTTCACGACATTTCCAGAGGAGCCTTTGACGACCAATGGCCCCAGTTCAGAAAGGCCTTTGACAATCTGGACAATCCGCACTGCCTTTACCTGGCCGGACTGATCCATGATATAGGCAAGGGCTATCGCGGCGACCATTCCCGCAAGGGGGCCGAAATCGTGCCCCGCATCCTGGAGCGGCTGGGCGTCCCCGAGGAAAACATTCGAACGGTGGCCTTTTTGGTGGAACATCATCTCCTCCTGGTGAACACCAGCCAGAAACGCGACCTGAACGACGAAAAGACGTCCGTGCAGCTGGCGCAGACCATTCAACACACCTCCCTTCTCCACCATCTCTTTCTTCTGACCGTGGGGGATTGCTTCGCCACCGGGCCCACAGCGTCCAGCGAATGGAAAATCACGCTCCTCACGGAGCTCTATTCCAAAGTGCACAAGGTCCTGGAGCGTGGAAGGCTCGCGTCTCCGGACGCCACCATCAGGCTCCGCGAACGAAAGCGCTCGGTCTACAAAGCGCTCATCAGAGACCATCCCAAAAAGGACATCTCCTCTTTGATGGAGCGGGCCTCCACCCGTTACTTTCTCAACACGCCGCAGGAGGACATCGAGGAACACTTTCGTCTTTACCTGGGCTTCGGGGACGCCGTCTTGCGCTGGACCCTGACCAAATTCGAGTCAGCCCCGGTGACCCAGGTCACCCTGTGCACTCGAGACCGGCCCGGTCTTTTCAGTCGAATGGTCGGCGTCTTTACCGTGAACAACCTCCAGGTGCTGTCGGCCAGCATTGCAACCCTGAAGAACGGCTTTGCCTTTGACATCTACCGGGTGACCAATCCGGTGGATCCCTACCGCGAAAAGGAGGTATGGGAAAACATCTACCGGGACGCCGCCTCGGCCATTCAGGACGGAACAGACCTCGAGGAGCGGCTGGAGAAGAAACGGCGGCGGCAGCTCGAATCGTCTCAGACCCGTGTGGACTGGATTCGAAAGGTCCGAATCGACAACCAGGCCACGGATTTCTTCACCTGCATCGAGATCGCCGCCGGCCGGCGGGAAGGGTTTCTGTATGGTCTGGCCAAGGAAATGTCCGCCCTGGATCTGAACATTCGATTCGCCACGGTGTACTCCGACCGCGAAAAAATCACCGGCGTCTTTCATGTCCGGGACAACCGCGGACAAAAAATCCACGATTCGCAACGGCTGAAGACCATTCGGGAATCATTCCTTTCCATCATCGGCTGACCCCGTGTCAGGCCCCGGCCGATGCGGAGAGCCATCTTCAAGGACCTGAATTGAGGAAGGAGATTTTTCCATGGCTGAGAAACAACGAGTGAGCTCGGGGGTGCCTTCTCTCGATCTCCTGCTGGACAGCCTCCACATAGGGGACAACGTCGTCTGGCACGACGACGCAGGCAGCCTGGCTTCCGTGTTCTGCCTGAACTTTATTCGGGCCTCACAGACCCGGAACCGCCCCTTGATCTACGTGTCTTTTGACCGCTCTCCCAAAAACCTCCTGGACAAGCTCGGCCCCCTGGGCGAGCACTCCATGCTGAGCGTTCTGGATTGCTTTACCCACGGAAAGGGCGCCGGTTCCGATGTGTTCCAGGCCTTCTACCGGGGTCGTCGAACAAACGGCGGATGCCGAGTGATTCAGGTCAAAGAGCCCCGCAACCCGAAGGCCGTCATGGACTCCCTGCACGAGGTGCACAAAGGGCTGGAAGGTGACGTCCGCTTTGTGTTCGAAAGCCTGACGGGAATGCAGGAGCTCTGGGGAGGCGAGGAACAGATTCTGAGCTTCTACTCCCACTCCTGCCCCCGACTCTACGAGCTCAACACGGTCGCCTACTGGGTTATGGAAAAACGTGCCCATTCATCGCAACTTCGGGCGCGAATCAACCAAATCGCCCAGGTAGCCGTGGAGATGAGCGTCAAACGCGGCACCACCTTTCTGACCGTCCTCAAGGCCGAGAACCGGCGTCTGGACACCCTGAACAAGCCGCACCGATTCTGGAGCAAGGACCTCCAGGTAACGTTCGACCCGGAGCGGGGAACCACGGGGCGGCTGGACCTGGGCACGCGTCTCAAGACCTTCCGATCCAAACGGGGTGTGAACCAAAAAGAACTGGCCGAGCTTGTCGGGGTGACCCCCAGCACCATCTCCCAAATCGAGAGCAACCTGATCTACCCTTCGCTTCCAGCACTTCTCAAGATGTCCGAGGTGCTCGATGTGGATGTGAGCTCGTTTTTCCAGGACCGGCGGGGCACTCAGGACCGCGTTGTTTTTCCTGTTGCCGAGGCTGCGGAGACGGCCCTTGCCGGAGGCGCAGAGGGCCGCGTCCATGTCAAGCTCCTCACTCCCCCGGATGTCGCCATCGGCGCAGAGCTGTACCTCATCGAAATCCCGCCCAAGCAGGCGATTCCCTCCCACTTCTTCGTTCACAAGGGAGAGGAGCTGGGGTACGTTCTGCAGGGCAAGCTGCGGATCAAAATGAGCCATGGCGTGTTCGCGGCCTCTACAGGCGATGTGATCCACCTCGCAACGGAAACGCCGCTTCAGTGGAAAAACACCACCTCCCGGCCCGCCAAGATCCTGTGGGTCAAACTCGAGTAGGCAGGAAGCGAAGCACACCATTGCACGGTCCGGGAATCAGGCACGTCAACGATACCGTCCTGCCTCAACACCGTACTTCTTGATCTTGTAGCCGAAAATCCGTTCGGTGGTCTTCAGGGCCCGGGCCGCTTTGCGCATGTTTCCCCGGCTGGTCTTGAGGGCGTCGATGAGGAGTTCCCGCTCGAAGCGCTCCACCGCCTCTTTCAGGGACCGGGCCTGCAGAGTGCCCGTATCCTCGGCGGTCTGCAGGGTCGGTGGAAGGTGGTAGCTGTGGATCACCCGATCATCACACAGGAGCACCGCCCGCTCCATGCAGTTTTCCAGCTCTCGCACATTGCCCGGCCAGTGGTACTGCATCAGGGCGTCAATGGCGGGGGTGGAGATTCGACGGATGTCCTTGCCGTATTCTCGACTGTATCTCTCCAGAAAATGGTCTGAGAGCAGCAGCAGGTCCGCTTCCCTTTCGCGCAGGGGAGGCAGGTATATGGGGTAGACATTGAGGCGGTAAAACAAGTCCTCCCGAAAAGAACCCGCCTCCACGGCGCCGGCCAGATCCTTGTTCGTGGCCGCGATGAGACGCACGTTCACCTTGAGGGTGCGGGTGCCTCCCAGCCGCTCCAGCTCACGCTCCTGGAGGACCCGGAGCAGTTTCCCCTGGCTCTCCAGGTCCAGAGAACCGATCTCGTCCAGAAAAATGGAACCGGTGTCGGCCAGTTCGAACTTTCCCTCTTTCTGCCGGTTGGCCCCGGTAAAGGCCCCTTTCTCATGACCGAACAGCTCCGCTTCCACCAGATTGGCCGGCAGGGCGGCACAGTTCACCTTGACCAGAGGCTTGTCCACTCGAAGGCTGTTGTAATGAATGGCATTGGCCACCAGTTCCTTGCCGGTGCCGCTTTCCCCGAGAAGCAGGACGTTTGCGTTGCTCTTGGCCACCTGGGTGATCAGATGAAAAATCTCCTGCATCTTGCGGCTGTTTCCGATGATGTTGCTGAAGCTATACTTCTCCGCCAGTTCCTTGCGGAGACGTAAATTTTCTCTGCCTAACTGCTCCTTTTCTCGGTTTATTCTCTCTAAAAGGCTCATTTTTTGAGCAATAAGACCGCTTATAATGGTCAACAGCTGAACATCGTCGTCCAGGGCGGAGGCGTGGTCAAAGACCCGGTCCACGCTCAGGGCCCCGAGCACACGCCTGCCCTCCTTGATGGGTACACAGATGAAGGAGATCTTGGACTTGTCCAGCTTGCTCCTGGCCCGCGTCCGGTCCAGAAACAGCGGCTCCTCATCCAGATGCGGAATGGCCATGGGCCGGCCCGAGTCCACCACCCGCCCGGTGATACCCTCTCCCAGCTTGTACCGCCCCCGGCTGGATCCGGACGGGGTGCCATGGGCCACAACAATATGGATCTCTCTGGTCTCGGGCGTCAGCAGGGTGATGGATCCACGGTTCATTCCCAGCCGCTCGCTCATGATCTCGAGCACGTCATAGAGGGTCTTGCGCAGATCCAGTGTGGCATGAAGGGCATGGGTGATCTCGAACAGGACCTGGATCTGGCCTGGTTGTGCGGTCTTCTCTTTTGGCATCGCTCCTCCTTCCGGCTCCGCATGACCCCTGAATGGAGCGGCTGCCACAGGGGTGCTCGTCCTTTTCGGCTATACAAAATTGTACCTGAATTGAGCGATTGTCGAGTTTGCCGAAGATGCAAGGAAGAAGGTGCTTCGCTATACTCAGGTATGCGAAGCGCCTGATGACGCCGCAGATTCGGTAAAATCGGCAATCCCGAAGGGTTTTAAACTGCAGCCTTTTCCAGGAAAAATAGCATTCATGCAAAAAGTGATGCCCCAACCGACTTCTTTGAATGGCAAGCCTCCGATATATTACATGTTTTTTGACAGGCTGCAATTTGAAACGCTCAATTCAGGTTGTAGCCCATGGAGCAATGCTTTTCTTCTCGGGGAGCCGAGCGGCGGGGATTCTGTCATTTCGAAGAAACGCTAGGTGCGATGCCCCAGGTTTCCATAGCGATGATACATGTCACACACGGACTGGTTCTGCACGTAATGGATGAGCTCGATCCGTCCCTCCATGAGCACCGGCTCGCGGGCGATGTAAAACCCCTCTGCAGCCGCCGCAGCCAGAACGTCTTCAGGGACCCGGTCCGGGGCCGCATAACGAACCCGGTCCAATTGCGGAAGACCTTGAATCAGCTCCTGATCCGCCTGACGCTCCACCCTCGCCAAGCCTGAAAACCGCTTCCCGTCCTCCTCGAAGAGAAAGGAGGTAACCGCATTGTCCAAGCCCGGCGGAAGGCTCAAGACCACCTCATTGCGGCAGATTGCGGCCGCGGACACCCGCGCCAGCACCTCGAAGAGCCCGTCGTCCGGGTGGAGCCGAATCGCCACAGTGCCCAGGGGCTGATACCGCAGGATGTTGTCTTGGCCGCGAAGATGGAAGAAATCCTTCTCCCGCCCGAAGGTTTGCTCGTAGTGGTACAAGTAGCTCTTGACCGCACGCACCGTCTTTTCAAGGTCCGCCCTGTGCGCCTCGGGCATCAGCCCCCAAAGCAGCTTTCGGCGCCACTCCAGAATCAGCCGCAGAAGGCCGCACTCTTGCTCAATGGCCCCGATCACCGGAGGACCGGACTCCTCGTACTGCATGAACAGGGCCACGTAATTGGGAGAGCCGGCCTTGACCGCCGGTCCCAGGGCGGATTTTCCCATGCCCCCGAAGGGCTGGCGCAGGGTCACAGCCCCGGTGGTGCCCCGATTGACGTAGAGGTTTCCACAACGAATACCCGCCTTCCACTTCTCCTGCTCCCGCACGTCCAGGCTCTCTATGCCCGATGTGAGCCCATAGCCGGTCTGGTTTACCAAGGCAACGGCCTCGTCCAGGTCCTCCGCCCGCATCACTCCGAGGACCGGCCCGAAAAACTCTGTCATGTGCGTGTAGCCGCCCGGCTGAACCCCCCACTTGATCCCTGGGGTCCACAGAAGCGGGTTGCCGTCGATGTTCCGGGGTTCCAGGGCCCAGGACTCTCCCGGTTCCAGCCGGGTCAGCCCTCGCAACAGGTCCCCTTCGGGAGGACGAATCAGGGGGCCCATGCGGTTTTCAAAATCCCAGGCCGATCCGGTTCGAAAGCTCGCCGCCGCATCCACCAGGTGACGCCGGAAGGCTTCGTCCTCGTAGACCTCGGATTCCAGGACGAGCAACGATGTGGCGGAGCACTTCTGGCCGCAGTTTCCAAAGGCCGAGTAGATGATGTTTTTGACAGCCTGGTCCCGATCGCTCATGGCCGTCACAATGGTCGCATTCTTGCCACCGGTCTCAGCGGAGAGATGAACGGCGGGGTTCCGCTCCAGTATTTGCATGCCCGTTTCCGTGCCGCCCGTGAGAATGACGAAATCCACGCCCGCATGATTGGTCAAACGGGATCCCGTGGATCCACCCGGGCAGGGAAGAAACTGGAGGACCTTCTTTGAAATACCCGCCCGCCAGAAACATTGACAGAGGATCCACGCCACCGCTACAGCATCTGTGGCGGGTTTGAGAATGACCGTGTTCCCGGCCGCAAGGGACGCGGTCACCCCCCCGCAGGGGATGGCAATGGGGAAGTTCCAGGGGCTGATCACCGCACCCACTCCCTTTCCCCGGCAGAGCACGGCCTCCATCCGGTCGAAGGTGCGGGCGGAAAAGGGGTAGTACTCGGCAAAGTCGACGGCCTCGGAGACCTCCACATCGGACTCGCTGAACACCTTCCCCGTGGTTGCCGCGGCTACACCGATGAGGTCCCCCCTGGCCCTTCTGAGCTCCACCGCCGCCCGGCTGAGGGCACGGTGGCGCTCCTCCAGGGGTTGGTCGCGCCAGCCGTCCGGGTCCGCCCCGGCCGTGGCCACGGCCCGCTCCACATCCTCCTCCGTGCCCAGGGCGAACCTGGCCACCACCACCTCATCCGGAAGCTGATTGGTGTCCAGGCAGTCTTTCGTCTCCCGCCCCGCATCCACGGCCTCGCCATCCACCACCAGTGGAATCTCCAGAACCGGATCCCCCGGCACCTTTCGCCACCGCTCCTTGAGTCCCTCCGCCCAGGCGCGATTCGCCGGAAGAGACCAGTCCGTGTCGGGCTCGTTGTTGAACTCCTTCTCATGAAACGTGCCCGCCTCCGTGGAAAACGACTCCACCCGCCGGTCCTGGGTCCTGCGGGAATGGGTGGCGACACTGTGCATTCGGGAGCAGGAAGCCACGAACTGTTCCTTTAGAAACCTCCATGTGCCGGATTCCGGCTCGAGACCGGGGGCATAGCGAAGGAAATTCTCCTCGGCCGTGTTTTCGTCCAGACGCCGGACCAGGTAGGCGATGGCATTGATGAACTCCTCTTGAGACGCCACGGGCGCATAGAGGAGCACATCCCCGGCCATCTCGCGCAGGGCCCTTCGCACGTGGTCCGCCATGCCCTCGAGCATCTCGAAATAGAAAAACGCCTTGACGTCCCGCTGTTCGGCCAATGCATAAGCATAGGCCAGCTCGAAGAGATTGTGCGATCCGATACCCAGGTGAACGGCCCGAATGTTGTCCGGCTCCATACCGTAGTGGACCATGCGTTTGTAGTTGGCGTCCACGTCCAGCTTGTTGTCATAGGTGGCCAGGGGCCAGTTGTAAATGGCCGATTCCACGAGCTCCATCTCCATGTTGGCTCCCTTGACAATGCGGAGCTTGATGGGACTTCCCCCGCGGGCCACCCTCCTTTGCGCCCATTCCGTGACGGCTTTCTGCTGAAGAAAGGAATCCGGCAGGTACGCCTGCAAGACGATCCCGCCCGGGTAGTCTTTGAACGCCTCCTGATCCAGGGTGCGCATGAAGGCCGCCACAGTGAGCTCCAGGTCCCGGTACTCCTCCATGTCCAGGTTGACGATTTTGGGGGCTTCCGTACCGTCGCTGCGCACGAACCGCTGACTTTGGGCCGCACGGTACAGCTCGGAGAGACGATCCGTAAGCACGCCCAGCGTGTGCTCAAAGGCCAGCGGCGTGATCTGGGAGTAGATGGTGGACATCTTGACTGAGATCACCTCTATATTCGGGTTGCTCAGGTCCTCGATGTAGGTGTCAAGCCGCCGCCCGGCCTCCTTCTCACCGAGAATGGCCTCCCCCAGATGATTGATGTTCATCCGGACGCCCTGTGCCTTGCGCTTCTTCAGGTGCTCGGCCAGGACCTCCGGTTCCCCCGGTATGATGGCGCGACTGCTTTCCTGGCGCATCTTACTGATCATCTTCGGAATGGACACCGAGGGCAGGTATCGGCCCAGGCCCAGAAACATCTGCACCAGGAGGCGGTCCACTCGGGAGAAAAAATCAGGCACACCTTGTGAGCGAAGCAGATGATTGATTTGATCCGCGACCCGCCGGGGGTTCCTCGAACGGAAGCTCTGGTCGATGAGCCGGGTCAGAACCACCTTGTCACTGGGGTGATCAAGGAGCCGTTTCATCTGGTCCTGAATGTGGCGCTCTTCGGAGGTCAACAGCTCATTTGCCCGTTTTTGCCAGGACTCGGACAGGGATACGGCCTCATGAATAATCGGATCCTGAATCGCTCGAGGCATCATGCTCCCTCCACTCCCTCCGCCGCCGGCCTCGGTACCGGAAGAAAATCATCAGATCCATAAATGCCGGTGATCAAATCTTCTTGTGACAGAACCTCAATGAGTGACCAATTCGTAAAAACTGTATTCTCTCGCAAAGACGCCAAGACGCTAAGAAAAAACCCTGTTGATATCAATCAGTTCACTTTGCGTCTTTGCGTCTTGGCGCGAAATTTTGATTTTTTCGAGTCCATCATGAGTAAGTCACCCATAGCCCTGCAGGGCCTTGCAGCATGCATTTTCACGATTATTGAGAGTATCAGAAAAAAGAGGGAGTTGCAAAAGGCGGAAAGCCGGGTCATCCGCCCCTGTGGTTTCCATGGGGCGGAACATCGCCTGCGGCGGTCCCTACTCCAGGCTGAACTTGGAAATCTCTTCCACGATGGGAACAGGGTAGTTTCCGTCAAAGCAAGCAAAGCACAGGTCTTCTCTGGGAATGGAGGTGGCCCCGGCCAGGTTTTCCAGGCTCAGGTAACCCAGGCTGTCCAGGCCTGCGAAGGCTCGAATCTCCTCCACCGATTTGCCGGCCGCGATGAGCTCGCCCCGCGTGGAAAAATCGATTCCATAATGGCACGGACAGCAGTGGGGAGGGCAACTCACGAGCATGTGAATTTCCTCGGCTCCCACGTCGCGAAGCGTCTTTATCCGCGTGCGGGCCGTGGTGCCCCGAATGATGGAGTCCTCGATGATGAGCACCCGCTTACCTCGAAGGAGCTCCCGTACCGGGTTCAACTTAACCTTGACCCCGAAATCCCGCATGCTCTGGGAAGGCTGAATAAATGTGCGGCCCACATAGTGGTTTCGTATCATGCCCATCTCCAGGGGAATGCCCGAGGCCTGGGCATAGCCGATGGCCGCATAGTTTCCGGAGTCCGGAAAGGGCATGACGAAATCCGCCTGCACCGGGAATTCTTCCGCCAGAAGCCGTCCCTGCCTCTTTCTGAACCCGTAGACATTCTCCCCGAACACATTGCTGTCGGGACGGGCAAAGTAGATCAGCTCGAAAATGCACTGGGCTTTTCGCTCCCCCTGAAGAAGTGACAGGCTGCGCAGCCCGTCAGGCCCTATGACCAGGACTTCCCCCGGATCGATATCCCGAATGTACTCCGCCTCCACCAGGTCCAGTGCGCAGGTCTCGGAAGCAACTACATAGCCGGAGTTGAGCCTTCCCAGACAAAGGGGGCGAAAACCATTGCGGTCCCGAATGGCTATCAGGGTGTCCTCGGTCATGAGGACCATGGAGTAGGCTCCCTGCACCATTCCGGCCATGTCAAGCACCGCCTGTTCCAGCCCCTTTTTCAGGGATTTCGCCACGAGATGAAGAATGATCTCACTGTCCATGGTGGTCTGAAAGATGGAACCCCTGCCCTCCAGACGATTGCGAAGCGTCCGTGCGTTGACCAGGTTGCCGTTGTGCGCAATGGCCAGGGAGCGCCCCGAATGCTTGACCGTGAAAGGCTGGGCATTGACCACCAGGGAGGATCCGGTGGTGCTGTATCGAACATGCCCGAGGGCCGTGTGGCCGGACAGCCGTCCCAGGATTCGTTCATTGAAGATGTCCGCCACCAGTCCCATTTCCTTGTGGGCGGTGACCCGGCTTCCGTCCGAAACCACAATCCCCGCGCTTTCCTGGCCCCGGTGTTGAAGCGCATAGAGGCCGAAATAGGTGAGCTTGGCGGCGTCTTCGTGATGGTACACCCCGAAGATGCCGCACTCCTCCCGCGGTCTGGGTAACCGTGCGGACTCCCCGGCCGGATCAAGTCTTGCCGAACCCATGGAATCGGCTCTCATCAGGCACCACCTCCATGCGGGACGACCCGGCCGCCGGGCGGTGAGGATTCATGAAACTCCTGCAGGGTCTTCACCTCCACGCGACCCCGCCGGAGCGCCTCTATGCCCAGAGCAGCGGCCCGTGCGCCTGCAACGGTGGTGGTGTAAGGGATGTTCAGGGCCAGCGCCGCCAGTCGAATGGAGATGGATTCGGAAACGGTCTTCTTGCCGCTCACCGTGTTGATGACCCAGGCGATTTCGTTGTTCTTGATCATGTCCACGATGTGGGGGCGGCCTTCTCGAACCTTGCTCACCCGCTGGTTTGCAACGCCGTGACCGGCCAGAAAACCCGAGGTCCCGGTCGTGGCTCGAATACCGAATCCCAGCCCCGCAAGCTTGGCCGCGGTCTCCAGCAGCGCCTCCTTGTCCTCGTCCTTCACGCTGATCAGGACGGTTCCCGACAGGGGCAGGCTCTGGCCGGCGGCCATCTGGCTCTTGGCAAAGGCCAGGCCGAAGTTGCTGTCGATCCCCATAACCTCCCCGGTGGATTTCATCTCCGGTCCCAGCAGAATGTCCACCCCGGGAAACCGGTTGAACGGAAACACGGACTCCTTGACCGACACGTGTCCCGGCACCACATCCTCTTTCAGGCCGAGGTCTTTGAGGCGCGCTCCCATGATGACCTTGGTGGCCAGCTTGGCCAGCGGCACACCGGTGGCCTTGCTCACGAAGGGAACGGTACGGGAGCCTCGGGGGTTCACCTCGATGACGTAAACGGTGCCGTCCTTGACGGCGTACTGGATGTTCATGAGGCCCACCACGCCGAGCTCCCCGGCCAGGGCCCGGGTTTGGTCCTTGATCCTCTCCAGAACCCCGGAATCGAGACTCATGGGAGGAAGCACGCACGCACTGTCGCCGCTGTGAATGCCCGCCTCCTCAATGTGCTCCATGATGCCGCCGATGATGGTGTCCTCGCCGTCGGAAACGGCGTCCACGTCGATCTCCACGGCGTTTTCCAGAAACCGGTCCAGCAGCACGGGCTTGCCCGGAGAGACCTCCACGGCGGTGTGGATGTAAGACTCGAGGGCGCGCCGGTCATAGAGGATCTCCATGGCCCTTCCGCCCAGGACAAAGGAGGGCCGAACCACCACCGGATACCCGATCTCGTCCGCCAACCGGACGGCCTGTTCCTCATGAAAGGCTATGCGGTTTTCAGGCTGCAGAATGCCTAGCTTCTGCAACAGGGCCTGAAACCGCTCCCGGTCCTCTGCCCGATCAATGCTGTCCGGGCTGGTGCCCAGGATCCGGACTCCGGCCTGCTCCAGGGGGACGGCCAGGTTGAGCGGGGTCTGCCCCCCGAATTGCACGATGACCCCTTCGGGCTGTTCCTGGTCTATGATGTTGAGCACATCCTCACGGGTGAGCGGCTCGAAGTAGAGCTTGTCCGAGGTGTCGTAATCCGTGCTCACGGTCTCCGGATTGCTGTTGACCATGATGCTCTCCATGCCCATTTCCCTGAGGGCAAAGGAGGCGTGCACGCAGCAGTAATCGAACTCGATGCCCTGCCCTATGCGATTGGGTCCGCCGCCCAGGATCACCACCTTGCGCCTGTTGGAGACTCGAATCTCGTTTTCCTGCTCATAGGTGGAATAGAAATAGGGGGTAAAGGCTTCGAACTCCGCCGCGCAGGTGTCCACGAGCTTGTACACCGGCTCGATCCCGAGGCGCTTTCGGAGGTCCCGCACGTCCTGCTCACTGCACTCGAATACCACCCCCAGCTTCATGTCCGAGTAGCCGTACTCCTTGGCTGTTCTGAGGAGGTCCCGATTCTCTTCCAAGGCCGCCGGCCCTTTCTGCGAGACGGCACACAGCTCGCCTTCCAGAAGAAAAATCCGGTGGAGGTGGTACAGAAACCAGGGGTCGATATGGGTGAGTTCGTTCAGCCGCTCCAGGGAGAGCCCGGCCTCCATGGCCTGGTACAGGGTGAAAAGCCGCCCTGAATTGGGATTCACCAACCGCTCCTCCAGATCCGGCACATCCGGCAAAGGAGGACACGGACCGGGCCGATCCCGGCCCAGGCCGAACCGTCCTATCTCCAGGGACCGGACCGCCTTCTGAAGGGACTCCTTGAAGGTGCGGCCGATGGCCATGGTCTCGCCCACGGATTTCATGGAGGTG
>CAZQCK010000003.1:0-2835 GCA_964591925.1 uncultured Desulfobacterales bacterium
AATATGACCCAAATCTGAGCGCAATTTTGTCCAATTTATTTCTGCCGGCCTCCTTTCACCTAAAACCCTAACCACGAAACAAAAAAAGGCCACAACTCATCTTAGTGGGCTTCGGCCCAGTTCCTGCCCACCCCCGTATCGACCCTCAGAGGAACATCGAGCTCGTACACGCCCTCCATTTCATCACAGACAAGATGCTGCACGGTCTCCAGCTCCTCCTCCGGGACCTCGAAGACGAGCTCGTCATGCACCTGAAGGATCATGCGGGTCTTCAGGCCTTCCAAGCGCAAGCGATGATGAATGCGGATCATGGCCTTCTTGATCAGATCCGCGGCGGTCCCCTGAATAGGGGTGTTGACGGCCATACGTTCGGCCTCTCCTCGAACGAAGCGGTTGCGATGATGAATGTCAGGGAGATACCGCCTTCGATTGAACAGGGTCGTCACATAACCTTTCTGCTTCGCGTGCTCGATCATGGTCTCCCGAAAGCGCTTTACGCCGTCGTGCTTCCGGTAATAGGCCTCGATATACCCCTTGGCGGTCTTGTAATCCATGCCGAGCTCTTCGCTCATCTTATGCGGGCCCATGCCGTAAATGATTCCGAAGTTGATTGCCTTGGCGATTCTTCGCATCTCCGGGGTCGGCCGTGCACCTTCGGCCTCGAAGAGCTCGAAGGCCGTTCGTTCGTGCACATCCTCATCTTTTCGAAAGGCATCTACAAGAGCGGCGTCTTGTGCGTAGTGAGCAAAAACGCGAAGTTCGATCTGGCTGTAATCGGCGGAAAAAAGAACATGCCCTGTTTCGGCCACGAACCCCTTTCTGATGTCCCTTCCCTCCGGGGAGCGAATAGGAATGTTTTGAAGATTGGGATTGCTGCTGCTGAGCCTCCCGGTGGCGGCGACGGCCTGGTTGAAGGACGTGTGAATACGCCCGGTCTCCGGATTCACAATCCTGACCAGAGCATCCAGATAAGTGGACTTGAGCTTGGACAGGCTGCGGTAGTGCAGGAGCATCTCCGGGATGCGGAAGGACATGGCCGCCAGTTTCTTCAGCACGCGGATATCCGTAGAATAAGCCCGGCTTTTGGACGTCTTGCCCTGTGTGGGCAGACCCAGCTTTTCGAACAGCACGAACCCGAGCTGTTGCGGGGAATTCAAGTTGAACTCCATGCCGGCCTCTTCGTAAATGTCCGACTCGATCCTTTCGAGCTCCCTGGCGAAGCGATTGGACATACGCCGGAACACCTCGGTATCCACTCGAATCCCCACCGCCTCCATCTCCACAAGAACCGGAAGCAGGGGCATCTCCAATGCGAAAAACAGCTCGTGATTGCCATCCTCATCCAGGCGTTCGGCCATTACCTTTTTGAGACGGAGCGTCACCTCCGCATCTTCTCCGGCATACTCGGCGGCGCGTTTCACCGGCACCTCGGAAAAGGGAATCTGCTTCCTGCCCCGGCCCGCCACATCCTCATACGCAATCATTCGGTGATTGAAATATTGCTGTGCCAGAGAATCCAGGTTGTGCCGTCTCAAGCCGGGATTGATCACGTAGGAAGCGATCATAGTATCGAAACGCATTCCTCGAAGATGCACGCCGTGACGCCGGAGGACCAGGGTATCGTACTTGATGTTCTGGCCGATCTTTTCGACCTCCGGGTCCTCCAGCATCTCACGCAGGAGTTCCCGGGTCCGAGGCCATCCCAACTGTGGAGTTTCCCCCGCGTCCGCATGGGCCACCGGAACATACGCGGCCTCTGCCTCCCGCCATGAAAAGGAAAGCCCCACCAGTTCCGCATTGTGTGGGTTTTTGCTCGTGGTCTCCGTATCCATGCTTACCTGCCCGGACATTCGAATCTCCCGTACCATTGTCTCGAGCTCTTGTTCCGTAAAGCAAATTCTGATGTCCAGATCTTCTTGCGGAGACACCGGTGCGAATTGCTCCCACAATTCCCGGAACTCCAACTCCTGAAAGACCGAAGCCAACCCTTCCGCATCCGGATCCCTCAACTCCAGGTCCTCGATCGGGAAATCCAAAGGAACGTCTCGATCGATGGCTACGAGCTTGCGGCTGAGCAGGGCCTGTTCGCGGTCCCTGCTCAGATTTTCTTTCAGTTTCTTCTGTTTCAGCTCCTCGAGGTGTTCGTACACCCCCTCAATGCTCCCGTGCTCACGGATCAAGTGCAAGGCGGTCTTCTCGCCGACTCCTCGAACGCCGGGAACATTGTCCGAGCTGTCTCCAGCGAGTCCCATCAAATCAATTATCTGAAAGGGCTCCAGACCGGAGTAAGTCTCCTTGAGTGCACCATAGTCCATGGTCTTGTCATACATGGTATCCCAGAGGGTGACATGGGGGGACACAATTTGCCGGAAATCCTTGTCTCCGGTAACGACGACGACGCTGAAACCACCCTCTTCGGCATGCCTCGCGATTGTTCCGATCACATCATCCGCTTCGTATCCATCTTTTTCCAGCAGCTTCACGTTCAAGTTCCGAACGATGCGCTTGATATAAGGAATTTGTACAATCAAATCCTCGGGTGCAGGCGGTCGATTGGCCTTGTACTTTTCGTACAGGTGATGACGAAACGTCTTTCCCTTGGCATCGAACACAACAACGAGGTACTCGGGGGTTCTGTCCTTCATCAGCTTCAGCAGCATTCGGACAAACCCATAAACTGCATTGGTGGGAAGACCGCTGGAGTTGGCCAGGTTTCTGATGGCGTGGTAAGCCCGATGAATATAAGAGCTGCCGTCGACAAGGTAAACCGTTTTCCTATCGGTCATTTCACACTCCACGCGCCTGGCGAAAAAAACGGGCGGCATCGCTGAGGGA
>CAZQCK010000003.1:2935-57767 GCA_964591925.1 uncultured Desulfobacterales bacterium
GTTTTCGCTTTCCGTATTCAAAGGAGGAACCGCCCCCTTTGCCAAAAAATCGCCCAGATCCTCATCAGCAAAATGAAATCCAAGCTTCGGCGTGGGAGGCGCCTTCCATCTCGGTCGAATCTGATCCACCGACCTTCGCTCCGCCTTGGCCGGTTCCCGACCTACAGGCAGGGGGCAGGACAATGAAGTAAACCCGATTCTCGCCCCTTCATTCGTATACAGGACATCATCGATAAACCACCCGAGGTGCTTTCCATTGATGCCGTAGACATGCTCCTGTTCGTGAAGATAGGCTACGGCGTTGCCGTCCCAGAGATAGATACTGCCGTGATAATCATCATGAAGATAGCCCACCGGCCTGCCTTCCTGATCAAAAAGGGTTTGGTCCATCATGCTCCCCGCTTACTTAGCGTAGTCTACGGCCCTAACCTCACGAATCACCGTGACCTTGATCTGCCCTGGATACGTAAGTTCCTTCTCGATCTTCTTGGCAATGTCGGAGCAGATCACAAACGCCTCGTCGTCGTTGACCGCATCTCCTTCTACAAGAATCCTGATTTCCCGGCCGGCCTGAATGGCATATGTCTTACTGACCCCCTTGAAAGAAAGGGCGATCTTCTCGAGATCCTCGAGCCTTCTCACATAGGATTCGAGCATCTCTTGACGGGCTCCCGGCCTGGCACCGGACAGAGTGTCCGCCGCCTGAACCAGCACCGCCAGGGTGGTCTCGGGTGAGACTTCTTCATGGTGGGCGGCGATGGCGTGGATCACCTCCGCATCCTCTCCGTATTTCTTGGCGAGTTCCGCTCCGATCCGGGCGTGAGGGCCCTCCACTTCGTGGTCCACAGCCTTTCCGATGTCGTGCAGAAGACCGGCACGCCGCGCCTTTTTTACATTTCCACCCAGCTCAGCCGCCATCATACCGCAGATAAAACTCACTTCCCTGGAATGCTGCAAAACATTCTGGGCATAACTGGATCGGTACTTGAGCCGTCCGATCAGCTTGACCACTTCGGGATGAATGCCGTGAACCCCCACATCAAAGGCCGCCTGCTCCCCGGCTTCCTTGATGCCGGCCTCAATCTCTTCCCCCACCTTGTGAACGATTTCTTCGATCCGCGCCGGATGAATGCGGCCATCCTCGATGAGCCTCTGCAGGGCGACCTTGGCCACCTCACGTCTGACAGGATTGAATCCGGATAGAATTACGGCCTCCGGCGTATCATCAATGATCAAATCAATCCCGGTCGCAGCTTCAATAGCCCGAATATTACGCCCCTCACGACCGATGATCCTGCCTTTCATCTCTTCGTTCGGAAGATTGACCACTGAAACGGTTTTCTCTGCCACATAGTCCCCGGCATATCGCTTGATGGCCAGCGCCATAATCTCTTCCGACTTTCGCTTGGCCGTTTCCCTGGCTTCCGTATCGATTCTGCGAATAAACTTTACCGCCTCGTGCTTGGCATCCTCTTCCATGCTCTTCAACAGAAGCTCCTTGGCCTCCTGGGAAGACATGGCGGCCAGTTGTTCCAGGCGTTCCCGCTGCTCGGCGACCATTTGATCGTATTGGCTCTCCTTGCCCTTCAACTCCTCTTCCAATTGTTCGAGCCGGTTTTCCTGATCTGTGAGTTTCTTTTCCTTTCTGTCATAATGATCAATTTTTTTGTCCAGATTTTCTTCCTTGCTGAACAACCGCTTTTCCAGAAGCTGCAGTTGTTCCTTCTTCTCATTGCTGTCTTTCTCAAAGTCCAGCTTCATCTGGTAAAGTGTATCCTTGGCGCGAAGCATCGCCTCCTTTTTTATAGTCTTCGCCTTTTTGTGAGCATCATTGATGATCTTCTTCGAATAATTATTAATGGATTCTATCTGGTTTTCGACGATTTTCTTCCGGGTCCAAAACCCTACCATAAATCCGAGAATCACCCCGGCCACACTGCCCAGAATCAACTGTATAGTTAACATGCCCTGACACCTCTCTATTCTTTTCCATCATACCGCCCTGGATTTTACGCTGAAAATTTCGGCGGTACTCTGGTTTTCGTGGTTTTGAGGAGATCTGAAGAAAGCTCCACCCAGTAGATTGACATTGCTTTTCCTGCATTGAGTGTTTCAAGCTGCAGTCTATCGAATAAACTTGAATGATACTGCAGCAAAAAACGTGGATATTGCGTGCAGGAGGACACAGAGGCGAGAGACGCTGGGTGGAAACGGGTGAGAAAAGGGCTGAATTTCAAAAGGAGGGTAGGCTGGAAAAGGAAGAATCACATCAAGCCATACCGCATCCTCGAATCAAGTGGCCGCAGACGTTGGTGAACGATCCTCAAGTTCCTTGACGTTCGCAGGAAGCCGCATCGTTGTTGATCGCTTTGAGGCCGGCGAGCGCCCTGCGCCGATCCAAAACAAGAGAGCGTCTACGACCCGATAGCGGAATCAATGTCATAAATCATGGCCTTGATACGCTGGCTTTCCCTGCTTTCCTTGTCATCCAAAGACTTCACTGCCTGGAAGTATTCTCCTGCAATGTGCATCGCGGCCAAGATAGCCACCTTTCGCTCACTCAGGGCTTCTGAGGACTCACGAATCTCTTTGGCAACTTGATCCACATATGCGGCAACGCGCTGTACATCTTCGGCGTTGTCCACGCTCCGAACAAGGTATTCCCGATCAAGAATCTTGACTTTTTCTGTCTGCATCGGCCCGGCCCCACCCTTTGAAGACATGCATAGTCTTCGTGCGAACGTCACACCTCAGGCGTCTGCCGTCCCTGGAGCTACACGTTCACTTGCTCGATCTTCTCGAGCAAGGAAATGATCCTCTGCTTGGCCTGGTCCCTGGCCGAACGCAGATTTTCGATCTCGCCCGTCAGGTCCGCAATCTTCTCCTCCTGAATCTGGACCTTCTCCGCCAGGGCATCCTTTTCCTTGGTCAAGGACTGCACATACCCGATAAGTCCGTCCAGTTTCTCCTCCAGCACGCGAAACTGGTCCAGTTCTTCTCCCTTTTCCATGCTGTTCCCCTGATCCGGCCCTGTTTGACCGGGTGTTTTATACACTGGTCGTTCTCGCCCGGTCATGGACCGGACAGGTCGCCATGTGCCGATTTCATTGAAATTTTTATCTTATCCCGTGATGTCTAAAAGTCAATAAAAAAGGCGAGCCCGTCCGGGGGCCCGCCTTGCGCTTCACTGCTGTGTCAAATGGTGTGGAATCAAGCCTTTTCAGCTACTTTAAGTCTTATAATCGCTCTCCTGAGTGCGGCTTCCGCCCTCAAAAAATCCACGTCTTCCTCGCCGCGCTCCCGGGCCAGACGCTCCCTGGCACGCTCCAAGGCCCCTCTCGCCCGCTCCAGGTCGATGTCGGTGGCTCTTTCAGCGGCATCCACAAGGACCGAGACGCGATCTTCAGAGACCTCGGAAAAACCCTCGGTCACGGCAAAAAAATCCCGCTTTCCATCCGCCTCGTACCGGAGTTCGCCTGGAATAATCCCGGATAGAAACGGAATATGTCCCGGCAGGATTCCAAATTCGCCCTGGCTGCCGGGGGCCACAACCGTATCCACTTCCCGGCTCACCAATACCTTTTCAGGGGTCACCACTTCCAGATGTAAGACTGCCATGCGATTCCCTCTGCTTATGATTCGGCTGACATCTTGTCGGCCTTCTCCTTGGCCTCGTCAATGCCGCCGACCATATAGAATGCGGCCTCAGGCATTTCGTCGTGTTTTCCTTCGATGATTTCCTTGAATCCTCGAATGGTGTCCTCCACAGAGACGTATTTCCCGGCCATTCCGGTGAAGGTCTCAGCCACATGGAACGGCTGGGACAGAAAGCGTTGAATTCGCCGTGCCCTGGCGACGGTCAGCTTGTCTTCGTCGGAGAGTTCGTCCATACCGAGGATCGCAATAATGTCCTGGAGGTCTTTGTATTTTTGGAGAAGCTGCTGTACCTGACGTGACACGTAGTAATGCTCCTCGCCCAATATATTGGGATCCAGGATGCGGGATGTGGAGTCCAGGGGGTCCACTGCAGGATAAATCCCCAACTCGGCAATGGGGCGCGAGAGCACGACCGTTCCGTCGAGGTGGGCGAAGGTTGTAGCCGGGGCCGGGTCGGTCAGGTCGTCGGCCGGCACATACACGCACTGCACGGATGTGATGGACCCCTTTTTCGTGGAGGTGATCCGCTCCTGCAGTTCACCGAGATCCGTTCCCAGGGTCGGCTGGTAACCCACCGCAGACGGGATCCGTCCGAGGGTGGCCGACACCTCCTGCCCCGCCTGGGTGAACCGGAAGATGTTGTCGATGAACAGGAGCACGTCCTGCCCCTTGTCGTCGCGGTAGTACTCCGCTGCGGTCAAAGCGGAAAGCGCCACACGGGCACGGGCACCGGGAGGTTCGGTCATCTGCCCGTAGATCAGGGCGGCCTTTTCCACGACACCGGATTCCTTCATTTCCAGATAGAGGTCGTTCCCTTCGCGGGTCCTCTCTCCCACGCCGGCAAAAACCGATATACCGCCGTGCTGCATGGCGATGTTGTGGATCATTTCCATCATGATGACCGTCTTGCCGACGCCCGCACCCCCGAACATCCCCATCTTGCCGCCACGGGGAAAGGGAACAAGGAGGTCAATAACCTTGACGCCCGTCTCCAGAACGTTTACCGAGGTGTCCTGATCCACGAATTCCGGTGCGTGGCGGTGAATCGGCCGAAACTCCGTGGCGTTGACCGGACCCAGTCCGTCCACGGGACGCCCCACCACGTTGATCACGCGCCCGAGGACCGGATCGCCTGCGGGCATCATAATGGGATTCCCCGTGTTTTTGGCCGGCATACCCCGCACGAGACCGTCGGTCACGTCCATGGCGATACAACGGACCACATTGTCGCCCAGATGCTGGGCCACTTCCACCACCAGATTGTCTTCCTTGTCGTCGATGGCGGGGTTCGTGATGAAGAGCGCCGTAAGAATATTCGGCAGCTCTCCTTCGGGAAACTCCACGTCCACAACGGGACCCATGACCTGAATTACTTTGCCCTCATTCATGATATGTTCAAGACCTCCTTCTCCTTGGATGCGTTTAGGCCGTCTTGATCGCCTCGGCACCACCGACGATGTCCATCAGCTCCGCCGTGATGGCCGCCTGCCTGGCCTTGTTGTAGGCCAGAGTCAGATTCTGGATCAGCTCCTTACAGTTTTTAGTTGCGTTGTCCATGGCCGCCATCCTGGCCGCATGCTCGCTCACCTCGTTCTGCAGAAAGGCATTGTAGATCTGCACGCTGATGTGCTTCGGCAGCAGGTCGATCATGAGCTCCTCCGCACTGGGTTCGCATAGGTACTCGGCGCTTGCGGATTCCTCCTCATGCCCCTCCCTTTGCGGAGGCTCGACCGGCAGCAGCTTCACAAGCGTCGTCTCCTGCCGGGCCATGCTGACAAAGCGCGTGTACATCATATACACCTCGTCCAGCTCGTCGTTCAGAAATCGATCCGTGAGCTGACGTGTCATCTGATTGACAAACGACATGTCGACTTTTCCATACACCTGGGCATGGGCTTCGGTAATGGAAACATCCCGTTTCTTGAAGTAGTCACGACCTTTCCGCCCTATGAGGGTCATGGAGGTTTCGTGACCCTGCTCCCGCTGATCTATGAGCCATTTCTCCGCCCGATTAATGAGCTGGGCATTGAAGCTGCCGCACAGGCCGCGGTCCGCTGTAAAGTGTAAAAGCTCGACGCGGCTCACAGTCTCCTTCGGCACCAGAAGAGGATGAATGTCCCGATCGATTCGGCTTGCCAGATTTTCCAGCACCTCGGCAAACTTGGCGGCGTACGGATCAAAGGCCTCCACTTTTCCCTGGGTGCTTCGCAGCTTTGCCGCCGCCACCATGTTCATGGCCCGCGTGATCTGCTGCGTTTTCTTGACAGCTCCGATTTTTCTCAGAATATCCTTGAGTGTCGCCATGGGTTCTTCTTCGCCTTCCCCCGGCTCGGTTGAGCGGTTCGTGATCTATTAAGGCTTCCGGCATTCCGCCGGCCCCACTGCTCTTTGGGATCAAGTGGACGGCTGAAAGAGATTCTTGAACTCGTCCAGGGCCTTTTTCAGCTTCTCGTTCAGCTCGTCGCTTATGTCACCCTTGTCCTTGATCTCTGCCAGCAGTTCGGGATGCTTGCTGTCCACGAACTCGAGCATCTGCGATTCATACTCCAGGACCGAGGCCTCGGGCACTTCATCCAGGTACCCGTTGGCCCCCGCAAAGAGGATCATGACCTCGCGCTCCGCATCCATCGGTTGATACTGGGGCTGCTTGAGAACCTCGACGAGCCTTCGACCACGATTGAGCTGCCTCTGGGTGGCCTTGTCCAGATCGCTTCCGAACTGTGCGAAGGCCTCCAGTTCCCGGAACTGGGCCATGTCGATTCGAAGGGTACCGGCCACCTTTCTCATGGCCTTGGTCTGGGCTGCGCCGCCCACCCGGGAGACCGAAAGTCCCACGTTGATGGCGGGACGTACACCAGAAAAGAAAAGGCTCGGCTCCAGGTACACCTGCCCGTCGGTAATGGAGATGACGTTGGTCGGAATATATGCGGAAACGTCTCCTGCCTGGGTCTCGATGATGGGAAGGGCTGTAAGGGATCCGGCGCCGAGCTCGTCATTGAGCTTGGAGGCTCGTTCCAGAAGCCGCGAGTGGTTGTAGAAAATGTCACCGGGAAAGGCCTCACGTCCCGGGGGCCGCCGCAGGAGCAGGGAAACCTGACGGTAGGCCGTAGCCTGCTTGGAAAGATCGTCGTAGATGATCAGGGCATGCTTGCCGTTGTCCCGGTAGTACTCGCCGATGGAGCACCCGGCATAGGGTGCCAGATACTGCTGGGTGGCCGGGTCGCTCGCACAGGCGGCCACCACCGTGGTATACTCCATGGCGCCCTGCCGCTCGAGCACGTCCACCACCTGCGCCACCGTGGATTTCTTCTGGCCTACGGCCACATACACGCAATAGATGTCCGTGTTCTTCTGATTGAGAACGGCGTCCACGCAGATGGCGGTCTTTCCGATCTGGCGGTCGCCGATAATCAGCTCGCGCTGACCTCGCCCGATGGGCGTCATGGCGTCGATCGCCTTGATTCCGGTGTACATGGGCTCGCTCACCGGCTGACGAGCGATAACCCCCGGAGCCACCACCTCGATTCGTCTGGACTCGCTCGAATCTATGGGCCCCTTGCCGTCGAGCGGGTTTCCAACCGCATCGATCACCCGTCCGAGAACGGCGTCGCCGACCGGGATTTCCGCGATCCGGCCGGTCCTCTTCACGACGTCACCTTCCTTGATCCGGGTATCATCTCCCATGATGGCCACGCCCACGTTGTCCTCTTCCAGATTCAGGCACAGACCAAAAACCTCGCCTGGAAACTCTAGCATTTCCATGGCCATGGCCTTCTCCACTCCATGAACGCGGGCAACACCGTCGCCAACGGACAGAACGACTCCGGTCTCGGTGACTTCGACCTTCTTATCGTAGTCCTTAATCTGGCCCCTGATCACCTGACTTATTTCTTCAGCTCTAATTTCCATCAGTCGACCCCACCCCTTTTCAAAGATTCTTTGAGCCCTTCAAGCTGGGCCTTCACACTGCCGTCCAGAACCAGGTCCCCGATCTTTACCACAACCCCGCCGATCAGGGATGGATCCTCGTCCACCTCGGACTTGATCTTCTTCGAGGTCAGCTCTTCCAGCGAGGACTCCAGGGCCTTCAACGCCCCTTCCTTCAGGCGTCTTGCCGTGACAATCTTGGCCCTTGCAACGTTCACTGCCTCGTCCCAAAGATTTTCATAGTAAACAGCGACTTCCGCAACGGCTTCCATGCGATCCTTGTCCAACAGAAGCTTCAGGAAGCGTTGCACCGTTTCGGAAAAACCGCTCCTTTCGAGCACCGCCAGGAGGATCTTTTTCCGGTCCTCCACCGCGAAAACCGGGTTCACCATCACGGCTTCGAATTCAGGCTGCTCCCGGCACAGGTCTGTGAACTCCTTGAGTTCCATACCATACTGCTCGAACCGCCCTTCCTCCTGCCCCAGGCTGAACAGGGCCTTGGCGTACCTTTTGGCAATCCTTGAACTGCTCAATGTACTTTACCCACCCTTTCTATGAATTCATTCACCAGCCGGTCCTGGTCGTCCTCACCCAGTTCCCTTGAAATGATCTCACGGGCCTTGTCAGCCGCCTGCTCGGCCACCTCTTCCCGAAGACGGCTCTTTGCATCCTCCACTTCCTGCTGCACGGCCGATTCCACCTGCTCGAGCATCGAGGCCACCCGTTTTTCCGCCTCGGCAATAATCTTGGCCTTTTCGGACTCTCCGTCCTTGCGGGCCTCCTCCAGGATTTCCTTTTTCTCGGATTCGAAGTCCGCCAGTTTACGCTGGACCTCCCGATACTTGGCTTCGGCTTCTTCTTTCTGCCGCTGGAGCTGTTCCATGCGGTTCTTGATCTCATTCACGCGGTCGGAAAAGAACCCCAGGGCATTGGACTTCTTGAGAACCACCGCTAAAATGATCACCAGCAGAGCAAAGTTGATGAAGCGCGCGAGCAGGTCCAGCATGGCCCCGCTGTCGTGGTCCTCCCCCTGACCCGCCTCGGAGGCCTCCGCATATGCCGCTCCTCCCTGGGGGGATATCTGAGCAACCCCCGCAAGCCCGACCAGAAAGAGCAATGCAAGCATCAGCGTCAGGCATGTCCGCTTCCCTCGAGATTTCCTGCTCCTTACGACCATCAGAAGCTCCTCCCCAGAATCTTCTCCGCGGCCTCCTGCGAGAAGGTATCCACTTCCCCCTGAAGAGCCTGGCGGGCGCCGGCAATCATCTGCTCTATCTCCGCCCGGGCCTTGTTGAGTCGTTCTTCTGTTTTGGAAGAGGCCTCTTCAAGCATGCCCTTTTCCTTTTCGCTTCCCTGCTGCTTGATCTCTTCCTTGAGACCGTGCCCCTCTTTTCGAGCGTTGATCACATTCTGTTGAAGGGCGGTTTCATCCTCTTCAAATTGTCCCTGAAGCGTTTCAGCCCGTTCCTCAAGCCCCGACATCTCTTCCTGCCTCCGGCGCATGATCCGGCGGATCGGCCGATAGGCAAGAATATTGAGAACGTAAAGGAGAATCAGGAAGTTGGCAACCTGAATCCAGAGAACGCCGATAGGCCATATCGAGTAATCAATATTCAACATGGTCGCACTGTCCTTCTCTTTGTGAATGAATGATCAAGGGTAGTGCCTTTTATACAAAAAAAATCACCTTGTCAAAACTTTTTTGCCTGAAAACGGGAAGGTGGTTTCGCTCGCAAATCACCCGGTCTCATCGAACGGCCGCGAGTTTCTCCCCGTCGTCATCCACGGAGTCCACGGAGTCCCTGTCGGTTTCGCGCTTCATTCGGCAGTGACCCTCGAACACCACCCCTTCATCGATGACCACGACAGGGGCCTGAATGTTTCCGTACACCCTGCCCGGCGCGTGGATCTCGATACGATCGTCGGCAATGATGTTGCCCCGGATCTCCCCACTGACAATGATGTGAGCGGCATGGATATCCGACTCAACGCTGGCCGATTCTCCGACGATGAGCGTTCCTTCGGTCAAGATCTCACCGCAGAAACGCCCGTCGATGCGAACGGCGCCCGTGAAAGAGAGCTTTCCTTCGAACTCCGTATCACGTCCTAAAAAGGCATTTATTTCATTCTGCTTTTTCTTCACTCCGGCACCCTTTTGCTCGTGCCCGTCCATAAACGAATTTTGGGCACTGCTAAGTTTCCAATTCAGAAAGGAGGATTTTTTGGAACCTCGCTGATCGACGATGAGATTGGCAAAAAAGACCCTTTCCGGATGGAAACCAGCTCATGTTTACGATCGCGCCTGCATACCACACCCCCCCAGCCATTGCAACAAAATTCCCCTTGAAGAACTCTTTGTGCGGTCAAAGCAGCCAATCCCGGCGTCTTCGGCCGAGCTGCACGACCCTCCATCCCGAGTCAATTTTGGACCCGGGCGGACTGAATCGCTCTGTTTCCTGCACTCAGCGAGTGCCCATACATAAAGGAATCTTGGGCACTGCTAAGTTTGAAGAAATCGTAAAAACTGAATTCTCTCGCAAAGACGCCAAGACGCCAAGAAAAAACCGTTTAATATCAATCAAGTCACTTTGCGACCTTTGCAGCTTGGCACGAAATCTTGGCTTTTTGCGAGGCCATCAAGTTTCCAATTCAGAGGGGAGGCGGAACCCGCCCCGAGTCACTGAAACATGAATCTCCTCATACTGATATTCATCAAAATACCCATTCCGATCATGGTGGAAACCACTGAAGACCCTCCATAGCTGAAAAGCACCAAGGGGATCCCCACCACTGGAAGGAGACCGGTGGCCATGCTCACATTGATGACGAGTTCCCAGAAGACCAGGGCCGTGATCCCCACCGCCAGGAAGGTGCCGAACCGATCCCTGGAGTTCCTGGCGATATTGATTCCCCAGATGATCAAAAACAGGTAGAGGGTCAAAAGGAACAGAGAACCTGCGAACCCCCACTCCTCAGCAAGTACTGAAAAGACGAAGTCCGTGTGCTGCTCGGGAAGAAAGTGGAGCCGCGTCTGCGTCCCGTCGAGATAGCCCTTCCCCCACAGCCGGCCCGAACCGATGGCGATCTTGGATTGGTTTATATGATACCCCGCCCCCAGGGGATCCATGTCAGGCCTCAGAAAGGTGAGGATTCTCATTTTCTGATAGGCCTTGAGGGTGGACCAGACAAAAGGGACCGCGGCCAAAAAACCGGAACCAAGCAGGGCCAGGGATTGCCAGCGGATCCCGGCGAAGAGAACCATGGAAAAGGAAACGATCACTATAAGCAGGGAGGTGCCCAGATCGGGTTCCTCGAGAATAAGAACGCACGGCAAAGCAATGATCAGGAATGGGCACCAGAGGTCTCGAAGGCGGTATGATTCCCGCTGTTCGCCGTGCTCGCTGAAAAACCTGGCCAACGCAACGATGAGGGCGAGCTTGGCCGGCTCGGAGGGCTGAAAACTGATTCCGCCGATGCTGAGCCAGCGTTGAGACCCGGAGGTCATGCCCCCCGCCGCAAGGACGAGCACCAGGAGCCCCAGAGAGATAAGGTAGGCCGGATAGGCCAGCTGCTCCAATCGGTGATAATCAAAAAGAAGCACCAGGAAAAAAACGCCGAATCCGATAAGAAACCAATAGAGCTGGCGGGTAAAGACGCGGGGAACCCCGCCTCCGTCGAGCCCGTGGGTGGCGCTGTAGAGGTTGACCAGGCTCACTGAGGCCAGAATGAAGAGCAACAAAAGCAGAATCCAGTCGAAATTCTGCACCAGACGCCGGTCGAACATCACGGATCCCTTTCTAAGGCGGGCCATGGCCCGCAACCCAACAGACGTTATGCAGGCTCCGGAGGTCGGGGCTTTCCTCCACTCCCTCCGCTCCCGGCCTCGGTACCGGGAGGAAATCATCAGCTCCACAGTCTCACGGACGTGCCTCCTCCGAGTGCTCCGCCATGGTGCCGATGGATTCGTGATCCACCGGCTCCTTTTGGAGATAATACTCGAGCAGGCGCCCGGCGATAGGGGCCGCCACGCTTCCTCCGTGGCCGGAATTCTCCACGAGCACGGCAATGGTTAGCCTTGGGTTCTCCGCAGGGGCGACGGCCACGAACCAGGCATGATCCCGGTATCTCACAGGAACGTCCTTGCCCTTGGACGCGGCTTTCTCCGCTTCCAGGTTGACGACCTGCGCAGTCCCGGTCTTCCCGGCTACCGTCACCTCCTTCATTTTCGCACGCCGGCCGGTGCCATGCGGTTCATTCACCGCGCCGATCAAGGCCCTCTGAATCAGCCGAAGGTTCTCAGGGGCCGCATCCACACGGGAGAGCACTGTAGGTTCGAACCGGTATTCGGTCCTCTCCCCTTTCCCCACCCATCGCACGACCTTGGGCTGATGCAGAACCCCTCCGTTGAACACTGCGCCTATCATCCGTGCCGCCTGGATCGGGGTCACAAGCACGAAGCTCTGACCTATGGAAGTGGAAATGGTCTCCCCTGTCTGCCAGGGGACACCGAACCGCTTCAGCTTCCATTGGCTCGTGGGAATCAGACCGGGACGTTCACTTCCGAGATTCAGGCCGGTCCGCTTGCCCAGCCCCAGCATCCCGGCGTACTTTGCGATCCGGTCGACTCCGAGTCGCCGCCCGAGCTTGTAAAAGTAAACATCACAGGATTCCCGCAGGGCGCGGTGGAAATCCACTGTTCCGTGACCGTAACGTTTCCAACAGCGAAAGGAGTGTGAGCCGAGCTGATACACCCCTCGGCAAAACACCTCGTCCTCGGGCCCCACGATTCCTTCTTCGAGGCCGCCCAGGGCCGTTACGATCTTGAAAATGGAACCCGGAGGGTACTGCCCCGCAATTACACGGTTCTGCAAGGGATAATCGCCGCCCGAGATCATCTGTCTCCAGGCCTCGCGGTCCATACGGCCGATAAAGGTATTCGGGTCGAAAGCCGGAGCGCTGGCCATGGCCAGCATTTCCCCGTTTCTTGGATTCATGGCCACAATGGCCCCTTTTCGCCCCTCCAAGGCCTCTTCCGCCAATGCCTGGAGGTCTTTGTCCAGGGTGAGGAAGACATTTAACCCGGACACGGGGGGCTTTCGAGAAAGCACCTTCAACCGGCGACCTGCGGCATCCACCTCAACCTGCTCTCCCCCTCGAGCCCCATGAAGGGATTTCTGCCGTTCGGCCTCCACGCCTGATTTCCCGATCAGATCTCCGGACCGGTTCTCCGGGTAGCGTCCGCTCTTCAACTGGTCCTCGCTGATCTCTCCGAGATAGCCGATCACATGGGCGGCCAGCTTTCCTCGAACATAGTGCCTCTGCGGCCTCACTTGAATCATGGCCCCCGGAAGATTGAACCGATGGCTCTCCACAACGGCCAAGGTTTCCCTGGAGAGGTCCCGCTTGACCAGCAGGGGTCGAAACGGTTGTCGCGGACCGGACTTGTGCAATCTCGATTGAACCGCCTCGCGATCAATGCCCACCAGTTCGTCCAGTCGCTCGAACAGCGGGTCCGGATCTCCGACTTCCTCTGGAATTATGTAGAGGTTGTATGAGGGACGATTGTCCACCAGCAGGTGGCCGTTGCGGTCAAAAATCATTCCGCGAAACGACGGAATGTCCTGCAGATGGATCCGATTGTTCTCAGACTTGATACGGTAATCCGGACCATGGACCACTTGCAGGAGCCAGAGCCTGAGTACAAGCAGGGCAAAGACCAGAAACACCACATAGAGAACCCGACGAAGCCGGGTCTGAATCAGCTCACTCGTGATGGGATCGAAACCTGAGCTTCTCAACGGAGCGTTCGCTCCTTCCCTTCGAATAAATACGCTGAAAAACGCTCGAAGCCGCGTCATAGGCAAGGGACACTGCCGGCGACGCCACCGCCGTAAAGACGGCCGAGCAGACAAACGCAAAGAGGACCTGACCATCCATGGCGGTACGGAAGGAGAACAGGTTCAACAATCCGATGAACAAAAGCTTTTTCAGAAACACGGACAGGGAAACGACAATAAGTTGCCCCCTGACGGACTGCAGGTCGAACAATGCGTCCCCGATGCGAATTGCAAAAAACAAAAGCAGATAGATCACCGAAAAGAGCCCCAAGGGCGCAGCTGAAAGGATGTCTATCAAAAAACCCATCCCCATGGCGAACATCCCGGCCCACGGGTCTCCACGCCGGGCCACCAGGTACATCAAGGTGATGGCCACCAGATCCACGTCAAAGTAGCCGGGCACCATCATGGCCCCCAGCCCGCCCTTTACGAGAACAAACAGCAGGCAGACCAGCCATAGGACCGAATAAAGCCCTACCCCTCTTGTCGGCTCCGGTTTGCGGATGTGTCCTCCTTCATGATCACCAGCACTTCTTCTAGACGACCGAAATCCACCAGGGGGCTGACTTGGACATCCTTGAACAGGGCGCCGGGCCGGTCCGAGACGCTGACCACCCGACCCACGGGTAGCCCTTTGGGAAAGATGCGACCCATTCCGGACGTGATGATCAGGTCCCCCCGGCCCATTCGGCTGGTCTTGAGGACATAGTCGAGCTCACAGATCTTGTCCGAGAAACCCCTGAGGACGCCCTGATCCCGCGTGACCTGATCGAGACAGTCGACGGCGCTGTTCTGGTCGATCACCAGCAGCACCTTGGCATAATTCGAACTGACCGAGACCACACGGCCCACCACGCCTTCCGCACTGACCACAGGCATGTTGATCCCCAGCCCCGACCTCTTCCCCTTGTCGAGGATCACGGATTTGAACCACCCGGTAGGATCGCGGCCTATGACCTGCGCGGCCATCATAGGCCAATCCGTCCTTTCCTTGAATTGGAGAAGCGCCTGAAGACGCTGATGCGTTGCCAGCCTCTCTCGATACCCGGCGTTCCGCGCCTTCAGGGTTTGGACCTCTCGGCGAAGCTTACGGTTCTCCTCGTACACACGGATCAAGCCGAAATACTTTTCCCAGATCCCTTCAACGCCGCGCACGGTCTTGGTCAGGACGTTTTGAAACGGGGCGATGATCTCCACCACCACCTGCTCGATCGGGCTCCAAGATCGAGACCGCTTCATGTGAGAGGAAAGCAGGAAAAGTGCAAGAAGGGCAAAGAGGATCCATATCCAAATGATTCTGATCCGTCGAAAGCTCACCAAGGGGAATCGTCTTTCTGCCGCACAACGGTGTTATGGGGTTGGTACGTTCGATTCGTCCGGCGCGGGCGGGTACCGCCCCACCCACAGGCAACCCACGATTGAAGACACCAAGGGTGGATCGGTCGAGCTCGCAGCCCAGGCGGGCATTACTTGATAGTAACTTCCCTGAGGATATTGATATTGTCCAGCGCCTTTCCAGACCCGATCACCACCGTGGACAACGGATCCTCCGTGATGGCGATGGGCAGCTTGGTCTCCTCCCGTAAAAGGACATCCAGGCTCTTGAGCAACGACCCGCCTCCGGTCAGCACGATGCCCTTGTCCACGATGTCTGCAGCCAGTTCCGGGGGGGTCTGCTCCAGGGCGATGCGAACAACCTCCACTATCGTTTCAACCTGTTCGGAAATGGACTTGCGGATCTCTTCCGAGTCGATGGTCAAAATCTTGGGAATGCCGGTCACCAGATCCCGGCCCTTGACCTCGATGGTATCCACCTCGTCGCTGGGATAGGCGTTTCCGATGGTCGTCTTGATTATCTCTGCCGTGGCCAGGCCGATCAGTAGATTGTACTTGCGCTTGATGTGCTGAAGAATGGCTTCGTCCATCTTGTCGCCGCCCACGCGGACGGATTTGCTGTAAACGATCCCCGCCAGAGAGATGACAGCCACCTCCGTGGTGCCTCCGCCGATATCCACTATCATATTGCTGGTCGGTTCGGTGATCGGAAGACCGGCGCCGATGGCAGCTGCCATGGGTTCTTCGATGAGAAACACCTCGCGTGCCCCCGCCGATTCAGCGGACTCGCGCACGGCGCGCTTCTCCACCTGGGTGATACCGGAAGGGACGCAAATGATGATTCGGGGGCGGACCAGCGTGCGTCGGTTGTGAACCTTGCGGATGAAGTGGCGCAGCATTGCCTCGGTAATTTCGAAATCCGCAATCACGCCGTCCTTCATCGGCCGAATGGCCACAATGTTGCCGGGAGTCCGGCCCAGCATCATCTTGGCCTCTTTTCCCACGGACAGAACCTTGCTCCCCCCCTTCGCATCTTTCCTCACCGCCACCACGGAGGGCTCACTCAACACTATTCCCTTTCCTTTGACGTAGACCAGCGTGTTCGCCGTTCCCAAATCGATGGCCAAATCATTTGAAAACAGCCCCAGTACCGGATCAAGCAACATGGTTCTCTCCTTTCATGGTACCCGCCGCATTCCTGCGGGCGTCGGGTGCCGGTCCTGTTTTCCCTGCCCCTGAAGTCCCACCGCCGATGATCATTTCTCTTCTTGACAAGGCCGAAAATTATGGTTTAAATAGAAGTTTGTTCTTAAGCAATCCGAACCAACAACCTTAGCGCAAATCGGAATCAGTGAGCCATGAAACGAACGTATCAACCCAGCAAGATCAAGCGAGCCCGCACACACGGTTTCAGGGCCAGAATGCGGACCAACGGCGGAACCCGGGTGATTCGACGACGACGCGCCAAAGGGCGCAAACGGTTGTCCGTGTAATGTCCGCCACACGGCAAAGTTCCCATTGAAAAGTGTTTCATTCCGGATGGGCTCCTTTTCGTTTCCAAAAACGCGAAGAATACTGAAGCGAAAGGATTTTGTCAATCTAAATCGCTCCGGCAAGAAGGTCCACACCGAACATTTTTTGGTGATGGTGGGGCGGAGTGGGACAGGCACGAGCAGGCTGGGGATCACGGCGAGCAAACGAACCGGAAACGCCGTCCGGAGGAATCGAATAAAACGGCTTGTCCGGGAATTCTTCCGACTGAACAAGAGCCGCCTCCCACAAGGTGTCGATCTGGTCATAGCAGCCAGAAAGGGGGCTGCGGACCTCGACTCCCTGAACGTATACGAGGAACTGGGTGCAATCCTTTTTGATAAAGCGTGCCGTCATGGGGCTGCGCATCATCCCCATCGCTCTGATTGACCTGTATCGAGTCGGGATTTCTCCGTTCTTCGGTTCAGCCTGCCGATTTCACCCCACATGTTCCGCTTATGCCCGCCTTGCCATTTCCGAGTACGGCGTGATCCGGGGGAGCCTGAAGGCGCTCGTGAGGATCTCCAAGTGCCACCCGTTCCACCCCGGCGGCTATGACCCCGTGGACTGATCCGGGTCCATGAAAACCATGATGTTCGGCACTGAAGCGCCTTCGGGCCCCATGGAATTATACAAAGCCCTCGAGTGACTGCATGGAAAAACGTACTTTGGTTGCGTTCGCGCTCTCCTTTCTCGTTCTGATTCTCTGGTCGACGCTATACGCCCCCCAGGGAAACCGTCCCCCCTCCCCGGACGGCCGGTCTTCCGACACGGAAACACGTCAGCCCTCTGTACAGCCGGCCCCAACCCGGACGGAAACGCAACCCTCTGTTGCTTCTCCACCTGGAACCGCCGCCCCTCAGCCTTCTACCGAGCCCGTCGACGAGCAGGACATTCGTGTGGAGACCCCGCTGTACTCAGCAACCTGGAGCAACGTAGGGGGGGAACTCAAGCGCTTTCAGCTCAGGCAGTACCGCGAAACCGCCGAACCCGATTCTCCCATGATCGACCTGGTCAATCCGGACGACCCCGGGAACGGCCTTTTGGCCTTCCACTTCGCCCGTGAAAGCACCGAGACCACTCGACCTATTGTGTACGAATTCAGCGATGCCGGGCTCAAGGTGACACCGGAATCCGGGCCTCGCACCCTCGTCATGACCGGATCCAGCCCCACAGGCGTCACCCTGGAGCACACATACCGTTTCCATCCGGATCACTACCGCATCGATGTGGAGACCCGCATTGTGAATCGCGGGGACCTTCCCGTCGAAGGCGCCGTATCGGCCAGGCTGAGAAACCTCCCGCCTCAAGACAAGAAAAGTTATTACGGATTTGTCGGGCTGGCTTTACTCCTGAACGATGAGCTGGAGGAAATCAAGCCCAAAAAAATGAAGGACGAGGAAAAGCGGTTTTCGGGGAACATACAATGGGTGGCTTATGAAGACGACTACTTCATGGCATCGGTACTCCCTTCAACCCCGAACCAGGGACGCTTTCGAGGCAAGCTCCTACCCTCCGGGGTCCTCGAGGCCCGCTATCTGGAACCCGCTGTAACCATCGGCCGGCAGGAACAGGTCTCGGTCGACTTCTCCCTTTATCTGGGGCCTCGTGATCTCGAATTCCTGAACGCCGCGGGAAACGACCTGGAGAAGGCCTTAGATTTCGGGTGGACGGACATCATTGCCAAACCTCTCCTGCATGCGCTTCGATTCTTCAACGGCTATGTGCACAACTACGGTTTTTCCATCATCATCCTCACGGTGCTCATCAAAATTCTGTTCTGGCCACTGACGCATAAAAGCTACAAGTCCATGAAGGAAATGCAAAAAATTCAGCCTCTCATGGCCAAGCTGCGGGAAAAGCACAAGGGCAACAAGGAACAGATGAATCGGGAATTGATGCAGCTCTATAAAACATACAAGGTCAACCCCATGGGAGGTTGCCTTCCCATGTTGATTCAAATACCTGTTTTTCTAGCTCTTTTCAGAATTTTAAGCAGTTCCATCGAGCTGCGTCATGCACCCTTTATTTTTTGGATCAATGATCTGTCCACGCCTGACCGGCTGTTTACATTTCCGTTCCAGATTCCGTTCATGGCCCCGCCCTCCGGCATACCTGTGCTCACCCTCCTGATGGGGGCCTCGATGTTCCTTCAGCAGAAGATGAGTCCTGCGCCCGGCGATCCGACTCAGGCCAAGGTGATGATGTTTCTTCCTTTGATTTTCACCTTTGTTTTTATCAATTTTCCTTCCGGGCTGGTGCTCTACTGGCTGACAAACAATATTCTCTCCATTGGTCAGCAGTATCGAATCCTCAAAAAGTAAGCATAAGAATAGGATCGGAGGACATATATGGAAACCATGGAATTTGAAGGCAAAACCACAGAGGAGGCCATTGAAAACGCCTCCAGGCATTTGAACCTTCCTGTCGAAGATTTGGATATCGATATTATCGAACCTGGTTCCGCTGGTATTTTTGGATTGGTAGGAACAAAAAAGGCAAAAATAAAGGTCAGCTATTCCCCTCAGGACGATCAGGAAGAAGAGGATGAATTCTTGGAGGAGCCGGGTTCCCTCGCCGGGACCCCGGCCACTGCGGAAAAGCACCTGGAGGAGAAAACAGAGGAAACCGCACCTCCGGAGCCCCCTAGCGAACCCACACTCGACACCCCGGAGCAGGAAGAAGAGCTGCGTATCGCCAAGGAGGTTCTGGAAAACATTCTCGACCTGATTCCCATGGACACCACGGTGTCTGCGCAGCGGTCGGACGGCAACGTCAGCCTGAATATCGAAGGGGACAACTCCGGTCTCCTGATCGGCCGCCGAGGCAAGACGCTCGATGCGATTCAATTCATTGTGAACAAGATCGTCAACAAGAGCCTGGAACGCAAGGTCCGGGTGGTCGTAGACTCCGAGCGCTACCGCGAGCGCCGCAGGGAATCCCTTGAACAACTGGCCCTGCGTATGGGAGAAAAGGCCAAGCGAATTCAAAAGCCGCTCACAACGAACCCCATGAACCCCGGTGACCGCCGCATAGTCCACCTGGCCCTCAGGAACGACGAACAGATCGACACCCGAAGCCGGGGCGAAGGCCTGATGAAAAAAGTGGTGATAATTCCGCGAAAGTGACGCGGGGAACCCTTTTCTCCCGGCTTCCTGCTCCGGATGGAAACTCGCTCGCTGTCCCGAGCGCCGGGCAGCAGATCGGGACGCCCCGGGTCATGCATGATGGATCCCTTTGCACCCACCGATACCATCGCCGCCCTGTCCACGCCCCCCGGCCAAGCAGGAATCGGTATCATCCGCATCAGCGGTCCGCTCGCTCTCGTCATCGCACAGCGCATTTTTCGTCCCCGTCATCCCATTTCCACCTGGCTGAGCCATAGGCTCTACCTGGGAAGCATCCTGGATCCAGTCACCGGCAACCTGGTGGACGAGGTCCTCGTCTCCACTATGCACGCCCCCCATTCCTACACCCGGGAGGACGTGGTGGAAATCAACGCTCACAGCGGCTATGCCCTCATGGGACGAATCCTGGACATTGTTCTGGATTCGGGAGCCCGGCAGGCAAAACCTGGGGAGTTTACGTTCAGGGCCTTTGTGAACGGCCGGATCGACCTCACCCAGGCCGAGGCGATCATGGACCTCATTCAGGCAAGATCCGAACGAGGCGTCGAACTGGCCTCCCGACAGCTTCGTGGAAGCCTGAAGCGGCGGATCCACGAGGTTCGAGAGGCCTTGCTCACGATACTCGCCCACACAGAGGTGGCCATAGACTATCCCGAGGAAGGGTACGGCCTGGTTCCGGGTGAAGAGGCCTCCACCCGGGCGAGGGCCGAGATTCTGGACCCGCTGGAGGAGATCTGCGCGGATCACGGGAGAAACCGCATCTGGGTGGAAGGGGGCCGGGCCGCGATCGTGGGGCGGGTCAACGTGGGCAAATCAAGCATACTGAACCGCCTCGTTGGAAACGACCGGGCGATCGTCACCCCCGAACCGGGAACCACACGCGACGTCATCGAGGAGACCATCCACATCGAAGGGCTTCCGGTTCGCCTTCTGGATACGGCCGGCTACCGGACCCCTACAAGCCGGGCGGAACGTATAGGGATAGGCCTCATGGAGCAATGCATCGACGACGCTGATCTCGCGTTGTGGGTAGTGGACCGGAACAGCACCCTGGAGCACGAGGACCGTCGAATCCTGGAGCGATGCAAAGGAAAACCCACCCTGGCAGTGGTGAACAAGGTCGATCTTCCACCCCGATTACATGATTCCGAGATCAAGGAGGCGTGCGGCGAGCTTCCCGTTCTCCGCGTTTCCGCACACTCCGGAGAGGGCGTGAACGGTCTCCTTCAAGCCATTCGAAACTCGCTCCTGGCGGAAGGCGGCGGGGCGGAGGAGACGGTCTTCGCACCCAACGCCCGCCAGAACAGGGTGTTGAAGGAGGCCTGCAGCCACATGCGTCGAGCCGTGGAAAATCTGCACCAAGAGGCGCCGCTGGAGATCGTGGCGATGGATCTCCAGGGCGCACGTTCGGCTCTGGACGAAGTCAGCGGGGTGCACGCACCCGAAGACGTCCTGGAAAGGATTTTCAGTGAATTCTGCCTGGGCAAATGAGTAAACCGGAATCGGTGTGTGCGGTTCCCGAATCATTCGGTGTCGAAATACTCGCGCACCTGCTTGATGGCGCAGAACTTTCCGCACATGGTGCACACATCGTCCTCGCCGGGGAGATTCGCTTCCCTGATCCGCCGCGCCTTGACCGGGTCGATGGCCAGGGACATCTGTGCGTCCCAGTCGAGACGTTTCCGCGCCTCGCTCATCTTTCGGTCCCGCTCCATGGCCCCCTGGTGACCGCGTGCAATGTCCGCCGCATGAGCGGCGATCTTGGTCACCACGACTCCTTCCCGAACCTCCTCCGGACCCGGAAGGCACAAGTGTTCCGACGGCGTCACGTAGCAAAGAAAATCGGCCCCGGCCTCCCCGGCCACGGCCCCGCCGACGGCACAAGCCACATGGTCGTATCCCGCGGCCACGTCCGTGACCAACGGGCCGAGCACATAAAAGGGGGCACCCCTGCACAGCTGCTTCTGAAGCAATACGTTGGCCCGGATCTGGTTCAAGGGGACATGGCCGGGGCCTTCGATCATGACCTGGACGTCCCGGGCCCAGGCGCGGTCCGTCAGCTCCCCCAGGGTCATGAGCTCATGGATCTGCGCCCGATCGGTCGCGTCCGCAAGACACCCCGGCCTCAATCCGTCCCCCAGGCTCAAGGTCACATCGTAGGCGCGGGCGATGTCCAGCAACCGGTCGTACTGCTCATAGAGCGGATTCTCTTTTTCGTGATGCAGCATCCAGGTGGTCAAAAAGGCGCCCCCACGGCTGACAATGTCCGTAACGCGACCCTGTGATCGAAGGGCTTCCAGGGCTGCCATGGTCAGGCCGCAATGAACCGTGATAAAGTCCACGCCGTCCGCCGCCTGCCGCTCGATCACATCGAACAGCCGATCCGCCGTCAGATGTACCAGCCCGCCCTCTTCATTCACCACTTCCACAACCGCCTGATACACCGGGACGGTCCCCACCGGGACGGGACAGTGCTCCAGCACATTCCTCCTGCATTGGTCGATATCCCCCCCGGTGGAAAGATCCATCACGGCATCCGTGCCCGCCTCCAGCGCGGCCTGCAACTTGGCCCTCTCCTCCTGGAGAGAGGCCTTGTCTGAAGAGGTGCCGATATTTGCATTCACCTTGATGGTCAACCCCGCACCAATGCCGCAGGGTTCGAGTCCCTCGTGCAAGGGATTGGCAGGAATGGCGACGCGACCCGCAGCGACCTGCCGTCTGAGCCACTCGACCTCAACCTGCTCCACCAATGCAACATGATCCACGGCGTCGGTCGTGAATCCATCTCTTGCCTTAGATATCTGCGTCATGATTTCCGTTCCTCGGTCCTGTTAGGAGACCGGCAGAAATAAATTGGACAAATTTGCGCTCAGATTTGGGTCATATTTGGATGCGGCGATTGAGCAAAACCGCAGGCGTAGCTGGACTACGTCGAGGATTTTGCGATTGAGCCGCAGCCGAAGATGGCCTGAAGATGAGATGCAAGATGTTCAAGTTATTTTTGCCGGCCTCCTTAATTCAGCAAGGTCTTCTCTTGGCGTCTTTGCGAGAGAATACCGTGTTGTACGATTTGGTCATGGGTTATTTTCCTTATCGGGCCCCGGACCATCCCTCCGCTTTGTCGAATGCGCATTCACCCAAGGGATTGACCACGCCCGCACCCTCCCCGCAAATATACCCCCTCTTGAGGGCCTCCCGGGTCATCTCGCGAGCGCGGGCCGCCGCCTCACGAAAATCCGCGCCCAGGCCCAGGGATGTTGCCAAGGCGGAGGAGAACACGCAACCGCTTCCATGGGTGAAGGGGACATCAAGTCGGCTCCCGTGGAGTCGCGTCAGGCCTTGCGCATCGCACAGGACATCCACGCACGAACCGGGAAGATGTCCGCCCGTGACCACGACATCAGGCCCCAGATCTTGGAGGACACGGGCTGCCTCTTCCGCCTCCCGCAGGGTGGTAACGGGTCTCCCCGCCAGGGCGGAGGCCTCATGGAGATTGGGCGTCATCACATCCACCTTTGGGACCAGCTCCTCCAGAAAAGATTCCAGGGCGTCAGGATCCAGCAACCAGCCTCCGGCCGAAGCCTGCATGACGGGGTCCAACACCACATTCACCAAATGGTGACGCTCCAGGAGAGAGGAAACCTCCCGCACGGCGTCGAGCGTTTTCAGCATGCCGATCTTCACCGCTCCGGGAAATGCATCGGCCACCACGGCTTCCACTTGCCTGGAAATCCAGGGGCCGGGAATCGGAAAAACCGCGGACAATCCTTGGGAGCCCTGAGCGGTCACTGCAGTGACCGCGATCGAGGCATGGGCGCCCAAACGATGAATGGTCTTGATATCGGCCTGAATTCCCGCGCCTCCGCTGGAATCCGAACCGGCTATGGTCAGGACGGCGATCATTTTCTCTCCCGGACAAGGTTTGGTCCTAATCATATAGAATATTCCTGATTCGGCTTTCTGTCAATGAGGCTTCGAGCCCCACACACGGCCGGTTTTGTGGATTATCACAAAGAAAATCAAGCGGTTTCCTGTTGACTTTAACACGATCATCGCCTATAAACAATGGCCACCCTCTCAAGCGTTACGGAGATGCTCTCATGAAACCGGATCAATGGAAACGCCTCTTCAACCTGAATCCACGCTCCATCGTGTTTATTTCCATTGTCCTCACCCTGTGCCTCTTCGTCGTAGGCGTGCCCATCCTGGATATGGTGGAGCTCAAGACGTATGACCTGCGTTTTCGCTCCCGGGGCGTCCACCCCCCGTCCCCCCATGTGGTCGCTGCGGTTCTCGATGAAAAAAGCCTGGACCAGGAGGGCCGCTGGCCCTGGCCTCGAGCCAAACTCGGACGAATCATCGATATTCTAGACCGGGACGGGGCCAAGGTGATTGCGCTGGATATCGGATTTCTCGAGCCGGACGAAAACAACAACCTCCGCCTCATCGAAAAAATCAACCGCCGGCTCCAAGCCCACGAGGTCAACAACCCCGAGCTCAATCGCTTCATCGAAGCCCAACGCCGAGAGGCGGACAACGACCTTATGCTGGCCCGGAGCATGGAAGAGGCCGACATGAAAGTAGTTCTCGGCTATTTCTTCTACATGCGAAAGGCCTTTTTGGAGTACAATCTGGACGAAGAGGACATCGAGCGCCGGCTCGAAACCATTGCCGACTCCAAATACCCCCTGATCATTTACAATCAGGAAAACATGACGTTCGAGCCCTTTCGTTCGGCCTACGCCCCGGAGACCAACCTCCCACGGCTTCACCGCGCCGCGGATGCGTCGGGTTTCTTCAACATGGAACCCGACCCTCAGGACGGTATTGTTCGCACCATGCCCCTTATGTACAAGTGCGGTGACGAGGTCTATGCCCCCCTGGCCGTTCAGGCGGTTTGGCATTACCTGGACCAACCCCAGCTCCTGGTCCGGGTGGCCTCTTACGGAATCGAGGGACTGCAGATGGGCGGCCGCCGGGTGCCCACGGACGAGATGGGCTTCATGCGCATCAACTACCTGGGCCCGGAGAAGACCTTTCCTCAATACTCTCTCAGTGATATTCTTCGAGAAAAGTTCCCCAAGGGAACCTTTCAGGACAAGATCGTGGTGGTGGGGGCGACCGCCATCGGTATCGGCGACATACGGAATACTCCTTTCTCCAGCACGGGCGAATACCCGGGCCTGGAGATCCATGCCACGGTCATGGACAACATCCTTCGAGGAGATCACATCAGCAAGCCCAAGTGGGCGACCATCTTCGACGTGGCGGCCATTCTTCTGCTGGGCTTGCTCACCGGTCTGATCGTACCCAGGCTCAGCGCGGTAAAGGCGATCACAGCCACCATCGCCATTCTGGTGTTTTACACTCTGGTAAGCCGCTGGCTCTTTGTCAAGGCCGGCCTGTGGGTCAACCTGGTTTACCCCCTCCTTACCGTGGTCCTGGTCTACACCTGCCTCACGGTGTATCACTATCTGACCGAAGAGAGGGAACGAAAAAAAATCCGCGGGGCGTTCAGCCGCTATGTGTCCAGCAGCGTGGTCAACGAGATGCTCAAGGACCCGGACAAGCTCAAGCTCGGGGGGGACAAAAAGGAGATCTCGGTCCTGTTCTCCGACATTAGAAGCTTTACATCCATCTCCGAAGGCATGACCCCTGAGGGTCTCGTCCAACTGCTCAATGAATACCTCACCGTCATGACGGACATCGTGTTCAAGTACGAAGGCACGCTGGACAAGTACATCGGCGACGCCCTCATGGCGTTTTACGGGGCCCCCCTGGATCAGCCGGACCACCCCCGGCGAGCATGTTTGTCCGCCCTCGAAATGATGGAAGGTCTAAAAGCGCTCAATGAAAAATGGATCAAGGAGGGCAAAAAACCCCTGGATATCGGCATCGGGATCAACACGGGTCCCATGATGGTGGGCAATATGGGATCGGAACAAAGGTTCGACTATACGGTCATGGGAGACGCCGTGAACCTGGGCTCCCGCCTCGAAGGGGCCAACAAATCATACAAGACCCATATTCTGATCAGCGAGTCCACCTATGAGCAGGTCCAAGACGAGTTCGTGTGCATGGAGCTCGACAGCGTCCGCGTCAAAGGGAAAAAACAGCCGGTTCACATCTTCGAACTGGTGAGTCGAAAAGAGCTCCTTGCGCGCGACATGGAAGCCATCGCTCGATTCCACGAAGGCCTTCACCTCTACAAGGAGCAGCAATGGGATCGGGCCATCGAAACCTTCGAGAATGTCAACGCCATGGACCAGACCCTGTATGCGGCCCGGCTCTACATTGAGCGCTGCAACGAGCTCAAGGCCGCCCCCCCGGGTGCGGATTGGGACGGGGTGTTCACCATGACCACCAAATAGCGCCGGTCACCAGAAATACTTGAGGGCATAGTAAATAAGCTTCTGGTACTCCACGATCACCTCCTTGACGTAGCGCCTCGTCTTCCACCAGTTCTCCGCTCGAAACCCGCTGTAGGAGCCGGCGGCCATTTGAATCCTCACATCGTCTTTCTTGGTAGCCTCACGAAAGGTCCACAGGGCTCTGCGGGTGTGGGTGGGCGAGGTCACCACGATGATAGAACGGTATTCCCGCTCCCGAGCGATAGCCGCCGCCATCCGGGCCTCATCCATGGTGCTTTCCGCCGGGTGCTCCGCCATCATGATCGCTCGATCCGGGACGCCGCTCTCCACCAGAATCTTTCTCAGGACATCCACGGTTCCCGGAATCTCGATCCCGGCTCGAGCAAGGACCTCATAGCCGTCCGGGGGAACCTCCGGTGCGATGAACACCACAGGGGCCAAATCCCTGCCATAAAGATCGGCAGTGGCCAGACCCCGCTCCACTGCACCGCCGGACATGCAAACGATCAGGTCCGAAGTCTCCAGTTCTTGGGAGACGACCAGGAAGCCCCCCACCCGCGAGAGGATCGGTCCATGGTAAGCCGTGAGCACCGCCCATAGGACAAAGGCCACAAAGAGGGCCCAGCGCAGGACCGGCTTTCGCTTCCGCCCTCCCTCGGGCTCGATGGGTTCGGCTCCGGGCTGCGGCGTTTCCGTCTCCTGGAATCCGGTATCCTCGCCCTGCGCCCCGTCCTCGTGCCGGGATGTTCGCCTCGCTCCGTTCATGGGCTCAGAACCCTTTCTCGCTGTCGATCAACAAGGTCACCGGGCCGTCGTTGATCAAATGAACGTCCATCATCTCCTGAAACACGCCTGTTTCCACCACCAGGCCCAGGCCTCGCAACAGATCGGCCACACGCTCGTAGAGCACGCGCGCGGTTTCCGGCGATGCGGCACGGACAAAGGAGGGTCTTCGCCCCTTTCGGCAGTCTCCCCACAGGGTGAACTGAGAAACCACCAGAACGCTTCCGCCCACATCGCTCACGGAACGGTTCATCATGCCTTGCTCATCCGGGAAAACCCGAAGGTTCGCGGCCTTGTTCGCCACGTATGCGCAGTCCTTCTCCGTGTCCCCCCTTCCGACGCCCAGAAACAGGAGCAAACCCGGGCCGATTTCGCCCTGAACGCCCCCACGCACCTCGACTCGGGCCTGCTTGACCCGCTGAACCACGGCTCTCAACAGCGCTCTCCTTCATCCATCCTGAATCCGACCGGTTCTTTGCAAACACCTGAATGGATTATGTCACAACCAGAGAACGGTTTCAAATTTATCCGCCAATGGAGCAGCAGGCATCATGACCCCTGGTAAAACCGTGTCATTCAAAAAACGGCAAATGGAATTAGAGATTGACTCCATCTTGCGATTTGTTATACAAGGATGTTCGAGCATCCCAAGCATTGACGTTTCGCAAACACCTCAGCTCAACCGCATTCGGGAAGGCTGTAAGGAGTCGGAATCTCAGCGGGGGACGGATGAGCCGGTTCCCGGCTCTTTACGACCCCATCAATGCTCACATTCAAACGATGATTCGTGACCAGCGATCAGCATGACATCCACTTCTTCAGAGACCCCAACCGATTCTCAAGGCTGCTCCGATCCCGAGGACGACCCCGGGGAAACGCAGCCGGAAGCCGAGGTTTATGTGGAGAGCATCTTAAGCTCGCTGCGAAGAATCATTCGCGCCGGCGATCGGCACAGCGGCCACCTGAGTCGCACGTTCCACCTCACCGTATTCCAGTTGGTCTTTCTCAAACAGCCCACAGTCTCCCGGCCCTGATTTCGTAACGGACACGATCCCTCGGGATCCATCGGCAATGCCTACGTTAACCTTTGAACAAGGAGGAGATCATGAAAAAGAACAAAAACGAGGTTCATCCCTGGATTCCAGAGCTGGTCAACCAGATGGAAAAGGGAAAACTGAGCCGGAGGGAATTCCTTCGGTACACCACCCTGCTGGGCGTGAGCGCGGCCGCAGCCACCTCTATGGCCGGACTGGCCCTGCCCGGCAAAGCAAGGGCCGCCGAGATCCGCCGAGGAGGCACATTGAGGATCGCATCTTCGGTCCAGAAGGTCACCCACCCGGCCCAGTTCTCCTGGGTGGAACCCTCCAACATGCTTCGCCAGGTGGGTGAGTACCTCACCCAAACGGACAACCAGAACATCACCCATCCTTACCTGCTCAAAAACTGGCAAGCCAGTGACGACCTCAAGACCTGGACCCTGAACCTGAGAAAGGGGATCAAGTTCAACAACGGAGACGAGTTCAACGCGGACGACGTGGTCTTCACCATGAACCAGTGGCTGAACGAGGACGTGGGATCCTCCATCGAGGGCATGATGGGGGCCTACCTGAGCCCCTCGGGCATTGAAAAAGCAAACGACTACCAGGTGGTTCTTCACCTGAGCGTCCCGGAAATCGCGGTCCCGGAGCACCTCTTCCACTACCCGGCCCTGGTCCTCAATCACCGGACCTTTGAAGGGGACTTCATCAAGGCGCCTCACGGAACGGGTCCTTTTACCCTCGAAACCTACCGCGAGGGAGAGCGCTGCGTGCTCAAGGCCCGCAAGGACTACTGGCAGAAGGGCGCCGATGGAAAGCCCCTTCCCTACATGGACCGCATCGAGTTCGTAGACATGGGCGACGAGATGTCCCCGCGCATAGCCGCCATCAAGGCCGGCGAGATCGACTCCATCGATCTGGCCACTACGGGCGGTACCTCCGCCTACAAGGCCCTCAAGGACGATGCCGGCATCAACGTCAAGCCCATCGGCACGGCCCAGGTGCGGCTGCTCCGCATGCGGGTGGACCTGGATCCCTGGAAGGACAACCGTGTGCGCATGGCTCTCAAGCTCTGCCAGCACCGCGAGAAGATCCTGGGGCTGGCCTACTTCGGCCAAGGTGTGCTGGGCCACGACTTCCACGTCTCCCCGGTGCATCCCGAGTACTGCGAGAAGCCGGTGCCCGAGTACGACCCGGAGCGGGCCAAGCAGCTCCTCAAGGAGGCGGGGTATGAAAACGGCCTGGACGTGAACTGCGCAGTGGGCAGCGAGTGGACCGACGTGGTGCGCTACATCGAGGTCCTGAAGCAGGACGCCGCACCGGCCGGGCTCCGCATCAACATCCAGACCATGCCCACCAGCCAGTACTGGGAGAAGTGGACAGAGGTGGACCTGGGCGTGACCCCCTGGACCCACCGCCCCCTGGGCACCATGGTCCTTAACCTGGCCTATGTAACGGACGAGGAAGGCAAGCCCGTGGCCTGGAACGAGACCAACTGGTCCGACCCGGAGTTCAGCAAGCTGCTCACGGAGGCGAACGGCACCCTGGACGTGGACGAGCGGCGCAAGATCATGTGCAAGCTCGAGCAGATCCAGTGGGACCGGGGATCCATCGGGGCTCCCTTCTGGCAGTACAACTGGCAGGTCACCACCAAAAGGGTGAAAGGCTCCGAGCCTCACCCCACCGGGTACTACCTTCTGAACGAGGCCTGGCTGTCCAAGTAGTGCCGTGACCCTCGACCGGCCCGGGATCGGGATACGAACGGCGCGCGCCGCTGATCCCCAACCGGGAACGGATTAGAGGCGGCCCGGTTCACGGGCCGCCTCGCCTCACGCAAACGCATCGAGAAAAGGGCCGGCTATGGCGAAGTTCATTGTAAGGCGCTTTTTCCTTTTGCTTCTGACCATGTTCCTGGTCTCCATCGCGGTCTTTTTGATCACAGAGTCCTCGCCCGGAAACGTGGCCCGAAACGTGCTCGGGGCCTTTATCACGCCGGAGCAGGAAAAGTCCTTCCTGGCCCAGATGGGCCTCGACAAGCCCGCATACGTCCGTTACGCCTACTGGCTCATTGGAAGCGACTGGCAGGCCGAAAGCAAGGTGGGCTTTCCCCTGAAACGCACCATGACCGAAAAAGAGTTCGTGGAGTGGTGGGCCGAGCGCGACAACGGGAACCTCATCCGCTGGAAGCTCGAGGGGGAGGACCTGATCGCAGTGGAGAAGACCCCGGACGGACCCGTGCGAGAGTACAAGGACAATGATCGCTGGAAGACCAATGAAAAGGGCGTGAGCACCTTTTGGGGGATCGACACTTATAACCACGCCGTCCGGTGGGAAAAGGGGGCTGACATCAAGGTCTGGACCTTTGTGATCGGAACGGGCTGGATGGAGACCTCCGGCGGGCCCATGGAGTACATTCCCCTCAAAAAGGGGTTCATTCGAGGAGACCCCGGCATCAGTCTCCGCACGGGACGACCCGTGAGCAAGGCCCTTTTCACCCGCCTCAGGAACTCCCTGGTCCTGGCCGGCATCGCCTTTGTCCTCGTAATGCCCGTGGCCCTGCTCCTGGGCATGATCGCAGGGTTGCGGGAGGGAAGCCTGCGGGACCGGATTCTCTCCATCGGGGGCATGACGTTCTCGGTTATTCCGGAGTTCGCCACCGGCATCTTTCTCATCCTGATCATGGCCGTGTGGCTCAACCTCGTACCCGGGGCCACGGTCTTCGGAGAGCAGGCCCCGTGGCAACGACCGGACATGCTCATTCTGCCCGTTCTCACTCTGACCCTGGTGGAGCTGGGGTACATCCTGAGGATCACCCGGGCCAGCATGGTCGAGGTCATGCGCTCCCCCTACATCCGGACCGCCTTTCTGAAGGGGCTTCCCTACTGGCGCATCGTGTTCAAGCACGCCGTGCGAAACGCTCTCATGGCGCCCATCACCGTGATCATGCTCCATGTGAACTGGCTCATGGGAGGCATCGTGATCGTGGAGGTGGTGTTCGGATACCCGGGACTCGGCAAGTACCTGCTGGACTCGGCCATGTTCAAGGACATCAACGCCCTCGAGGCCGGGGCCATGATCCTGGTCACCCTGGCTGTGGGCACGCAGCTCATTGCGGACATTGTGTACACGTTCCTCAATCCGCGTATCCGGTACACATGATCTTTTTGGGCGGACTCGAACCGAACAGCACGTCGGTCATCAAGTGAATTCAAAAGGAGACATGATGACGGAGCATCAAGAAGCAGCCGCCGGAGGAGACCAGGAAATCGCCCCGGAGGAGACCGTACCGAGGACCCGGCGCCTACAGCGGGTCTGGGGCGGGTTCCGGGTCCTGTTCGCCTCCAAGACCGCCATGGTGGGCGTCTTCATTGTTTTTTTCTGGGTCTTCGTGGCCCTGTTCGCCCCCTTGCTCACACCCTACACCCCGCTGGAGCAGGACTGGAAAGCGCCCAATCAAGGGCCTTCCGCAAAGCATATCCTGGGTACGGACGAATTGGGCCGGGATCTTTGGTCCCGCCTGATCTATGGAGCACGGGTGGTTCTGGTGATCCTCCCCATCTCGGAAAACGCCTGGATACCGGGAGGGACCGCCATCTGGGGCGTGGCCGTGGCGCTGGTGGCGGGCATCTTTCTGGGGCTGGTCGGAGGGTATTATGGAGGATGGTTGGACGAGGTCGTGATGCGCGCATTGGACGCCATGATGGCCGTGCCCATCATCCTCCTCTTTCTGATCATCATGGCGGCCCTCGGGCAGTCCGCCGTGAACGTGGTGATCGCCATGACCATCGTGGGGACACCCGGCATCGCCCGGCTGGTCCGGAGCCTGACCCTGGACATCAAGACGCGCGAGTACATCCGGTCTGCGGAAACCCGGGGGGAAAGCCCCTGGTACATCATGTTCGTGGAGATCCTGCCCAACGCCCGCGGTCCGATCATCGTGGACGCCATGCTGAGGGTGGGATACGCCATCTTCGCCATGGGAACCCTCGGGTTCCTGGGCCTCGGCCTCCCGCCTCCGTCACCGGACTGGGGCAGCATGGTGGCCAAGGGCCGGGAGTTCATCCTGGCCGGAAGCCCGTGGGCGGCCCTGTGGCCTTCTGTGGCCATCGGCACTCTGGTGGTGGGCTTGAACATCTTTGCGGACGGGCTCCGCGAGGAGTCCATGCGCTACCAGTAGCCTCGGCAAGGCTTCCCCGAGCGCTGAGCCTTACTCGAGCACGGCATGCTCGTACATGCCGCCCGCCAACCCCGCCGTAAGCCGGCGGAATTCGCGGGCGGCGCATTTTCACAACACGGAGTGGCCTCATGAACGATTCATCCGGCAAGGGCCAAAACGCGCCGGTCATTGAGATAGAGAACCTCGGAATCGCCTACGAAACCCGCACAGGAGATGTGCAGGCCGTGCGCAACATCAACTTTTCCGTGCGAGAGGGCGAAACCATGGGGCTCGTGGGGGAGTCCGGTTGCGGAAAGAGCACCATCGCCTTCGGCATCGTGAACTTTCTCGGCCCCAACGGCAAGATCACCGAAGGGAGCGTCCGATTCCAGGGTCACGAGCTCGTGGGCCGCTCCGAAAAGGCGCTCAAAAGGCTTAGGGGCGACCGCATCGCCATGGTGTACCAGGACCCGATGCAGGCGCTCAACCCGTCGATTCGGCTGGGCGAGCAGCTCACCGAGGTGCTCACCTGCCACACGGACCTGTCCCAGAAACAAGCTCGGGAACGCTCCGTGGAGATGCTCAAACGGGTGTACATGCCCGATCCGGGCGACGTGATGAATCGCTACCCCCACCAGATCTCCGGCGGACAACAGCAGCGCGTGGTCATCGCCATGGCCATGCTGAACAATCCGGCCCTGCTCATCATGGACGAGCCCACCACGGCCCTGGACGTGACCGTGGAGGCGGCGGTCCTCGACCTCATCGAGGACCTGAAGAACGACTTCAAGGCCGCCAACATCTTCATCACCCACAACCTGGGAGTGGTGGCCCGCGTGAGTGACCACATGTGCGTCATGTACGCCGGAGAGATGGTGGAGCGGGGTACCGTCGAGGAGATCTTCAAGCAACCTTCCCACCCTTACACCCGCGGGCTCCTGGCCAGCGTGCCCAAGCTGGGAGAAAGCAAGCTCGAGTCCATTCTGACACCCATTCGAGGACGGGTCCCTCCCCCGGACAAGCGTCCTGAGGACGCCTGCGTGTTCGCTCCCCGCTGTGACTATGCTACGGACGACTGCCTGAAATCCAAGCCCCGGCTGGAGGACGTGGCGGAAGGACACGCAGCCCGGTGTATTTACGCCCGGGAAATCGAAGACCGCGCCAGAACAACCCGCCGCCGCCCGCAGGAAGCCCGGCTCGAGGCCGAGGAAACGACTGAAAAGGACGGCCGAATCCTGGGAATCAAAGGCCTCAAGGTCTACTATCCCCAGGAATCCCAGTCAGTGGCCAGCCTCTTCGGGCTGGGCGAAAAGAAGTACGTCAAGGCCGTGGACGATGTGAGTCTCCGCCTCCAGAAAGGACGCACCCTGGGGGTGGTGGGGGAATCAGGGTGCGGCAAGTCCACCCTGGTCAAGGGACTGATCGGACTGGAACCGGTCACCGGCGGGGATTTTCAGTTCATGGGCATCGACGTGCAGGACACCGTGTCCGACCGGGACACCAGTCTGATTAAAGAGATGCAGATGGTGTTTCAGAACCCGGACTCCACCCTGAATCCCTCCTATCCTGTGGGCAAGCAGATCGCGCGACCCATAAAACGGTTCAAGACCGTGCCCCGGCGTCAGGTGAAAGAGGAGGTGATCAGGCTGCTGAGGGCCGTACGTCTCAGCGCGGCTTACTATGATCGGCTCCCCAGGCAGCTCAGCGGGGGGGAAAAACAACGCGTGGGGATCGCCCGGGCCCTGGCCAGCCGGCCGGACCTGATCATCTGCGACGAGCCGGTCTCCGCACTGGACGTCTCGGTTCAGGCGGCGGTGATCAACCTGCTCCTGGAGATCCAGCACACCTTCGGGTCCTCCATGATCTTCATCGCCCACGACTTGAGCGTGGTGCGCTTCTTCTCGGACGACATCGCCGTCATGTACCTGGGTCAGGTGGTGGAGGTGGGCCCTGCGGACGCCATATACGATCCCCCCTACCATCCCTACACCGAGGCCCTGCTATCAGCCGTTCCCATCCCCGACCCGGAAGCCGAGCAAAAGGACTTGCGTCTGAGCGGAAACGTGCCCAGCGCCCTGAACCCGCCTTCGGGGTGCCGCTTCCACACTCGGTGTCCTCGCAGAGCGCAGATGCTTCCGGACGGCGGCAAAATCTGCGAAACCGAGGTACCGCCCTGGCAGGCCACCGAAAAGGGCCATCGCATTTTCTGCCACATTCCCCTGGAAGAGCTGGCCAAGACCGAACCGGTGATCCACAGCAAGAATGCGGCGGCCTGAATCAAACCGCATTCTTTTTCTCGAATCGGCCCGTTCTTTCCTCCAGGGCCAGTGCAAGCGCAGGCGGCACCGGAGAGGGCTGGTGGAATTTCAGGATCCTGTTGAGCCGATCCACGGCACGATCCATCAAGCCGGCTCTTCCCGCCTGCTCCCAGGCATGAAATCCCCGCCGGTTCAAGAGCTTCGGACGCCACTGGGTGGATGAAAAGTGCTCCAGCGTGTGCGGATGCTCCAGGAAGTTCCCCTTTTCGGCCACGTCGGCTATGACCTCCAGGGCCAGGGAGTCCTCATTCACAGGGACGCCGCGCTTCAGGCGACGGGCCTGGTCGATGAGTTCGTCCAGGACCACGATCATCTCCAGGCTGCCGGTACGCCCAAAATCCAGGTAGCCCACATCATGATTCAGGTTCGAGCCGATCATAACGGAGATCAAGGTCAAGACGCCGGCCTCGACCACGGCCTGACCGTCCGGCACCTGGGAGTCGCTGGTGCCGGCATAGCCCCAGTTCGGAATGTCGTAGTATCGGCTCATCTCCACCAGGGCCACATAGGAAAGATAGTACTCCGGGGCGTTGTATGAGCACTGGGCCGTGGACATGTCCAGAACGGCCGGTCCCATGCCCATGAGAAACGGCGCCCCCGGTGACCGGAGCTGATGGACCACCAGACCGCAAAGGCATTCGGCCACGCCCTGGGCCACGTGCCCGGCCATGGTCATGGGGGCCGTGGACCCGGCGATGGGCGCCGGGGAGTACACCAGGGGGACCCCCTTGTCCGCGCAGAACAGCAGCTTGTCCACGCTCGAGAACGGATGTTTCAACGGACTAGCGGGTTCGGCATAGTGCAGAATGTACGGTCGCTCCCTGAGCGCGCTTTCACCGCCCCTGGCCTCGGCCGCCAGTGCCCACATTTCGTGCAGGTCCCCTCGGTCTTCGGCCGTGGTTACGATCGGCTTGGACGCGTTCTCCACCATGGCCCGAAAGCTTTGCAAATAGGCGTGATGCGGCGGCACATCGGAAGGATGGGCAAAGGACATGATGAAATCGATGTTGGAGAGCGCATCGCAGACCCGGGCGGCACGGGCCACGTCCTGGATTCGGCAGCGGTGCCTTTGCAGGGTCTTTCCGTCCAAGGCATATAGCAAATCAGACCCCGGGCCGAAGTACGACCGCGTCCCGCCGAGATCCATGGCCTGGTTTCCTTCCCGGTCATAAACCTCAACCGATCGGGGCACCGTCTCCAAGGCTTGCCCAAGGAGCGATTCCGGAATGCGCACCCTGGTTTTGTCCTCGATCCGGCATCCCGCCTTTTGCAGAATATCAACGGCCTCCTCATGAAACACGCGCATGCCGATGCGATCCAGAATGTGACAGACCGCATGGTGGATTCGATCCAGGTCCTCCTGCGATAGAAACCGCATGTAGGGAAAGCCGGTGGGAATGATATCACCCGAGTCGTTCATATCCTTTCTTCTCCCTCGTCCACCCCGTGATGATGGTGTATCTCAAAGGATGGGGCGGCTTCTGCACCGGCACTCGAGGACCCCTCCGCCGACGCGTGCCGCGGTCGCCCCTGCTCGTCCCATCCCATCAGCACGTAGAACTCTTTGAGCATGGTTTCGTAACGATCTGAAAGAGGCTCACCCAACCCACTCTCCCGGCTCGCGAACATGCCGGGAAGCCGGTCGTCCAGTGCAACGGCCCCGTTTTCCACATTAAAGAGGCGCTCCAGGTCGGCGACCCGCTTTCCCACGCGCATCAGGTCTTCCACTCGAATGTTTATACCTGTGAGCTCCCGGGCCAGCTCGGCCTCGGCTTCGAGATCAAAGCCCCGCTTGAGAGACAGGGCGGGAACCTTGCACAGGCCCAGGCAGTCCAGGGCGATGTTCACCAGGACGGCGCATCTAACGAGAAACGCCTTTCCTTGAATCTCCTCGAGATGGGGGGAAAAGCCTTGCCCGAAGGCGGCTTCAGCCCGCTCCGAAGACCAGGTATACTCCAGGGACGCGTAGACATTGCTGAAGTCCCCGCCCCTCGCCGAAACCATGTAGCCCAGGGCCGTGCCCATAATGTGGCCGGGATGATAACCCGGCAGCTCCAGCCCTTTGACATGCGGTGCAAAACGTTCCGCTCCGCGCCCGAGCCTCCGGGCGGCCCCTCGCACGCCAAGGGCGAGAATTTCCCCCAAACCCTCTCGCCGGGCGATTTGCCCGATCAAGGCCTCCATGGCCTGTTTGTTCCCCCAGGAAAGATCGAGCCCGCCCGTGTCTTCAGGACCGATAATCCGCCGGTCGAAGAGATCCATGGCAAAGCCCACAACGGTTCCGGCGGAGATGCAGTCCATGCCGAGCCTCGAGCACAGGTTGTCCAGCCGCACCAGGGCCTGAAGATCGTTCAGCCCGCACTTGGCACCCAGGTTCACCATGGATTCGAACTCAGGGCGGTTGAACGTCTTTAACCCCCCTTCGGGATTTTCGAATTGCAGCTCCGCCTTGCAGCGTACCGGACAACCCGGACAGCCCCGGCTCCGGACCGTTCGAACGCGGAGCTTTCTTCCGTCGATGTCCTGAGCCGATTCGAAGCGGTTGGAGCGATAGTTCCTGGTGGCCAGAATGCCGATGTCATTGCACCAGGTCACGTATCCTGCGCCCCCGTGATCCCTGAAAAACCGGAACTCGGGCGCCTCGCGAATCCGCCGGGCGTAGGTTCTCACCGCCCTTCCGGCCCCTGCTTTTGGCCTGCCGGGTGAAAGGCCCTCGTCTCTAACCACAATGGCCTTCAGCCGCTTGGCCCCCATGACCGCACCCAGTCCGGTCCGGCCCGCTGCGTGATCGTAATCGCTCATGGCGCAGGCAAAGGCCACGCCGTTCTCCCCGGCCGGTCCGATGGTCAGGATGCCCCCTTGCGCAGGGCCCAGCCCTTCCCGCAGGCGAGACTCGGCCCGCCGGGTGTCGAGCCCCCACAGGCCCCCGGCCTCTTGTATTCGAACTTCATCCTTTAGAATGGAGAGAACCACCGGAATACGCGACCTGCCTCGAATCACGATTGCCTGCACCCCACATGAACGAAGGGCGCGCCCGAGACTGCCGCCCACATTGGAGCTACCCATAATACCCGTCAGAGGGGATCGGGCGCTGATATGAACGCGGGATGAGGCGGGAGCCGCAGTCCCCGTGAGGAGGCCGCAAGAGAGGACCAGAAGGTTTTCAGGACCCAGGGGCTCGGTGCCCGGCGTCAGCCCTTCTCGAAGCAGGAGCGCATTGTATCCCCTTCCTGCCATCACCTCTTGGAGAGCCCGCTGAGGATAGGGTTTTCGTGTCCACCGGCCGCAGGCCAGATCCACCTCCAGGATGTCGCCGGTACGCATCATGATACATGCCTCTATGACAATGGCTTCCACCTGTCAAGAGAATAGGCCGCCCCCTTTACTTATGAGCGGCTTGCGTGTAGGAGTGGCACTATGGGCAAGACTCCCACCCTCATCCTGGTCAACCCCTGGATCACCGACTTTGCGGCCTACGATCTGTGGTCCAAACCGCTCGGGCTCCTGACCCTGGCCGGCGAGCTCCGCCACAGGGGATACCGGGTTCACCTGATCGACTGCCTGGACGTGCACCATCCCGCAATGGCCCGGGAGGACTCGGCCGTGCGACCGGTGAGGCGCGCCTACGGTACAGGGAAGTTCTGGCGGACGGTCGTGGATCCTCCCGCCCCCCTGGCCTCCGTTCCGCGCCCGTACAGCCGCTACGGAATCTCACACGATCTCTTTGTCGAGGCCCTGGAGGCCGTCAAAAACCCTGCGGCCGTGCTGGTCACCTCCCTGATGACCTATTGGTATTCAGGTGTTCAGGAAGCCGTGTCCCTCATCCGCAAGGTCCACCCCCGCACGCCCGTCATCCTGGGGGGCATCTATGCGAGCCTCTGCCGCAAGCACGCCGTCCGGCATTCCGGTGCAGACAGGGTGGTGAGCTCGGCGGAGGGAAACTGCCTCGAGACGGCATGCCGCATCCTCGATGCCGCAGGTGTTTCCCGCCCCCCCACGGTTTCGGCCGGCACCCCGGTTTATCCGGCCTTTGACATGCTCCGCCGGCCGGATTCGGTATGCATCACGACCTCCATGGGTTGCCCTTATCGTTGCGGTTACTGTGCGAGCGGCTTTCTCAATCCCTCATTCCGGCAACGCCACCCGCAAGCGGTGATCGATGAAATCCTTCACTGGCACGAAACTCTCGGAATCCGGGATATCGCGTTTTACGACGACGCCCTGCTGGTGCGTGCCCATGCCCACATTCGCCCTGTGCTCAAAGAGCTGGCGGCCCGGGCCCCCAACCTCCGCTTCCACACACCCAACGCCCTGCACCTGCGCGAAATCACGATTGCCACGGCCCGCCTCCTCCATACCGGCTTCCGAACCATTCGACTCGGCCTGGAAACGACGGACTTCGAGTTCAGAAGGGGCCTGGACGGAAAGGTTCGCCCCGGGGAGTTCGAGCAAGCGGTGCAAAACCTTCGAGACGCGGGATACGGGCGCGAAGAAATCGGAGTGTACGTGATGATGGGCCTGCCGGGGCAATCCGTGGATTCCGTGAAGCAGACGTTGAAGGCGGTGGACAGTGCGGGAGCCGTCCCTTTCCTGGCGGAATACTCACCTATTCCTCATACGGCCCTGTGGCCCGAGGCGGTTGCAGCATCGGCGTGGGATCTCACCGAACCCCTTTTTCAGAACAATACCCTGCTGCCTTGCTGGAGCGGAAGGAAACAGGCCCGTGCACCCGGGCTTCGAGCCCTGGCGCGCGACATTCGCAGACCCAGGGATCAGGCAAGGGGCACCCTCTGATCAGCGCTCACCCCGATTGATCAGCGCCGCGGCATAACCGGCGCCGAAGCCGTTGTCGATGTTGACCACGGTCACCCCGGCGGCGCACGTGTTGAGCATCCCGAGCAGTGCGGCTATGCCTCCAAAGCTTGCCCCGTACCCCACGCTGGTGGGCACGGCGATCACGGGTTTGTCCATGAGACCGGCCACCACACTCGGCAGGGCCCCCTCCATTCCGGCCACCACCACCAGAACCTCGGCCCGCACGATCCGGTCACGGTGGGCGAGGACCCGATGAATCCCGGAGACCCCCAGGTCGTGGAGGATTTCCACGTCATTCCCCATGAACCGGGCCGTGATCGCCGCCTCCTCGGCCACGGGGACATCCGAGGTCCCGGCGCTGATCACAAGGATCGTTCCCCGCCCCACGGCCTCGTTCTGATGCCGCACCAGGGTCAGGCACCTGGCCCTGTCATGGTATTCACTCTCCGGATAGGCCTTCTTGATCTCCTCCGCCTTGCGGTTGGAGAGCCGGGTGACAAGGATGTTCTCACCACGCTCGAGCATCCGCTCCATGATCGCCAGGATATCCCCGGCCCGCTTTTGTTCACCGAAGACCACCTCGGACATGCCGCGCCGCAAAGAGCGGTGGTGGTCGATGCACGCAAACCCGATATTCTCGAAGGGAAGGTCCCGCAGGGCGGCCAAGGCCTCTTCCACACCGACCCGGCCTGCATGCACCTCCGCCAGAAGCCTTCTCATACGTTCTTTGCCCACGGACCCTCCCCCTTCAGGCCAGACCTTCACTGCGAAGAAACGTCATGGCCCGCTGAAGAATGTCGGTCGTCATGCTCAAGGCCTTGGACAGGTGACCCACAGACTCCTCGGGGACACCCGATTCCATCATCACCAGGGCTCGCTCCAAGGGAGGGAGCACTTCCCCCCAGGCGGGATCCCCGGTGATGGACCGAACAAGGGACACCTCGTTTCCAACCATGGCGCAGAGCCCCTTGACCACCTGCAGTCCTCCGGATCGTTCCACGCCGCCCAATCCCTCGAGCATCTGAATGCCCTGAGAGGCCCAAATCAACCCGGCCTTGATCTTCTCTCCCTGGGAGAGGGCGGAAACTGCTGCTTGTTTGTCCATCGGTTCGTCCTTTTCGAATCATCTGCCCGGCCCCGGTAGGTCCCGGTCAGGAACACGCTGGAACATGACCCTACCACCACCCCAGACCCAAAAGCAAGCCGGTGCGACACTCCACGCCCGGGCCCGCTTTACGGTGTTGAAAAACCCGCTCAAGCTCCACCGCCGGCCTCAGTACCGGAAGCCAATCATCAGATCCATGAATGCCGGTCCTCAAATCCACTTGATAATGTTGATATCAATAGGTTTTTTTCTTGGCGTCTTGGCGTCTTTGCGAGAGAATACAGTTTTTTCGTCTTCGTAATACGTATGGCACTGAAAAGGTGGAGCGTGGCCACCCGGTACAAGATCATTGGATGGTGTTGACAACAAACCCCTATCTGTTGTTATATGTGGGTATAAGGAATGGAGCAACGCTCTTGGAATCGGATGCTCTTTCTATCATTGCATGACGGTGTTGGAAGTGCCCCCTTGAACAGGAAAAGGACATGACTGCCTTTCGGTGGGAGACGGAGAAAGAGAAGCGAGAGCAGGCGGCATTGGAAAGACACGCCAGGCTTGCCAGGCTTTTCAAGGAGGATCGTTTCACGTTTGAACGGGAACGTCGCCGCATGATCGATGAGGTTATTCAATCCGCCGAAGACGACGATTTGAAAGCGAAGCTGCACGCGATGCAGGACGAGTGGAACCGAAGAATGCAGGGCGCCGGTTCTCTCCACAACCGTTTCGTGCTGGCCAAGACCTTTTTCTGGGAGCATTTCCACGGCGTCTGGCAACCGGCCGTCCAGGAAATGAACCGGTTGCTCAACCGTTCCGAGGAGTAGCGCTCTTTTCGGCCGTTGCAACCACAGCGGCGATCCGCCTGTGCAGGAACTCCCCTATCCGCAGTGCAAACGGCTTGCCCGCTTCACCCATTCTGGCGGCCTCGAACGCCGCATTCAAGGCGATGAGTTCGGCTTCGAGCCGTTGCTCTTTCATGCGTTCCCTCCCTCACGTCCGCCGGATTCGCGACCCATGCACTCCAGTGAAAACGACCTGCCGGCCTCTTGTAATGTGAAGCAGCATGAAACGTGCCACATTGGAGGCAGACCTATCGCCCGGTTTTTCAAAGGATTCAACAACGGACCTTCCTGAGCGGAGAGGAGGCGTCAACTTTCGGGGTATTTTCCGCCGCACACACGTCAATTTCCTGACTGGCCTGAACATCCACGCCTTGACACCAAAGCGGCGGGCTCCTATAGTCGAGCTGAAAATTGATCGCCCGGCAAGGCACCTTCTTTCCCGGCGTTCTTTGGTTCCGGGCCCCAGACAAAAAGCGCTCTTTGAACTCGTCAAGGGGTGTCACCACAATCACGGCGATGCGCACAAATCGAGGTATTCGATGAAATACGCCCTCTTTCTCGGCTGCACCATACCGGCACGTTCCCGCAACTACGAACTCTCTTCTCGAAAGGTGGCCGAACGGTTGGGGTTGGAGCTGGTGGACCTGGACTCCTTCATATGCTGCGGGTTTCCCGTTCGAAGCGCAGATCTTCGATCAGCCACACTCCTGGGGGCCTACAATCTCGCCCTGGCGCAAAAGCAGGGCCTGGACATCTGCACCTTGTGCAGTTCCTGCACTTCCGCACTCACGGAGACGGTCCATCGTCTGGATCACGACGATTCTGAACGGAAAGCCGTAAACCAGGACCTCGATCGGTTGGGACTGCGGTACGAGAAAGGGACCCGGGTCCGCCATTTCGCCCGGGTGCTCTACGAAGAGATCGGGAAGAACGAGATCGAACAACATATTCAAAAGCCGCTCGACGGGCTGAGGGTGGCCGCCCACTACGGCTGTCACTACCTGAAGCCCAGCGAGATCTACGATGCATTCGACGACCCGGAAAACCCCAGGACGCTGGACGAGCTGACCGCTTTGACCGGAGCCGTTCCCGTACATTACAAAGACAAAAAGCGGTGCTGTGGTGGACCGTTGTTGCCCGTAGACGAGAAGGTTTCCATGTCCGTGGCCAAAGAGAAGCTCGAGGACATCAAGGAGGCGGGAGCCGACGCAATCACCCTGGTTTGCCCCTTTTGTGCGGTCATGTACGACAGCAACCAGAAGGGGATCGAATCGGAGTTCGACGCGGAATACAACCTACCGGTCCTCTACCTCCCCCAGCTTCTAGGCATGGCCATGGGATTCGACCGCAAGGAATTGGGGCTGAACATGAACGTGGTCAAGACGAAAAAGCTCCTCGCACGCTTTTTCGAATGATGACCGCCTGTTGTACCGATACTCGGCGAAGCTCCACGCGCTTTGACCTTTCTATACAGAAAACAGCCCTGAGTCGATAACGGACGGGTCCTCGTCTTTCAGCACTCGAAGGATCCTTTTATGGGTCCTTTGCTTCATCTCCAGAATGACCTCCCGGCGCTTTCCCAACCCCGCTGCAAACCCTTCGGCCTCCGGCATCAGGTCCTCCAGCGCGCAGGCCCTGGTGACGAAACCTTTTCCCACGCATTCCTCCGCGGTCAGGCGCTTGCCCGTGTACTGCATCTCCTCAAAGACCTGCCACGAAAGGGCCCGAGTGATGATCGCGATCATTCCAGGAAGAAAGGGGATGCCCAGGTCCACTTCCGGGAAACAGAAGAAGCCCCGGTCCGAGCGCATGAAACGAAAATCAAAGGCACAGCAGAGAATGGCTCCGCCTGCGAACGCGTGTCCCGATACAGCGGCGATCGTCGGCATGGGATAGACCAGCACCCTTTGAAACAGGGCCATCATCTGACGGAAAAAGGCCTTGGCCTCCTCCTGTTGGCCGCCCTGAATCACCGGGACCAGCCATTCCAGATCGATGCCGTTGGAGAAAATCTTCTCGTGAGCCGAGGTCACCACCAGGGCGCCGGCCTCGGTCTCTTTCTCCACCTCGTCCAGCGCCTCGAGAAATGACGCCAGAAACGGAGGGTTGAATCGGTTCTCTCCGTCGCTGAGCGTGATCACGGCCACATTTCCCTTGTTCACCGTCCACGTCACTCGATTCATACAAGCATCCCCTTCCTGGTTTGAACGGCGTTGCGTCAACACAAACGCCACAGCAAGTTGATTCGACACCAATCGCCTTCCCACCCCTCATCCCCTATGTCGTAGGTATCACCTGATCCCGGCGGATGAAGAGCGGTAGGGGTTGAACAGGAAAGATCGAGCATAAGCGCCCCCGCCGGACGTGTCAAGACGGGCATTGGTTTTCACACTCTTTCACCTTGACCCTCCCGGGTCTTTTGGTTATGGAAAAGAGGGTATCCTTTGAAGCAACATCGGCATTCAGGAGTCCACCTTTGCAGAATCCCGCCGAAAACACCCCAGCAAGCGCGGCCGGAGTGGCGGCCATCCCTTGCTCCATGTTCCGGGAAGAACGACACAGCGGAAAGACGCTCGTAAGGTTTTGTTTCTGCAAGCGTGAGGCCACCCTCGAACAAGCCGTGGACCGCCTCGAGGCGTGGCTCCGGAAAAAATGATGCCTTTGAAGCTCGCCCTCGCCCAGATGGACATCGCCTGGCACGACCGGGAGGCGAATTACGATACCGCCCGGCGGCTCGCCCTGCAAGCAAAGGGTTCCGGGTCCCGGTATTTGGTCCTGCCGGAAATGTTCTCCACGGGTTTTTCCATGGACACGGAGACCACCGTGGAACCCCTTACCGGGCCTACGCCCTCTTTTTTGCGCTCTCTGGCCTCGGATCTCGAGCTGTGGATTACAGGGGGTTTTGTCCTCGCCCGCGAAAACGCACCTCCTCAAAATGTCTCGCTGACGGTGAACCCCGATGGATACGATGCGGCCCTGTATGCCAAGATTCACCTGATCGCCCTCCTCGACGAGCACCTCCACTACGGGCCGGGCCGTGTTCCGGTCCCATTCGACCTGGACGGTATGAAAACCGCCTGTTTCATCTGCTATGATCTTCGGTTTCCCGAGTTATTCCGCTCCGTGGCCGACGACTGCGAACTGATTCTGGTAATCGCCTCCTGGCCTCAGACGCGCCAGGCCCACTGGGAAACCCTTCTCAAGGCCCGCGCCGTGGAAAACCAGTGCTATGTGGCAGGCGTCAACCGCGTGGGCGAAGGCGGAGGCCATGCCTTTGCAGGCGGCTCCGTGATCCTGGACCCTATGGGGGAACCATTGGCGCAGGCGGGCGACCAGGAGGCCTTGATCACGGCGCAAATGGATCCCCGTCTCGTCCACGAGGTCCGCCGCGACTTCCCTTTTCTGCGAGACCGTCGCCGTCACCTCTTTGAAAAGGCCCGCGACTTTTCTCCATCTTAAAATCACAGCCTCCTCGACAATCGCTCAATTCAGGTTTGTCTTTTTGCGAGGCCATCGGAAGTGTCAACTTCAACCATAAAACTCACCAATGCTTTCTCCTTGATTATGGCGCTTCCGCTCCGAGTACGCGGAAGCGCCATTATATTTGACCCTTCTACTGGAACAAACAGTTACTTCCCGGCCATCATGGCCGCGATGTCCTCATCCACAGTGCCGATTGGTTTGATATCGAATTTCTCCACCAGCACGTCAGCCACATTGGGTGACAGGAATCCCGGCAGAGTCGGCCCCAGCCTGAGCCCCTTGACCCCGAGGGAAAGCAGCGCCAGAAGCACGGCCACCGCCTTTTGCTCGTACCAGGCGATATCGTAAGACACGGGCAGCTCATTTATGTCGTTCAGGCCGAAGGCCTCCTTCAGCTTCAGTGCGATCACGGCCAGGGAATAGCAATCATTGCACTGACCGGCGTCCAGGATCCGGGGAATGCCGCCGATATCGCCGAGGTCCAGCTTGTTGTAACGGTACTTGGCACACCCGGCCGTGAGAATCACCGTGTCCTTGGGCAGGTTCTCCGCTACTTCGGTAAAATAGCTTCGAGCCTTCTGGCGGCCGTCGCACCCGGCCATGACCACAAAACGTTTGATCGCTCCCGACTTCACCGCGTCGATCACCTTGTCCGCCAGGGCCAGGACCTGGTTGTGTGCGAAACCTCCCACAATCTTTCCTGTCTCGATCTCTTCCGGCGGCGGGCACTTTTTGGCCGCTTCGATCACAGGCGAAAAATCCTTGGATCCGCCTTCGAGTCTGTCGGCGATGTGCTTAACCAAAGGGTAACCGACAACTCCGGTGGTAAAAAGCCTGTCCTGGTATGAATTGTCCTTTTTTATGGGAATCAGGCAGTTGGTAGTCAGAATAATCGGGCCGTTAAAGGACTCGAATTCCTTGTTCTGCTGCCACCACGACCCGCCGTAGTTGCCCACGAAATGGTCATACTTCTTGAATGCCGGATAGTAGTTGGCCGGCAACATTTCCCCGTGGGTGTAGACATCCACACCTGTTCCTTCGGTCTGTGCGAGCAGCTCTTCCATGTCCTTCAGGTCATGGCCGGAGATCAGGATCCCCGGGTTTTTGTTGACACCGATGTTTACCTCGGTGATCTCGGGATTGCCGTAGGCGCCGGTATTGGCCTCATCCAGAAGGGCCATGGTATTGACCGCAGTCTCTCCCGCCTTCATGACCATGGCGATCATCTCATCCGTTGAAAGATCCCTGGTGGTGGATGCCAGGGCCTCCATGAGAAAGCCGTAGATATCATCCTTTTCATGATCGAGGATTGCGGCATGGTCGGCGTAAGCGGCGATTCCCTTGCACCCGATGGTGAGCAGTTCTCTGAGTGAGCGCACATCCTCGTTTTTCACGGACGTAATACGCACCTCATCGGCCATGGCCTTGGCCATCATTTCTTCCTTGTCATTCGAGGCCCATGTGGCGCAATCCGGGAGTGAATCGGGAACGGCTGCACCGACCTGTTCCTTTACCGCCTCCCGAACCTTCAGGGCCTCCCTGATACGGTCGATAATGACATCGTCGTCCCAGGCCACATTGGTGATGGTGGTGAAGAGGGCCTTACAGATAAAACGGGCCGCGTCTTTATCCACAGAGCCCTGTTCTTTCAGCTTCTCTCCGTAGACCGATATGCCCTTGCACACATAAATGAGCAGGTCTTGAAGGTCCGCGGTCTCCTCGGGCTTGCCGCACATGCCTTTTACCGTGCAACCCTGGTTCTTTGCGGTTTCCTGACATTGAAAACAAAACATGGCGCATTCTCCTTTTTTTAGTGTTATGGATCCGTATTCCCTAACCCGACTTTACGGCCGAAAATAAAGACCTGGTGCTTGGTCTTAATTCCGGAGTTAAAGGCCTATTTGAAACTCCGGCCAGCCGGTCCGGGGACTCGAAATCAGGCGCCGACAGCCTCTCTCAGGTCTTTCAGCAAGTGCTCCAAATCGATGCCGTATATGCGGGCTACGTCCTCGAGAGTATGAAACGTTTCACTCTGACACCCTACGCAAAGCATCCTTCTCCTGATAAAGACGTCTATCGCGGCCGGATGGCACTTCAAAAACTCGCTGACCGTCATTTTCGAATCAAGCTTCATGATAACCCATTATAGTTCGCTCAGCATCTTTGTCTTTGCGCCGGCGCAAACAACGGAAATAAAACGACGCGGGTTGATATTTATTAATGAGGCGAAATAAGGACCACGAAACAGGAGGGAAATGGGTCAACCGGTCTCTGCAAACGCCACCAGGGCATGGGGGTCTGTAACAACGATACGCTCTCGACCGGAAGCGACCCAGCCTCTTTTCTTCCAGTTGCTGAGCGCCCGGCTCACCGTATACAGGGTGGTGCCGGTGTAGTCGGCCAGATCTCGGCGGCTGAGGCGGAAATCAATGAGAACGCCCTCGTCGGTCTTCCTTCCGGATTGCCTCATGATGCGCAAAACAGCCCGGGCGATGCGCTGCTCCACACGTTCCGCCTGAAGCTCCAGATAGCGGTTCTGAATATCATCCAGACGATCCAAGGCCGTACGCAACATGTTGATTGCCAGCGGCGGATGAGCCGCCATGAGTCCTAGTATGGTTTTTCGGTCCCACGAAATCACTTCGGATGGGCCGACGGCAACCGCAGTGGCCGGGTAGTCTTTTTCACAAAAGACAGCTACGGCTGCTGTTATTTCACCGGGATGGATATAGCGTACAATGGCCTCCCTGCCCTCTTCGTGCAGTTTGCCCAGCTTGAGACGGCCATGCTGGACCCCATAGCATCGAACCGCTGGATCTCCTTGGGAAAAAAGCGTTTCTTCCGATTCGAGAAGGGTCCGGCGGCCGCTGTTGAGGATATCGGCATGCTCTTCAGCGGGAATGCCGGAAAACAAGGCTGACCGGGAAAAGGTGCCGGTATAAAGTGGCGTTTCCCTGTTCATTCTGTCCCCTGAATTGCGTTTCAGGTCAGGTAAGAATCTCCTCGGCTATATCGGAATAAAGCATATGGGCGAGCCTCAGACCCCGGCTTGCGGGTGGAGCGTTTCACCGGCTCACTGCACCGGGAAGTCGAAGTAGGTACCGGGAAAGGGCTCCGGCTTCAACATGAAGTGCCACCATTCCTTTGAGTAGGGCTCGAACCCGTGCCGCATCATGGCCATGCGAAGCAGCAGTCTATGGGCGCGCTGCTCAGGACTCATGGCCGGATGGTCAGGCCATGAGGCCCGCCCGAAAAAATCGAAGCCCGAGCCCATGTCCAGCTCCCGTCCTCCGCCCTCACCGTCCAGGGCGATCAGGGTCAGATCCACCGCACTGCCCCGGGTGTGACTGGAACGGGCTGCGATGTATCCCTGCTCGAACAGGCCGGCCTTGTCCACGTCCGGGTAGTAGCGCGGCTTCATTCGGGTGTCATCCAGGTCCTGGGCCCAGCGAACGAAATGATCCACTGCACTTTGGGGCCTATACGCATCGAACACCTTGAGGCCGAGCCCGAATCGCTTCAGGTCGCCCTGCACCTTGGAGAGGGCGACGGCGGCCTGCATGGACAGGATGCAGCGGGGTGCCAGATACCCGTCGATCCGCTCGCCGATGAAGTTCTCTCCGCTGTAGTACCGCAGGTCCACCACGATGTCGGAGGCCACGTCTTTCAGGTACACGAAGCCCTCCGGGAGATCGCCGGCCTGGGAGTGCGCTGCGGCCGCCCAGCACCCTATCACCAAAACCAGCATTCCGATCCACAACCGTTTTCCGTACCTGCTCATGCTCGGCCTCCTCCATGCTTTTCTTCCGGAACACGTGAAAGGTAGTTGCTTTTTGAGTGGCAGGATACCGAAAGACATCTTTGGGCGTCAACCAGAACGCATAACACCTGAAAGCGATTGTCGAGTTTGCCGAAGATGCAAGAGTTTCGGGGTTTTTGCAGGCCGTCAAAAGTTCGGCTTCCTGCGCCTCTGTCGATCATGTATACTCCCCCGAAAACAAACAATTCATTAAAGGAACCAGCCATGGCCGAAGACGTCTATCAAAAGCTCTGCGACGCGCTGGAGAAGCGCCCCGGCAGGTACCGGGGCCTGGACATCCCCGAGTTCTACGAGCTCGCCCGGGAGCTCTTCACGCCCGAGGAGGCGGCCATGTGCACGGCCCAGCCCCGCGGCCTTCAGACCGCCGCACGCATCGCCGGCGAGATGGGAAAGGACGAGGCCGAGGCGGCCCCGGTCCTGGAACGGATGGCTGAAAAGGGTCTCTGCTTCACCATGGAAAAGGACGGACGAACCCTGTACGCCCCCCTCCCGCTGGTGCCGGGCATCTTTGAGTACCAGTTCATGCGCGGCACGGACACGGACCGGGACCGGCGCATCGCCCGGCTCATTCGGCGATACAAGGAAGCCTTTGACGCGGCCCGGGGCGTGCCCGAGGAGACCTTCCCCTCCACCCGGGTGATCCCGGTGGACCGCAAGATCGAGGCGGGCAGCCGGATCCACACCTACAGCCAGGTTCTCTCATACATCGATCAGTTCGAGCCCATTGCCGTGGCCACCTGCTACTGCCGCCACCAGGCCCGGCTCATCGACGAGAGCGACCACTGCGGAGCTCCGGACGAGGTGTGCCTCCAGTTCGGGGCGGGCGCCCGCTTCGTGATCGACCGGAACATGGGGCGGGAGATCGACAAGGACGAGGCCCGAGAGATCCTCCAGCGCAGCGAGGAGGCCGGCCTGGTCCACTCCACCGTGAACCGGCAGGACATCGACTGGCTCTGCAACTGCTGCTCCTGCCACTGCGTGCTGCTCAAGACCGCCCTGGCCACACCTAAACCCGGCCTCTTCATGAACTCAGGGTACCGACCCCGGGTGGATGCGGACCTATGCACGGCCTGCGGCCTCTGCGTAGAGCGCTGCCCGGCCTCGGCCCTCTCCCTGGAAGCGGACACACCCGACCTCGACCTGGACCGGTGCATCGGGTGCGGGGTGTGCGCCACCGGTTGCCCCGAGGAGGCGGTCACCCTGGAGGAGCGGCCGGGCTTTGACCCCCCGCCCCAAAATCGCAAGGCCTATCGCGAGGCCCTTCAGGCCAACCGCTGAGCGTGAATTCCAACCTCTCTCAGAGGAGCATAGCTGATGAACGGAAAGCAGAGAATCCTCACCGCGCTCGAGCTCAAGGAACCGGACCGCGTTCCCCTGTACATCCACGGGATCAACGAGGCCCCCATCATAGGGATCGGCAGGCACCTCACCACCGGCCTTCCTGAACCCCGGGATTTCCGGCTCATGAATGAGGCGGACAAGCTCAAGCTCGTAGACACCCTGTTCATGATCCACGAGCAGTTCGACATCGACGGCATCACGACCTTCGAGATCGGCCACGAGACCCGAGTGGACGACCTGCACGTGAAGGACGGATTCGGCGTGGTCTACAAACTGTCCGAGCACGGCATCCCCGTACCCGTGGGCCACCCCGTGAGCTCCCTGGAGGAGCTGAAAGCCTTCCAGCCCCCAGCGCCCAAACCAGAAGACCTCGGGCTCCTGTACCTGGCCCTTGACCGGTTCAAAGGGGAGAAGGCCGCCTTCTGGCTCATGAGGGGCTCGTTTGTCCGTTCCTGGCGTCTGATCGGCATGACCAACTTCATGATGAGCATCTACAACTGCCCCGAGCTCATCCACGAGGTCGCCCGAATGATGCTCGAGTTCAACCTCGCCCAGCTCGACCTGCTGGCCGAGGCCGGTCTGGACGTGCTGGTCATTGAGGACGACATCGCAACGGTCGACCGGCCCATGATCTCCCTGGATCATTTCAAGGAGTTCGTAAACCGCTACAACCGGCCCCTCGTCGAGAAGGCCCATGAAAAGGGCCTGAAGGTGGTCCGCCACTCGGACGGCAACCTCTGGCCCCTGATGGACACCCTCCTGGAGACCGGCTACGACGGCATCAATCCCCTGGAACCCCAGGCCGGCATGGAGATCAAAAAGGTGAAGGCCTGGTGCGGGGACCGCATCTGTCTCCTGGGCAACATCGACTGCGTGGACCTCCTGCCCTCGGGTACCCCGGAGCAGGTGGAGCAAGCGGTCATACAAGTCATCGAGGACGGGGCCGAGGGAGGCGGCCTGATCATCTGCTCGTCCAACTCCCTGCACCCGGGCGTCAACCCGGAGAACTGCATGGCCATGTTCGAGGCCGTGCGCAAACACGGCCGGTACGAAGGGACCACAGCCCATGCCTAAACAGTCCTGGACCGTCTTCTGGCTGCTGTTCCTTCTGTACATGTTCGATTACATGGATCGTATGGTGATCGTGTCCCTGTTCCCCTTCCTGAAGAGGGACATGGGCATGACCGACGCCCAGTGCGGTCTCCTGGTCTCCGCGGTGTACTGGTCCATCCTGGCGTTTTCCTTTCCTGTATCCATCCTGGTGGACCGCTGGAGCCGCACCAGAAGCATCTCCATCATGGCCGCCTTCTGGAGCCTGGCCACCCTGGCCTGCGCGTTCACCAGAACCTTTCCGCAGCTATTCATGGCCAGGACTGCCATCGGCGTGGGGGAGGCCGGCTACGCCCCGGGCGGAACCGCCATGCTCTCGGCCCGTTTCCCCAAGGAGCAGAGGGCCAGGATCCTCGGGCTGTGGAACGCCTCCATTCCCCTGGGGAGCGCACTGGGCATCGGCATCGGCGGGCTGGTCGCCCAGCATTTAGGCTGGCGACACGCGTTCGGGCTCGTGGCCCTCCCGGGCATGATCCTGGCTGTGTGGTTCTACTTCGTGCAGGACTACGAAACCATCCGGCTCACCCGCAAGGAAAAAACCGGACAAGAGGTCAAGATGCAGTTCGGGGACATTGCCCGGCAGTTCACCCACAACCGGACCCTGCTCTGCAACAACCTGGCCTTTGCCCTGAACGTCTTCGTCACCACGGCCCTCCTCACCTGGCTGCCCACCTACTTTCACCGCTTCGGCCACCTGGACATGGACAAGGCGAGCATGAAGGCCGGCTCCGTCATGCTCCTCGCCATCATCGGCGCGCCCCTGGGCGGATTCCTGTCCGACGCGTGGATGAAAAGACGGGAGAACGCCCGCCTACTGTTCCCGGCCGCATCCTCCGCTCTCACCGGGCTTCTGCTCTACATCGCCTTCTCCTTCCTCCACGGAAACGCCCAGTACCTCCTCCTGCTCCTCATCGGCGTGACCGCCGTGGGCTTCGTCCCCTCGGGCGTGGCCGTGACCCAGGACGTAGTGCACCCGGGGCTCCGCGCGATCTCCCTGAGCGTGAGCATCGTCATTCAGCACCTTCTGGGCTCGAGCCTCGCGCCCGTTGTCATCGGCAGGCTCTCTGACGCCTACGGCCTCGAGACCGCCATGACCTTACTACCCCTGTTCGCAGGCCTTGCCGGGGTGCTACTCCTGCTCGGATCCTTTTCCTACAAAAAGGACCTGTATGAGGAGATACCGGAGCCCTTCGAAGCCGTTCCCACCCCCTGAGCGAAAGGACACACCTTGCTGCATATCTTTATCGATGCGGACGCCTGCCCGGTAAAGCAGGAGATCTACCGGGTTGCAGAGAGACACGGCCTACAGGTCACCCTGGTGTCCAACGCCTGGATGCGGGTTCCGCCGGAACCGTGGGTCACCCTCGAACTGGTGGCCGAAGGCCCAGATGCGGCGGACGACTGGATCGCAAAGCACGTTCAGCACCACGACATCGTGGTCACCGCCGACATCCCCCTCGCCGACCGCTGCCTGAAAGCGGGCGCCCGGGTGCTCGGCACCACTGGAAAGCCCTTCACCGAGGACAACATCGGCCCGGCCCTGGCCACTCGGAACCTCCTCTCGGACCTCCGGGACGAGGGTTTGGTCGCGGGCGGCCCACCTCCCATGCAGAAACGCGACCGATCGCGGTTTCTCCACCAGCTGGACGAGATGATCCACGCCATCCGGCGCGACCACCTCTGAACGCCCCCGAAGATTTTATTCCTTTTCCATGATCCGGCAGACCGCTATCCGGTGTTTCCCGTCCGCCTCGAAATAGCAGACTTCCATCCTGTCCCCGATCATGCCGGCCTCAAAATACCCGTCATGATCAGCCATGCGGATCTCACCGTTGGATTTGATCACCCCGACTACGTCCTCGCACTCGTGCTGGCTGAAATACTTCAGTATTGATTCTTTCTGCTTCAGTCATGTCTTTCTGCCAGAAACAGGCGGTCTCCGTTTCAAACAGATCCACGGCCACGATCCAGTCAAGTTTTGCCAGAGCCTCCTGTTCCCTTCCAGCATTGGGGCCGCTGACCACCGGGTTCTGGCCGAAGAGAACCAGCCCTTTCACAACCTCGTGGTCAATGTCCTTGAAAAGAGACATGTAGGAATGATGGCCGCTTCTTCTGGGCAGATAGTCGTAGCAGAAACCGTTTTCCGATGTGGCCCGATACCCATACCAGGCTTTCAACAGTGAGACCATATAGTCCGGCGTATGCTGCCACCAGTTGGCGGATTTGAGGTCAGGGGAGGTCGGCGTGTAAGCCTTCGGATATGCTTCCAGGCTGTCGTCTCTTGAAGTCGGGGATTTGAGATATCCGGGCAGCAGGTGGTAGAGAATGGCCATGTCCGTGGACCCCTGGACATTGGATTCCCCCCGCAGGGCGTTAATGCCGCCGCCGGCAATTCCGATGTTCCCCAGCAGAAGCTGGAGGATAGAATAAGATCGAATGTTCTGGACCCCGTGACTGCTCTGGGTGGCGCCCATGGCATAGAGCCATGTTCCGGACTTGTCGTTTCGAAAGGTGCGGGTGAAAAGATCGCAGATTTTTTCATACTGGTCCGTCGGCGCGCCGGTGATGTCGCACACGGTTCGAAGGTCATAGCGTTTGAAATGGTTTTTCAGAAGCTGAAAGACACAGCGGTCGTTTGAAAGGGTTTCATCTTTTTGCGGCAGGCCTGACCCGTCCAGTTCAAAAGACCATTTGGATTTGTCATATCTAAAGCCGGCCGGGTCAAATCCGGAAAACAGGCCTTCATGAAACCGAAAGTCTGTTCCCACCATAAAAGCGGCATTTGTGTTATCTATCAGGTATTGCGTGTTAATTCTTTGATTCTCTATAGCATAATTGATCATGCCGCCCACAAAGGCGATATCGGTTCCGCTTCTTATTGTGCAGTAATGGTCGGCAAATGCCGAGGTCCGGATGAAGCGGGGATCAACGGAAAGGATGACGGCGCCCCTGCTTCTGGCCGCTTCCAGCCACCTGGTCGCGACCGGGTGGTTCTCGGCGACATTGGAGCCCATGATCATAACCATGTCGGCATTGGCCAAGTCGATCCAATGGTTGGTCATGGCGCCCCGGCCGAAACTGGCCGCCAGACCGGCAACCGTGGAGCTGTGTCAGATTCGGGCCTGATGTTCGATACGGGTGACGCCCAGGGAGCGGGCAAGTTTAACGTAAAGGTAGCACTCCTCATTATCCAGGGCCGCGCCGCCCAGGCAGGCAATGGTATCGGTGCGGTTGACGACCGTGTCCTCTTCTTTATGGATAAAACCGGCATCCCGGGTATGTTTGATCCGTTTGGCGATCTGCTCCAGCGCCCAGGGCCAGGATTTTTCCTCAAAGGATGTTCCGCCCGGCGGGCGGTAGAGGACCTTGTCCAGGCGGCGGGGGTTGTTGACCATCTGCGGCAGCGCCTGTCCCTTGGCGCATAAGGCGCCCTGGTTAACGGGGTGGTCCGGATCGCCGCAGATATCCGTAACCCGGTTTTTTCCCGATATACCAGAAGTCCGCAGCCCACGGCACAGAAAGGGCAGACGGAAGTGACATAATCTGATTGTTGATCCGGAAGTTTGCTCCGGCATCTGGCTGATGTGTTGTTTCCGGCTGTGCCGATGCCCAGCGCACCCAGGCTGCTGATCTTCAGGAAAGACCTTCGAGAAATATCCATATGGTTAAACCGATACCTTTTGAATTTGTTAAGGATAAGATTTTTTTATTATGACCATCCTCTATAACAAGACCGAGATTGTGTGTCAATATTTTCCGGGTCACAATATGTTAAAAAGCATTTCAGATAAGTGTGGCAGGGCGTTTTAAGAAGAAAAGAGAAATCGGGAAAAGCATTCAGCCTAACTCCGTTAAATAATTGGCGTCAAATTGCTTTAAATATGAATATAGGGCATTGACAATCTGTTATAATTTCGGTATATTACCTTGCCAAAGCACTTTATTATCGGGTTCACCCTCAGGGTGAAAGGAGGTTGGCGAGCATGGGCCATGGGGGCCTGGTACTCATTCTGGAGATGACTCACCTGTGCGGCCTTTACGATTTGTGTCGAGAAGTGAGTACGAACAAGCAGGCACTGAGAGAAGTGTGCTCATAAGCGACATATCTTTGCAATATATGCTTGTTAAAACGCTTCTGTAATGCTCTTGCCTGCATTGATAGGCACTGATTGAATCAGGACGTTGCGCACATCTTCGATTTTGCTCTGAATGCGCGAGAAGTGGGTCTCGGGGCGGAGGC
>CAZQCK010000004.1:0-51821 GCA_964591925.1 uncultured Desulfobacterales bacterium
CCGCTCAGCGAGGCCGTGGCCTTCGGCCGGGGCCGCTACAGGGTCACCCGAACCCATCTGATGATGGGTACTTTCGCGGCTATCACCGTCATCGGTCCGTCCCGGGACGAGGCGGACGACGCCATCTCCCTGGCCTTTGACGACATGCAGAGGGCGGTGCGCCTCTTCGACCGGCACCAGGAGGCGTCCCCCATAGGAGCATTGAACCGGGAAGGACGGGCGAGCGACCTGGATCCGGAAGTCACCGCACTGCTCGAGCGCTCCTTGAGGTTGTGCGACACCACCGGAGGCGCCTTCGACATCACGGTCAAACCGGTGGTGGATCTGTATCAATACTCTTTCGAGACACATCAGGCCCCCCCGGACGAAGCGCGGGTATCCGCTGTGCTGGACCTGGTGGATCCCGATGCGATTCGAATTCAGGGACGTACGGTATGTTTTGCCAAGGAAGGCATGGGCGTCACACTGGACGGTATTGCAAAGGGATATGTGATCGATTGCGGCATGAATGCGTTGAAGCGCCGTGGTATTGAACACGCGCTGATAAACGCCGGCGGGGACATCCGCACTATGGGCGGTCGAAGCCGTTTGCGTCCGTGGCGAGTGGCCGTTCAAAACCCGGACAAGGAAGGGCCAGCCTTGCAGACCTTTACCATGCGGGACGGCGCCGCGGCCACCTCAGGCAATTACGAGGTGTACTTCGATCGGGAAAAGGTCTACCATCATCTAATCCATCCACCCTCGGCACGACCGGCCCGGGAGAGCAGAAGTGTCACGGTTTTGGCCGCCGATGCCACCCTGGCCGATGCGCTCTCCACAGCGGTTTTCGTTGCCGGGCCCAAGGACGGAAAGCGCCTGATGGAAACCCTGACCGGGGCGGAATGTCTGATCGTGACAGGCGGCGGTGCTCGAGTCCGCTCCGGTCGATGGCCGTCGAATAAAAACCTTTTCACACCGGTGAACCCGTCGTCATGAACGGATGGAGCCTCCTGTTGGGGGTCGTGGTTCTTCTGGTCATCACCGTGGTATGGTTCGCCGTTTATTACTGGCTCAATCCCCACGTGGCCGGGCCGGACGGCGAAGCACGGGTGGTCGGAACCTGTGGCGACGTCATGGAGATCCGCCTCAAATTCAAGGGGGGGCGCATGGTGGAGGGTTCTCCCTGGACCAACGGATGCGCCCACAGCTTCAACTGCGTATGGGTCGCGGTAGATCTGGCCAACGGGAAGACTCCCGAGGAAATCCTGGACATCGACTCGGCCACCATACGAAACGCAGTGGGGGGACTCCCCAGAGACCACTGGCACTGCGCGAGCCTGGCGGTGGACACACTGCATGCGGCAGTGGACCATTACATGCAAGCCGGTCTGAAGCAAGCCGCGCCCCCTGAATCACACGCCTGAAAACCTCGAATCGGGATCAACGAACCGGGAAGATTTGCCCTGGAACAGGCGTATGTTATCGCCCTTGACTCCGAGAGCCGCCTTTTCCGTCCCCAGGACATACTCCGCAACGATCGCACTTCCCCACCCGGCATTCCGGCGACTCCTTCTCCGCCAGGGCCGAATGGTACTCACGAACCAGATGCTCCTTGCGGATGCCGTGATCAATGTGGTCCCAGGGAAGAACCTCGTCCATCCTTTTGGGGCGGCGGACGAAAAAGTCCGGGTTCACCTCACTGTGCCGGAATGCCGTTTTCCAGTCACCGTTGGACCGGTGGGCCGCCAGCAGGATCTTTCCGGCCCTCCGGTCGCCCAGAGACAGCAGGGCCTGGACATAGGCCCATCCGGGGACGTCAAAGACCGCCTCCACACCACCTGCCTTGGCCAGGGACTGTCGCAGCTGCTTCTGTCTGTCCTTGAGAATCGCCGTAGACGTCATGGGAACCCACTGAAAGGGGGTGAAGGGCTTGGGCACAAAGCAGTTCACACTCAGCCGAATCCGGCCGATGGTCCCCCTTCCACCCGATCGGCGTATCATGTGGTGTCGAATCCGCTTGACCAGAGTCACAATGCCGGCCACATCCTCCCTGGTTTCCGTGGGAAGCCCTATCATGAAGTAAAGCCTCAGGGAGAAATTTCGAATTGAGGCGATGTTCCGGACCGCCTCCAGAATCTGCTCCTCGAAAAGATGCTTGTTTATCACCCGGCGGAGCCTTTCTGTCCCGGCCTCCGGCGCAATGGTGACGGTTTTCTGCCCGGCCTGTCTGAGGTGATGCAGGAGCAGAGGGCTGAGGGAGTCCGCCCGAAGCGAGGAGACGGAGAACACCCCCCCCTGATCCAGAATGTACCCCGTCAGCTCCTCGATTCCCGGTGTGTCCGACACCGCCGGGCTCAGGAGGCCGACCCGCGGTGTTCGGGCCAGAGCCCGGTCCACGCATGCGATCAACGCATCTTTGCCTCGAAACCGCGGCGGGCGATACACATACCCGGCAGCACAGAACCGGCAGGAACGCCCGCACCCTCGACCGAGTTCCACGAGAACCTTCTCCCTGAACTCCGTCTCCGGCGTGGTGATCACCGAAACAGCCGGAGCGGTTCCTTCGAGATCCCGTGCAGTGTGAATCCGCGCAGGGACCCCGTGTTCCAAGGCATCCAATCCCTCCAGGGCGCCGTCTGCTCCATAACGCGGGCCGTAGAGGGAAGGGACATAGAGCGATGGAATCTCACGGGCCAGCTCCTTTGCGAGCCGCCGGCCGCACACCCCGGCCTCCAGCTTCTCCCGGAAGCGGGAGATGAACCGCCCCAGAACCGCCTCGGCTTCGCCGAGAAGAAAGGCGTTGAAAAAGTCGGCCAGAGGCTCCGGATTGAGCATGGTCGCGACTCCCCCGCCCAGAACAAAGGGGTGGTTCTCGTCCCGGTCCGCCTCCAGGACTGGAATGCGGGCCCAGTCGAGAATGCGGAGCACATGGATGTAGTCGTTTTCAAAGGAAAGGGAAAAGGCTATGAGGTCGAAGCGGGACAGGGGGGAGAGGGACTCCATGGATAGAAGCCCCTTCCCCCCGACCGGAGGGAGGGAGGTCTCCGGTTTGTCCGGATAAAAGATTCTTTCCGCCACCACACGGTCGTCCCGGTTCAAGATGTCATAGACAACCTGAAACCCGAGGCTGGACATGCCGAGGCCATAGGTGTTGGGGTAGACCAGGGCCACGGATAGACGCCCACCCCAATCCTTGCGTACGGCGCCCTTCTCCAGGGCGAGTCGTCTCCGTTGAAGCGATTCGGGTCTTTCTTGCACGCTCCGGCTCCCGGTCGCCCAACCACCTCAGAATTCTTTGCGGATGGGCGCTAGTAAGCCTTGGATTCCTTAGTCCTCAAGAAGGTCGGAAAGTCCAAACCGTCCTTGGAAAAGGCCCTTCGCAGAAACCCTTTCTTTTCTTCCCGCCCGTCCTCTTGAATGTCCCCGAAAGGGTTCTCCTCGACCTTGTTCCGCATGAACGCCGGAATGTCGAGGTTGTCGTCGTCCAGATCATTGCCGTTCAGGGAGGCGCCTTTTCCGGTGCGCACCGTCCAGGCCCCTTCCGCCTCTTCGGGACTGGCCTCCCGGACGCCCCCCGAGCGCTCGTTCTTTCGGTCATCGAGCCGAATGACCTTGCTGTAATGCTCCCGGTCGATCCCTGTGGCTATTACCGTCATCTGGACCTCGTCTCCCATGCTCTCATCAAAGACCAGTCCGGAGAAAATCTCGGCGCCCTCGTCCACTTCGCCCTTGACGTAGGTGAAGGCCTCATCCACCTCTTCCATGGTCATATCCGAAGGCCCTGTCAGGTTCATCAGGAGCCCCCGAGCGCCGCTGATGGAAATATCTTCGAGCAGCGGACTGTTTATCGCCTCCCGCGCCGCTTCGATGGCGCGATTCTCGCCTCCGGCCTTACCGGTCCCCATGATGGCGGTACCCATCTGCTCCATTACCTTTTTCACATCGGCGAAGTCCAGGTTCATGAACCCGCTGCTGTTGATGAGATCCGAAATGCCTCGAACGGCATTGAGGAGCACCTCGTCGGCCCGAACGAATAGGTCTCTTACCGTGCTGTTCTTGGTTCCCACGGACTTGAGTCGCTCGTTCGGGATGATGATCAAGGTGTCCACCGCCTCCTTGAGCTTCTCCACCCCTTCCATGGCGCGCCGCATCCGTTTGTCCCCTTCAAACTTGAAGGGCTTGGTGACCACCGCTACGGTGAGAGCACCGGACTCCCGGCATTCCTGGGCCACCACAGGGGCCGCCCCGGTCCCGGTACCGCCGCCCATGCCGGCTGTGACGAAGACCATGTCGGCCCCTTCCGCGGCTTCCCGGACGTCGTTCACGCTTTCCTCGGCTGCGGCCTGACCGATTTCCGGATCCGATCCCGCGCCCAGTCCACGGGTGAGAGCCGAGCCGAGCTGGATCTTGGTGGAACACGAGGAACGCTCCAGATCCTGGCTGTCCGTGTTGGCGGTGATGAAGTCCACTCCGTTGAGCTTGGCGGAGATCATGTTGTTGATCGCATTCCCGCCGGCTCCTCCAATGCCGAAGACCTTGATCTTTGCACTGTACCTTCCCTGTTTTTCTTCAACAAACTCAAACTTCATGGTGTCCCTCCTTTTGATGCGTGTGAAAGGCCGGAGAACATCAAATGATGTCCTTGAACCATCTTTTCATTCTGTCCATGACCCGTCCAAAAATGTTGGTGTCCCTGATTCTGAACTTCTTGCTCTCCTTGCTTCGTTTTGCGCCATAGAGCACCAGCCCTACTGCGGTTGCATACATGGGCTTGTTGACCACCTCCACCAGCCCCTTCATCTCGCCGGGGTATCCAATGCGGGACGGCATGCGGAACACGGCTTCCGCCATCTCCGCAATACCTGGAAGCTCGGCTGATCCGCCCGTCACCACCATCCCCGAGTTGATCGTGTCGAAGAACCCCGAACGAGCCAGCTCGTTATTGACAAGGGTGAATATCTCTTCCACACGAGGCTCCAGGATTTCGCCCAGGATCTTCCTTGCAAGAACCCGGGATTTTCTTCCCCCCACCCCTGGGACCTCTACTGTTTCATCATTCCCGATCATGGAACAGAGCGCACAGCCGTACTTCATCTTGACCTTTTCCGCGTCTCTGCGGGAGGTTCTCAGCCCAATGGACAAATCATAGGTCAAGTTGTCTCCTCCGAGGCCGAGCACCGAGGTGTGCTTGATCGCTCCTCGAGAAAAAACGGCCATGTCCGTGGTACCGCCCCCGAAATCGAGAAGCGCCACCCCCAGAGTCCTTTCCTCCTCAGAAAGCACTGAAAGGTTAGAGGCCAAGGATTCCAGCACAATGTCCGCCACATCCAGGCCCGCCTTGTTGGCGCACTTGATGATGTTCTGGGCCGAGGTCACGGCTCCGGTTACAATGTGGATCTTGGCCTCCAGACGAACACCGGACATGCCCAGGGGGTCCACGATGCCGTCCTGCTCATCCACAATGAACTCCTGGGTCAAGACGTGGATTACCTCTCGATCCATGGGAATCGCCACAGCGCTGGCCGCTTCTATCACCCTCTCTACGTCCTTCCTGGTCACCTCCTTTTCCTTGAGCGGAATGACGCCGTGGCTGTTGAACCCCTTGATGTGCCCGCCGGCGATTCCGGCGTAGACCGTGCTGATCTCACAGCCCGCCATGGTTTCCGCTTCTTCCACCGCCTCCTTTATGGAATTCACCGTATTCTCGATATTGATCACGACGCCTTTTCTGATGCCTTCCGAAGGATGGCTCCCGATACCGATGATCTCGATGCCGTCCGGCTTCAGCTCTCCAACCACGGCGCAGATCTTGGTGGTCCCGATGTCCAGCCCTACGATGATCTCTCCGCCCATGATTCGAACTCCTTCCTCCCTGCAACCGTGTTCGCCGGGCTTCTACCCTCTCCGGAAGGACACCACAGCTCCGTCCCGATAGTGAAGATTGATCCCTGTGACCTGCTTGACCTGTTCGGTTTCACGCAAATGCTCTACAATACGGTTCAGGTCACCGATCTTCTTTTCCAGATCGGGCATGCCCACTTGCACGATGGCCGGCAAGGAACGAAAGTACAAAGAGACGTTTTCCGCATTTCGAAGATGCACCTCCGAGATTTCTTCCCTCATCCATCCCTTTCCACGCCGCTCGAGTACCTCGAGCACATGGGCCGCCAGCCTGAGATGCAGATCCCGTTGCTCTTCGTGGTCGAAATCGCCGGTGATGACCGGGAGGTCCACCGATTCGGACAGCTCAACCTCTTTGAACACATCTCCCTCGCGGTTCACGTAAAACAGTCCTCCTGCGGAAACCACGGCCCACGGCTGCTCTCGAACGGCCTTAACCTTCAAGGTATGGGGGTATTGCTTTTCCACGGTGACGGACTTGACCCAGGGGTGGTGCTGGAGGTTATGCTCGAGCGTCCTGAGATTTACCGCGAGGAGAGTCATGTCGGAACGCAACCCCGACATTTCCAGGAGTTCCCGCTTGGTAGCCTCCTCCACCCCGGTGATCTCCACCCGCTCCAGACGGATGTACTGCGAGTGGAGCAGGAACTGGTACCCGGCAAGAAAGAGCATGCTGATCATCATAAGGCACACCAGCAGGCAAGAGACTTTGATCAGCGAAGAGCCCATCCAGCAAAGCACCTGCCAAGCCTTGGACAGGAGATGGCTGTTTCGCTTTTTCGCCGCTTGCTTAGTCATAAGTTCTCTCTCAGCTCGCACCGGCGGATGCGTCGTGTTTTCACCCGAAACCGACGGGCCGGATCTCCGATTCGAGCTCGACTCCCGCACAACGCAGGACTTGCTCCCGCGCCAGGTTTATCAACGAAAGAATGTCCTGCGCCGTGGCGCCCCCGCGGTTCACGATGACATTTGCGTGGCGCTTGGAAATCTCGGCCCCGCCGATCCGCTTTCCCTTCATCCCCGCCCTCTCCACCAGCCTCCAGGCGGAATCCCCGGGGGGATTTTGGAACACCGAGCCCGCCGAAGGAAAGCCAAGGGGCTGGGTGCGCCGGCGTCGTTCCAGATTCCGGGATATGTTGTTCCTCACTGCACCAGGGGTCTCCGGCCGCACCTCAAAGCTCGCCCTGGTGACCACAGCCCCTCGAGGCAACCTGCACCTGCGGTAAGAGAAACCAAGTTCATTCGGGGCATGCGTCACCAGGGTCCCCTTCGACGTAAGGATTTCCACCTCCCTCACCACGTCACCCGTCTCCCGGCCCAGGGCCCCGGCGTTCATGGCCACAGCGCCTCCCACAGTCCCGGGAATGCCGGCCAGAAATTCGAGGCCGCCGAGTCCCCTCTCTGCACACCGGTCCAGGAAGCGCCGAATCGTCGCCCCCCCGCCCGCGCTCGCACCGCCCTGCGCAGGATGCACATCAACCTCCGCCAGCTCACCCCTCAAACGGATGACCACCCCTTCGAATCCTCGGTCCGACACAAGAATATTGCTTCCCTTGCCCGCCACGAGCCAGGGGACTTCATGAGCGATCACATAGGAATGGATCCGCTTCAACACAACCATGCTCCTTGCGCGCACGAAGACGGATGCCGGTCCACCCACCCGGAAGGTCGTGTAAAGACGCATGGGGCGGTCAAACCGGACGTCCGGCCCTGCAATGTCCAGAAGCTTTCTTCGATGCCGTTCCTCCATAACTTCGCCCTAAAACTCTTCCATGACCCGCTCTCCCAGCCTGTAGACATCCCCCGCACCAAGGGTGATGAGTACATCGCCGGAGCGCAGAATCTCGCAAAGGCGACTGTGGATCCAGTCCAGGTCCCGACCCGGGAGCACTTCGCGATGTCCGTGCCGCTTGATCCCTCTACACAGCCGGTCCGAGTCCACACCCTCTATGGGTGCCTCGCCCGCCCCATATATGGGTGCCACAATCAGGATATCCGCCTGATTGAAGCTCAAGACGAATCTATCGAACAAGGCGCGGGTCCTCGTGTAACGATGGGGCTGAAACACCACCACCAGCCGGCGCTCGGGCCAACAGATCCTGGCCGTATCCAGAGTGTGTGTGATCTCGGTCGGGTGATGGCCGTAGTCGTCCATGAACAGAATACCGCTGCGTTCTCCTTTCACTTGAAACCGCCTGGCCAGGCCCCCGAGGTTTTTAAGGCCCGCCTTGATGTCCTCCAGGTCCACTTCCAGCTCCAGGCCCACTGTTACGGCGGCAAGGGCATTGAGCACGTTGTGTCTTCCCGGCATGCCCACCATAACCCGCCCCAGAGACCGGTCCTGCTGAAGGACCTCGAAGGACGATGCAAATTCGTGTGTTTCCACCTCCCGGGCTTGAACATCGGCCTGTGAGGCCATGCCGTAGGTTACGTAGCGTTTGCGCAGGCGGGGAAGAATGCCTTGAATCTCATCGTTGTCCAGACAGAGCAGGGCCGAACCGTAGAACGGTATCTTGTTCACAAAGTCGACGAAGGTGTTTCGCAGACCGTCCATGGTCCCGTAGTGCTCGATGTGTTCGTGGTCTATATTGGTCACCACCGCTACGGTGGGCGAGAGCACCATGAACGAACCGTCGCTTTCGTCCGACTCCGCAACCAGTATGTCGCCCTGGCCCAACTTGGCGTTGGACCCGCCCCAGATGTCCAGGCGCCCGCCGATGACCACCGTGGGATCCAAATCCCCGCTTGTGAGAATGGACGCGATCATGGTGGTGGTCGTGGTCTTTCCGTGGGATCCGGCCACAGCGACCCCGTACTTGAGCCGCATGAGCTCCGCCAGCATCTCGGCCCGCGGGATCACGGGAACGAAACGTTCCACGGCCTCCAGTATTTCGGGATTGCCGGAAGAAACGGCTGAGGAAAACACCACCACATCCGCGCCTTCAACCTGCTCCCTGCGGTGCCCCAACGAGACGGTCGCCCCCATCCCTGCCAGCCTGCGAGTCACATCCGACTCCCGCACATCCGAACCGCTCACTGCATAGCCCAGGTTGAGCAGCAGCTCGGCTATGCCGCTCATGCCGATGCCGCCGATGCCCACAAAGTGAATGCGCTGGACTTTGCCGAATGGTCTCATGGCCTCCTCATCGGTAAATGCATGGACTCGAGGTGATCCACGATGGTTCTTGCAGCGCTTGGAAGCCCCTTCTCCAGGGCCATGGCGGCCATACGACCAAGCGTTTCCCGATCGTCACTGTAGCGTTCGAAGAAGCCTGCCAGAGTGGCTCCGTCGAGATCCCTCTCCAGCAGAAGCACCGCACCTCCGGCGTCCGATAAAGCCCTGGCGTTCGTCACCTGGTGATCATTGGTGGAATGCGGGTACGGAATCAGAATGGACGGCCTGCCTACAACGGAAAGCTCGGCCACGGTGCTTGCTCCCGCACGCCCCACCACGAGATCGGCCTCTGCATACGCATCCGCCATGTCATCGATAAAGGGCGTCACCACCCCGGGAAGACCTCTTTCCGTGTACAATCCCAACACCCGCTCGTAATCGGAATCACCGGTCTGGTGAACCAGGGAGACTGTCCTTCCACGATTTTTCAGCACCAACAGGGCGTCTGCAACGGCCGTGTTCACCCGCCGGGCCCCCTGGCTCCCTCCCACCACGAGAACGTGAAGGGGGCGATCAGGGTCGCTGTTCATGGGGGCTACACTAAGGATCTCCTCCCGCACCGGGTTCCCTGTAAGAATGCAGGTGCCGCGTGAAAAACCCGCCCTGCTCTCTTCGAATGACAGAAACACCCGGTCCACAACGCGACAAAGGAGTCGATTCGTAAGCCCCGGATAGGAATTCTGCTCGTGAATCGCCGTGGGAATACCCAAAACCCGGGCGGCCAGGCAAACCGGCCCCGCCGAGTAACCGCCCACCCCCAGTACTACGCCGGGAGCGAACCGGCGTAGAATACGGCGGGACGAAATCAGGCTTTGCGGAAGCAAACCCAAGGAGGCCAGGGCTCCGGCCCCTCCCCGTCCCTTCAAGGCCTGCACCCGAATGGAAACCTGCTGAAAGCCGGATCCAGCCAGGATGCGCGTCTCCATCCTTCGCTCTCCCGTGACAAAGAGGATCTCCGCATCCGGACGGCGGCGCTTCATCTCCCGGGCCGTGGCCAGGCCCGGGAACAGGTGACCGCCTGTGCCGCCCCCGGCAACCACCAAACGAGTTCCACCTTTTGCCGCCGTCTTTTCCATACACTCCCTGATTTCACCCCGGCCAAAAGCTTCTTTATCTTCCGCCGAGACCTCCCCAAAAAGATCAGCTCCTCTGGGCGATGCTGAGCAGGATCCCGATCCCCAGCAGGTTCACCACCAGAGAGGATCCCCCGTAGCTGATCAGGGGTAGAGTGAGCCCCTTGGTAGGCAAAAGCCCCATGACCACTCCCATGTTGACGATCACCTGTAGGCCCAGGAAGCAGCTGATCCCCAGTGCCAGATAGGTGCTGTAAAGATCCCTGGCGTTAAGCGCGACCCGGATTCCGCGCATCACCAGCAGGGCGAAGAGAAACACTACCGTGGCTACGCCCAGGAGACCCACTTCCTCTGCAATTATGGACAGGATGAAGTCCGTATGGGGCTCAGGCAGGTACAGAAGCTTTTGCTTGCTGTTGCCCAGACCTACGCCGAACATTCCACCCGATCCGAAAGCCAGGAACGAATGAATGATCTGAAACCCCAGCCCATGAGGATCCTTCCACGGCTCCAGGAACGTCCACCAGCGTCGCAGGCGGTAGGGTTCCATCCAGATCAAAAAACCGACAACCGGCATAAACATCAGCAGCAGGCCTGTGAGCTGGTAAACGCGGACCCCACCGGCAAACAAGAGCATCATCAGCCAGCAGCCGATGATCACCGCGGTTCCCAGGTCCGGTTGAAGCACTATGAGGCCCATGAACACGCCGACCACCACAAGATGAGGCAGAAGCCCCTTGGAAAACAACGCCATCTCCGGCCCCTTTTTGGCCATGGAATAGGCGATGTACACAGCCAGGGCAAGCTTGGCCAGCTCCGAGGGTTGGAAGGACACTCCATAAATAAGAATCCACCGGCTCGCCCCCCCCACGGTCCGGCCCAACCCCGGAATAAGCAGCGCGACAAGCAGTCCCAGGCTCACCAGGAGTAGGGGGTATGCGCACCGGGACCAGACCCGGCTTGGAATGTTTTTGGCCAGGATCAATAAAACCAGCCCCACCAGACAGTAAACGCCCTGTCGCTTGAGAAAGTAGTAGCTGTCTCCCAGTCGATGCTCGGCCAGAAAGGAGCTGGAGCTGTAAATGAACACCAGGCCGAAACCGACCAGGAGCAACGCGGGAATCAGGATGCCGTAGTCCGTTCCCTTTGATTCAGGCCTCTTCGGTGCCATTCGCACACCTCCGAGCGGCTTCAGAGAACGCTCGTCCCCGTTGAGCGTAGTCCTGGAACATGTCAAAACTGGAGCAGGCCGGTGCGAGAAGAATCGCATCCCCGGATTCAGCCTGTGCCAGCGCAAGGGATACCGCCTGCTCCATGGTCCCCGCCAGGCGAAAGGGAACCTGTCCCTCGAATGCCTCGGCCAACAAATGTTGCGCCTCCCCGAGAAACACCGCCGCCTTCACACGGCCCCGGGCCGCCCGCACTAGCGGGTCGTAATCCGCACCTTTGTGCCGTCCCCCGGCGATCAGGACCAGAGGTTGTTCGAAACTCCGCACCGCACGTACGGCTGCGTCCACGTTGGTCGCCTTTGAATCATCATAGACCCCCACCCCTTTCGCCTTGCACACGAACTCCAGCCTGTGTGAAAGGCCTCTAAAACCATCGATCCCTTGCTGTATGGCTGCATGCTCAGCCCCCATGCAAAGGGCGGCCAGCACCGCGGCCATGGCGTTTTCCCGATTGTGCCGCCCCGGCAAGATCAACCGATCCAGAGGAAACGACTCCAGGCCGCATTCCGGAACCCGGGCTGTGATCCCGTTCTTCGCGACCCAAGCCGCCCTTCCAGGCGCTTCCTGCATCCCGTAGCGCAGCACACGAAGACCTCCAGCCGGTTCCACTTCCCGAAGCCTTGGGTCGTCATCGTTCAACACCACGGTGCTCCCGAGCGGCTGGTTGCTAAAGATGCGAAGCTTGCTTTGCACATAGGCCTCGTAATCTTCATAGCGATCGAGGTGGTCCGGGCTGACATTGAGGATCAAGGACACGGCCGGCCTAAAGCTCGTAAGGGTATCGAGCTGAAAGCTCGACACCTCGACAACCCCGCAGTCATACACCCCTTGTTCGCTCACCAGGTCCATGAGGGGGGTGCCGATATTGCCGCCCACGAAAACCCGTTTCCCGGTGTTCCGAAGCATCTCCCCCAAAAGTGCGGTCACCGTGGACTTGCCGTTGGTACCGGTCACACCGGCCAGGGGCACGTCCAAAAGGCGGGAGGCCAGTTCCATCTCGCCTAACACGGGAACCCCCTTTTCCGCTGCGGCTCGAACCGGCTCCGCATCCAGCGGAACGCCGGGGCTGATCACGATCATGTCGGCGTTCAGGAACGTTTTCACATCATGCCCGCCCAGTTCCAGTTGCACTCCGGCCTTTCGTAGTGATTGAAGGTCACCGGGTGAAAAGTCGGACTCGGGCCGCACATCGCCCGCAGTCACCCGCGCCCCTTGACTGGAGAGCCACAATGCGGCCGCTGTACCGGAGCGCCCCAGGCCCACCACCACGACCTGCTTTTCCAGAGTGTTCAACCCCTTCTTCATCCCCGCCTTCCCGGTGGAAAAAACAGCCTTTCGTAGAACATACACAGCCTTCGAGAGAGAAATCTTCCCAGACCGATATCCATCAAACGGCAGTACACATGCAAGGGGTTGGCTCGGTGTTGGAGCCTGTAACGCCAGTCCTCCAACATGGCCTTTTCCAGATCCATTTCCACCAGGCCCTCCGAAAACGCGCCCCTCACCGCAACTTCAGTGTGCTGACGGCCAGAAGCGCCAGAATCACGGAAATGATCCAAAACCGCACGGTGACTTTGCTCTCCGCCCACCCCTTCAACTCGAAGTGGTGATGAATGGGCGCCATGCGAAAGATCCTGCGCCCTTCCGTAAGCTTGAAGTAAACGACCTGAAAGATCACCGACAGTGCCTCCACCACGAAAAGTCCGCCCACGAGCACAAGAACTATCTCCTGCTTGGTGATCACTGCCACCGTCCCCAGAATCGCGCCCAGGGGAAGGGATCCCACATCCCCCATGAACACCTCGGCGGGATAGGCGTTGTACCATAGAAAGCCCAGCCCGGCGCCCACCACCGCCCCGCAGAGAACGGAGAGCTCACCCGCTCCGGCCACGTATGGAATCTGAAGGTATTCGGCTATCTTCACATGCCCCGCCAGGTAGGCGAAAACCAGGTAACAACCGAAGGATACGATGATGGGTCCAATGGCCAGTCCATCCAGGCCGTCCGTCAAGTTGACGGCATTCGACGCCCCCACAATGATGAAGACTGCGAACAATACGTACCAGGGACCCAGATCCGGCTGCAGGTTTTTGAAAAACGGCACCATGAGGCGGGAATCGAAACCGGAGTACACGTGGAGCACGACCGCCACGGCCAGGGCCACGAGGAACTGCATCCCGAACTTGGCCCGGGCGCTCAATCCACGGCTGCTTTTGCGGACCCGCTTGATGTAATCATCCATGAACCCGATGCCGCCGAAGCCGAGGAGCACCACCACGACCAGCCATACATAGGTGTTTACGGGGTCCGCCCACAGTACGGTGAAGGCCAGAATCACCGGCAGAATAAGGCACCCCCCCATGGTGGGGGTACCTGCCTTGCCCTTGTGGTTGGGCGGGCCGTCTTCGCGAATATACTGCCCGATCTGCATGGCTCTAAGGCGCTCGATGCCCCACCGTCCGAAGAAAAGCACAACCGCGAGGGCCGACAAGGCCGACAGAATGGTCCGGAAGGTGATGTAGCGGAACACATTCAGCCAGGAGATGTCCTGATGGAAGATGTAGATCAGCTTGTACAGCATGGATCAGGTCACTTCCTTTCTTTGTCTGGATTCACGAGGCCCGGGATTGCCGTTGCGGCCTTCATGGAGATCCCCTTTCCCTTGCGCGCTGCGAATACGCTCGACCACCCTCTCGAGCCGCATGCCTCGAGAGCCTTTGAGTAATACGACCACCCCGTCCTCGAGCAAATCCAGGATTCCATCCGCCATCTCCTCGTGGTTTTTCATTCGACATGCCCGCTCCGCGGAAAAGCCTTGCTCCAAGGCCCCTTGAATGACCTCTTCCGCATGGTCTCCCATAACCAGAATGTGCTCCACGCCTCGCTCCGCCGCCATACGCCCTGCTTCCATATGGGCCGTGACCGCATCCCGGCCGAGCTCCAGCATATCCCCAAGGCACACGATCAAGCGCCCCTGCTCACCAACCAGGTCTGCGAGAGAGTCGAGCGCCGCCTCGAGGGAAGCCGGATTGGCATTGTAGGTGTCGTCCACCAGAAGACCGCCTCCGGGTAAATCCCGGACTGTGAATCGGCCTGGAACGCCTGTGAAAGTCGCAAGCCCTCGAGCTATGGTCCGGAGGGGAATCCCCAGGCTGCCGGCGAGGGCTGCCGCCGCCACCCCATTGAGCACATTCTGACGCCCTGGAACATTCAGGCGGATGTCCAGGCGTTTTCCTTCATACACCAGCACGAAACCTGTGCCGTTGCGTCCCAGACTGCACACCTGCTCTGCACGGACATCATTGTCGCTTCCCAGACCGAAGGTGATTGTACGGCCCTGGAATCGGCGGGACTCCGCCATCAGGAGGGGGTCGTCGCCGTTGAGGATCGCCGTCGCCCCCGGGTCCATCCGCTCCAGAAGCTCTCCCTTGGCCCTGGCCACGGCCTCAATATCACCCAATCCTTCCAGGTGTGCTCGAGCCACGTTGGTGATCAGCCCCACATCAGGATCGGCGATGTCCGTGAGCCGCGCTATTTCTCCGGGCCGGTTCATGCCCATCTCCAGGATGGCGTAGCGATGCTCCTGCCGAAGGTCGAAAAGGGTCAACGGCAGGCCGATCAGATTATTGAAGTTCCCCCGGTTCCTCAGGGTGGGCCCGGCCCCGGCTGAGACGGCCGCGGCCATTTCCTTGGTGGAGGTCTTGCCCACACTTCCTGTGAGTGCGGCCACCACGGCCGGTGTTCCATGACGCCACCATGACGCCAGATCACCCAGAGCCTCAAGCGGGTCCCTGACGCCGACGGCGACGCGGTCAGGGGGAATGGACGCCCATGGGATTCGGTCCTTTCGCCCCACAACCCCCGCTGCTCCCTGCTCCAGTGCCTGAGGGATGAAGTCATGGCCGTCGAAACGCTCGCCGGCCAAGGCCCAGAAAAGCTCTCCCCGCTCGAGGCTTCTGGTATCGGTGCTGACGCCGGAGATCACCGCCCGAGAAGGCCCTTGGAGACGAGCCCCTTCCATGACCCCGGCAATCTCACCAGCGGTGACGTGTCCCCACACTGGGGTCTCCCTTATCTCTTCTTTTCTTCCCCGCCTCAATCCACAAGCTCCGCCGCGGCGCGTGCCGCCTCTTCCCGGTCATCGAAATGGAGCCTCTCCGTACCCACAATCTGGTAGTCCTCGTGGCCTTTTCCGGCAATGAGCACGAGGTCCTCTTGGGTCGCCGCCTTTACGGCGCGGCGAATGGCCTTTCTCCTGTCCGGCTCCACCACGTACCCCGTTGCCGTGCCTGAATCGATCTCCGCCTTCTGAAGCCGCGCAAGGCCCGAGGCACTAACCCCCTTCTCCACCTGGGCGATTATTCCCAACGGATCTTCGGTTCGCGGGTTGTCGGAAGTGACCAGCACGATATCGCTTAGTCTTCCTGCAAGGGCCCCCATCTCGGACCGCTTACCTCGATCCCTGTCTCCTCCGCATCCGAACACGGTGATAAGCCGCCCCTGGACCAGGGGCCTGACCGTCCGGAGGGCCTTTTGCAAGGCATCCGGTGTGTGGGCATAGTCCACGAGAAGGCTCAGGCCGGGCCGGTTTTCCACCCGCTCCAGCCTTCCGGGAATCCTTTGCACTTGCTCAGCGCCTGCAGCCACATCCTCCAGGCCGAGGCCCAGGGACAGGGCCGCGCCGGCGGCCGCCAGCAAGTTGTACAGATTCACCCTGCCGATCAGGGAAGACCGGATCTCAACTTCGCCCTCCGGTGCCAGCAGCCTCGCCCGAAGACCGCTTCTATCCTCGGAAAGAAGCTCCGCGCGAATGTCGCAATGTGGTTGAAGCCCATAGGTGCGAACGGGCCTGTGGGATGAGGAGGCCAGGTCCGCACCCCTGGAGTCGTCCAGATTGATTACAGCCGGGCCTTCTCCCCACATCCCTCCCTCTTCGTGCGCCTGAAACAGAAGACGCTTGGCTTGAAAGTAGGCGTCCATGCCGGGGTGGTAGTCCAGGTGGTCCCGGGATAGATTCGTGAAGACCACCACTTGCATCGGGCAACCTCGAACCCGTCCCTGCTCCAGCGCATGGCTCGAGACCTCCATGACCGCATGTGTGACCCCGGCGTCCGCCATCTCTCGCAGGGCAGCCATCAACTCCAGGGATTCCGGGGTGGTCACGGGAGCCGGTTTTCGGATGTTTCCATAGCGGTAATTGATGGTCCCTATGACTCCCGGTCTGGCCCCGGATGCCTCGAGCATGGCCTCTAGAAGGTAGGAAGTGGACGTCTTGCCGTTGGTCCCGGTGATACCGATCACCGCCATGTTGCTATACGGTTCGCCGTAAATGCGGCCCGCAAGGTGCCACAGGGCCTCTCTCGTGTCAGGGACCCTAATCCTGGCCGCATCTCCCTTAATCTCCGGAAAATCTTCTGCAATCAGGGCTACGGCACCTCGGTCTGCGGCGTCCTGAAGAAACCCATGACCGTCCTGTGCGTGGCCCCGAACAGCCACGAACACCTCTCCTGGCCGGATCTTTCTGGAGTCGTAGGCCAGACCTTCGACCTCACGGGCCAAGTCACCCTGAAGCACTTCCACTTCGCTCAGGCCTTCCATGAGCCGCGCCAGGTCCATTTCGCTCCCGTTCGCTTTGGTTTGTTTCCAGCCGGCCGACTCAAAGGGGCGGATTGAATCGCACACGAACCGTGCTCACGCGGTTCAGCCCCACACCAGGCTCCGGCGTCTGCTCAACGGCCAGCCCGGTACCTTCCAGGACGACGCGGATGCCCAAAGAGCTCCCTCTCTTCAAGACCTCCCGCATGGACTCCCCTCGAAAATCCGGAAGCTGCGGTTCCTTCGCTGCGGCGCCGGCGTCCTCGTGCTGTAGACGGCTTTCCTTCATGCCCGCCTGTGCCTCCTCGTTCCCGGGGTTCATTCCTCGTTTGACGAACTCGAACGTCACCTCCTCGTGCTCCACTGCGGCTTCCGAGGACGACGCCAACCGAAGACGGGGCGTCACTCGAAGGTGGTTCAGGGCTGACCGGCCCACCTCTTGAAACACCGGCCCCGCCACCACCCCCCCATAGGAGCTTCCTTTGGGTTCATTCACCATGACAAGGCAGACCAGCCTGGGCTCCTCAACCGGAACGAAACCCACAAAAAGCGCCACATACTTATTCCTCGAGTACCGCCTGGTCCGAGGGTCCACCTTCTGGGCTGTCCCGGTCTTTCCTGCGGCCTGATATCCGGCGATGGCCGCGCGCGGAGCGGTGCCCCGTTCGCTCACCACACCGCTCAGGATCTGTTTGACCTTTCGCGCCGTGTCCGGGGCAAGCACGCGGCGCACCACCTGAGGCCGGTTACGCTGCACTACGCCGCCGTTGGTTTCTCGGATCTCTTTGACCACGTACGGGCGCATCAGACGACCCCCATTGGCAACAGCGCCCATGGCCATGGCCAGTTGGATGGAGGTTACGGTCATACCTTGACCGAAAAAGATGTTGGCCCGATCAATGGGCCGGGCCTCGGACGCAGGACGAATGAATCCGGCCCGCTCCCCCACCAGACCCACTCCCGTCTTTTTTCCGAATCCGAACCCTCGAAGGTAGTCCGTAAAGGTCCGGTAGCCAAGCTTCCACCCGATCTTGACCGCTCCGATGTTGCTCGAGAGCACCACGATGTCCTCCGCAGTGAGCTCGTCGTATTCATGGGTGTCGTGAATAACGTGATTCGCCACCCGGAACTCTCCGTTCTCACAATGAAACCGCGTCTGAGGCGAGACCACGGTCTTGTCCAGTGCGGCGGAAATCAAAAACGCCTTCATGGTCGATCCCGGCTCATAACTATCCGTGACCACACGGTTCCGCCATTGACCCGGCGCATACTCATTGAACGCGTTCGGGTTGAAGGAAGGGACCACGGCCATGGCCAGAATCTCCCCGCTCTCCGGATCCACCACCACGCACTGGCCGCTCGTGGCCTGTGCTTTCTTCACCGCCTCTTGCAGGGCCTGCTGGGCCTTGTATTGAATGTGCTTGTCGATGGTCAGCACGAGGTCATGCATGGTACGGCCGTCCCCCTGGTCATTCCGCGGGGTGGGCTGACCCACGAAAAAAGGCCTCCGAAGGGCGTCACGCATCTGAATCAAAACATACTCGGGTCCCTTGAGATAGCGGTCGTAGGCCTTTTCCAGCCCCTCGAGCCCTTGGTTGTCCGTGCCTGAAAACCCGATGAGATGTCCGGCGATTTCCTTTCCCGGATAGAAGCGCTTGGACTCTGCGGTCGTCCCCACACCTTTGAGCCCCAGGTTGCGCACCCTTTCGGCCAGTTCGGGAGGAACCCTGCGGGACAACCAGACAAAGGGGGCCTTTTTCGCCAGCTGCTCTCGGACTTTACCTTCTGAAAGCCCAAGGACCCGGGCGAGCTTTTCAGTGGTTCGGGCCCGGTCCTCGACCCTCTGGGGATGAACATAGACGGAGGCCACCTCGACGCTTACCGCGAGCTCGTTGCCCTTGCGGTCATAGATAGTCCCTCTTTTGGGAGGGAGTTTGACGACTCCGCTGTAGCCTTTGCGGGCGATTCGAGTGAGCTTGTCCCGCTCGCGTACTTGCAGCTGATATCCCCTGGCCAGGATCACAGCGAGTCCCAACGCGAACATGGTCGCGACCACATAAATGCGGAATCGAATCCATTTTTTTTCCGAGGACTTCATTGAACCAGGATCACCTGATCGGGTTCCGTGGGCTGAAGACCGGCCTTTCCGGCCGCCTCTTCCAGATACTGGGGGGACTTTAGAAAAGCCAGCTCCAGCTTGAGCTTGCGCTGAAGCTCCAGGAGCTCCATCTCCCGCTTCTGAAGACGGCTCAGGTCAAAACCGATCTGTGTGCCTTCAAAATTGGACCACACATAGCCGATCCCGCTGCCCATAAAAATCAGGAACAGGATGGAAATGAGAACGAACTGACGAGGGGTCAGCCTGAGCTTTCGATCCCTTTTCCTGGCGTTGTGGACTCGGACGCCGGTCCCATGATTTCGAAGCCGGGTCAAATCGTTCTTGGTTTTTCGAGAACCCATGGTTCAAATCCTTTCCGCCGATCTCAAGACGGCGCTGCGTGCTCTGGGGTTTCTCGCAACCTCCTCTTGCGTAGGTCTCAATCCCTCCCTCCGTATGGGCTTGAACAGGGGGGACTGGCCGCAGGCACACACCGGAAAGTCCGGCGGACATGTGCACCCCTTTTCCCACGCTCGAACCGCCTGCTTGACCATCCTGTCCTCCAGGGAATGATAGGCCAGGATCACAAGCCTGCCGCCTTTGTGAACCCATTGCGGAACCCTGTCGAGAAACACGCCGAGGTGGTCGAGTTCGCGGTTCACAGCGATTCTCAGGGCCTGAAAGGTGCGCGTCGCCGGGTCCTTTGCGCCCGGGCGGTGTGAGGGCGGGATCACGGATCGAACCACCCCGGCCATCCGGGATGCGGTTGCAATCGGTGCCCTGCGCCTGGCCCGGCCCACGGCGCGGGCGATGGTGCGGGCCTTCCTTTCTTCGCCGTATACCCTCAAAATCCGCTCCAGTTCGGCCTCCGGCATGGTGTTGACCAGATGACCCGCAGAGACGCCGCTCTCCGGATCCATGCGCATGTCCAGCAGTTCGTCTCTCTGGAAGCTGAACCCCCGCCCGGAACATTCCAGCTGGTCACTCGACAGACCAAGATCCAACAGAATCCCGTCTACGCTTGACACGTTCTCCTCTTCGAGCACGACTCCCAGGTCCGCATAATTCGCCTTGTGCAGCGTGACCCGGTCCCCCATGAAAGACAACCTCCCCCGGCACCGGCGAACGGCCTCGGGATCCCGATCCAGGCCGATCAGGCGTCCTGTGCTCGAGAGGCGCTCCCCAATGGCCAGGCTGTGGCCTCCGCTTCCACAGGTTCCATCCACATACACCCCGTCGGGACGGCTCACGAGATCCCTGATCACCTCCTCGACCAGTACCGGTTCATGAAAAAACGCCAATGCCATGCACCTCGACTAGATGCCCAACTCCGAAAGCACCTGGCTGTCCTGAGGAAAGCTCTGCCTGGCCTTCTCAAACTCGTCTTCCCATTGCCCCCGATCCCAGATTTCGAAGATCTTCAACTCTCCGACAAGGACGACCTCCTTGCTCAGACCGGCGATATCCCGCAGATCCGGAGGAATGGTAATGCGGCCCTGTTTGAGTGGACATTCCTGTGCGCCGGAGATAAAATAGCGCAGATAACGATTGGCGGCATGATTGAAAAGGGAAAGATTCGCCGCCTTCTCTTCGATGGCACGCCAGTCGTCGAGCGCAAAGGCCCACAGGCAACTGTCATGGTTCGTGAGCACCAGAACGTCGTTGCCCTTTTGCTGAAGGGCTTCCTTGAATCGAGCGGGCACGGCCAGCCGGCCTTTCTCGTCCAGGGTATGTCGGGAGCGTCCTTTGAACATGTTTTAGTTCCACTTTATGCCACTGCGTTCCACTTTGTGACACTTTTACCCGATAACTCCCTGCTCTGTCAAGAAAAAAATGCCCGATAAAACACGATAGAATCCCTGGAACGGCACAAAGGGTGGAAGGGCGATGGCATGCCACAGCCTGTGCTCCGAGACTTTCTGATAGCCATATGTAGAGGTCTTGAGCAGGTGACCCCGAAGGCCTGCGCAGGGGCTGCTTTTCAGCGGGACTTGAAAAGGCGGTCACCAGCCCAAGGCTGATTGCCCGGCAAAAAGACAAAGCCTCACGCCAAGCCGTCTTGCCGGCGTTCTCGGCGCCTTTGCGAGAAAATGCAGTTTTTAAGAATTAGGCAAGGCCGATCTGATGTGGAAAAAATAGTAAAGGATACTCAAGAGAAACAACAAGAGCAGAAAGACATTTAGCGCGAGCCCGGAGTAGGCATAGTCCTTATCCCCCAGGTCCTCGATGCGTGGAATAGAGGTTATAGAAAGGACAAGGCCTGCGACGAGCAATATAGGAACCAGGGTCAGCAGGGGAAACCAGAGAGGGAAAGGCAGCCCGAAGGCCCGATTCCATAGGACAACCCCCGACGCGGCCCCCATGGCGAGGAAGGGAAGCAGAAACCCCAGCACAGCCCGATTGTTCGTTTTCTTGAACCGTAACACCCCCACACTCAACTCCTTTCGCATGGCCGACTGCCTGTTGTATACCCGTCCCGGCGGTGCTTGTAAAGCAGGCACCTCTCTTGCCATGTACAATTCCGACGGCGTGGCAAATGCCCGAGAACAAGCCGGCCCCTATGTGGCTTCAAGGGTTTGTAACCTTGCCTGCGGCGGCAGAGCTTTTAGGAAACCGTCAACTCGAAACTTGCCGGTGCCCTGAGTTTGATTTATCCTGAATTGAGCGTTTATGTATGTGCACGAGCGGCCTAAGGGCTGGAGCGGTTTATAAAGGCAGGAGCTGGAGAAGAAAAATGGCTGATCAACAACGGCCTGTTTCCGGCGATCCCGTATCCCTGGACGGTCCCATCGAAAAAAAGATCGCCTGGGCGGAGAGTTGCCGTCAAAAGGCCGGCGGCCGGTTGCTGGCGGATCCGGCTGTTGCGGACCTTCTGGTAAGGTTCGAGGCCGCAGCCTGCGCCTCCAGCCGGAAGATGCGCGAAGCAGGCGTGGAGGCCTTTTGCCGGGACTGCGATCTTCACGAGGGAGGCTCCTGCTGCGGAAGGGGCATTGAGCTCCGGTACACGGGATCCTTGCTGCTCATCAATCGATTGCTGAACCGTCCCCTCCCGGCAAAGAGGTTCGACCCCGGAGGCTGTTTTTTCCTGGGCCCCGATGGCTGCGTGCTGACGGCTCGGCACGTGATCTGCATCAACTACCTGTGTGAAAAAATCACCAGAAGCATCGCCCCCGAAACCCTCGCACCCCTTCGCGAATGTGAAGGGGAAGAGATCCAAACCCTCTTCCTCCTCGAAGAAAGAGTGAAACAGGTGCTGCACCTTGAACACCTCTGAAACCACGGAACGCGCGGCTCGATGCTCAGCATCGATTTCCCGGAATATGTGGAAAACGCTCGACACGGTCGCCGGTTTCTACGACGAACGGCAGGTGGGGGACTCCGGATCCCTGGGTTTCCGGCGGTCGAGCGAGCTGAAAAAGATCCTTCACTGCCTCGAATGGCTGGTGTCGCGGCACATTCTCCTACCCGGGAATACACGATTCCTGGACATGGGATGCGCAGACGGCAGAGTCAACGTCTTCTTCAGCTACCTGGTTTGCCGGTCCGTGGGTGTGGAAAAGGACGACTGGATCCTGGATGATTACTCGAGCCTGAAACAAGAGCTCGACCTGGAGCTTTCCCGCAAAGGGCTCACCGCGGTTCCCCGGAACATCCACCTGCTGGAGGGGGATTCGACGCAAGACGACCTCCACAACAGAATCGCTGACGCGACAGGACTGGCATTCGAGGACTTCGACCTCTTCTACACTTATCTCACCATGCAGGAGGAGTTCGCCGCCCTGATCGCTCAAAAAGCCAAGCCCGGCGCAATCTTCGCCGTGTACGGCCTGAACCGCATACAGCCCCGCTTCCCCGGGCTCGAGCTGTTGACGCCGGGCCGCGCATTGAACGATACGCTGGCGTTGTACCGAAAGGTATGAACCCCCGAATCAATCCCGAGGATTCACCCCTCTCCTCTCATCAATGCATCGACGGTGGTTGACAAATCGGACAGCCGGAACGGCTTCTGAATGAAACCGTTGCATCCCCGGCCCAGAATCTCCTCCGCCTCACCGTCGATGTTGTATCCGCTCGAAAGCAGAACCCGGACGTCCCCATCGACCTGCTTGAGACGATCAAAGGTCTCCCCGCCGCTCATGTCCGGCATCTTGAGGTCCAGAATGACCAGGTCGATCTCGTCGCGGTGACGCGCATACACCTCCAGGGCCTCTCGGCCGCTCCCGGCCGTAAGGACCTGGAAGCCCAATCTTTCCAGCATCTGCTCTCCCACTTCCACAATGATCTGCTCATCGTCCACCAGCAGCACGGTCCGCGGATGTTTTGTTGATTGCTCCTCCATGAGCATCCTCTCCTCCTCGGCCGGCTTCTTCGCCGGCGCCGGAATCGAACTCGATCAGCCCTCCATGGCTGGTTTCCATCCGGAAAGGGTCTTTTTTGCCAATCTCATCGTCGATCAGCGAGGTTCCTTGTGCGGCGTACGAGAGTACGCCTCCGCGTCACCTCTTGATCTCCTTGACCTTGACAAAAAATCCTCCTTTCTGAATTGGAAACTTGGCAGTGCTCAAAATTCGTTTATGGATGGGCACTGCTATTCCCAAACCTATTCGCCGGATGGAGGTGCGGACGTCCCACCTTCACCCAGTTGCCTTTCCATCTCTTTCATGAAGTCCCGATAGACCTGATAGTGTTCAGTGTCCTCATAGGCCACCTCCCGGATGGGGATCTCGTCGAAACTGTAAATCTTCGCCCCCTTGCATGCCAGAAGGATGGGCGAGTGCGTGGCGACTATGAACTGGGCGTGCCCGGCCTGTCCGGTTTCATCGAGCAGCTTGAGCAGATCCAGCTGGGTGCGGGGGGACAGGGCCGTCTCGGGTTCATCCAGCAGGTAGAGGCCCTTTATTCGATAGCGGGCGGCGAAATAGCTCATCAAGGACTGGCCGTGAGACTGGGTCATGAGGGATTTTCCGCCGAAATACCTCAGGGTGTCCGGATCCGAAGCCGCCCACTCATCCAGGTTTCTGGCGAAATCGTGGAAAATCTCGGATGAAAAGAAAGAGCCGTGCACGTACTCTCCGTTCCACGTGACATCAATGAAACGCCATAAGAGTTCCTCATAGGGGTTGATCTCGTAACGGCTGGTCTCGATTGTTTTCCAGATATGTATACCGCAGCGGTTCGCAATGGCACGCAGGAGGGTGGATTTTCCACTCCCGTTCTCTCCTACGAACAGGGTGACGGGGGTGGAAAAATCCATATGCTTCGTGCGGCGAAAGGTCTTCAGGTTGAAGGGATAGTATGCATCAGTGGGGTAGTCATCATGTAGGAACGTGATTCGTCGAATATGCATGGCAACTCCTGGATTCAGGCGCGGAGAGAACGAGACACCGCAACAAGGTAAGGCAAAAGCCCGCGCCTGTCAACGTACGGCCTGAACCCCCGCGCCCCCCTTGAAGAGCTCAACACCCGGGTGGAGAATATGGGCCGCCCGGGAGGACTTCAAGGAGTCATGGCAGAGTCCCTCGGGCCGGAGGAAGGCGGATAATGCTCCCGGAGATACGTGAAGATCCGTTCACGGCTGCCGGGTCCATGCTTCCCGTTGTTCAATAGAATGACGAAGGCGACGGGGTCCTCTCCGGAACCGGGAGACCAGTAGCCTGCCAGGGACTTGACGTCGTGAAGCGTCCCGGTCTTGGTGCAGGCCCCGTCATGGCAGTCAAGCAGGTCTCGATGGGGACGAAAGCGATCCAGAACACGAACCATCTGCCTTGCGGAGACGCGTGTTCTGCGGCTCAAACCGGAGCCCTCTTCCACATGTAGGTCCCCGATGCCCGCATTCACCAGAAAACTTCGCAGCGCACGTCTAGCTTTGTCCGCCGTGGCCGGCGGACCGAACCGGGATGCGCCCAGGGTCAAAAAAATCTGGTTGGCCATGAAGTTGTTCGAGTAACGAAACATCTTTTCGAGGAGCGCCTCCAGGGTCCAGGATGACCGGTGGACATAGGTCAATGGAAAACGCTCCGGGTCCTGCCCGCACAGCCGAACGTCTCCGGTCATGACGATGCCCTTGGCCTCGAGAAAGGCCTTCAGAAGTTGCCCGGCATACACCACGCACTGCTCCGGGCCGGCCGCCAGGTTGATGCGCACACTTCCCCTTGCGCCGCTCTTCAGCGCGGCCCTTCGGGCAAGCTCGGTGAGTGGTGTCTGGGATTCCGCCGATCGAACCCGACCTTGCCCATCCACCCTGACGAACACTGTGTTGAAGTTGGCGCAAAGGGCCCCGTTGTAGGCGTCATAGGGATTGAGGCTTCGGTTCGTGCCGTGCAGAACGAGGCCGGACTCGAAGTACCGGTTGTCCAGAAGCATATGGCGGAACCGCACCAGGCCCCTGGATCGAAGCGCCTCTGCAATCCGATCGAGTTCCTCGGAGACCAGGTGAGGGTCCCCTCGGCCCGAAACCACCAGATCGGACTCCGGAGTGATGCGGAACTCGGTTCCATAACGGTAGCCGGGACCCAGCTCCTCCAGGGCGGCCGCGGCCGTGATGATCTTGAGGGTGGAGGCCGGAATCAGCGGCTTGTCCGGATGGTGGGAGGCCAGGACCCGGCCGTCCGCCCCGACGGCCAGGACCGCGCCCCGGCCTGCAAGGCGGGAAAGATCTTGCCCTGGTCCCGTCTCCGCTCCGGATCGGGGCCAAACCGCCAAAAGCAGCAAGCAAGCCCCCAGGACGGCTCTTATGGTCTTCTTCATTCAGCAGGCTCCCTGAGGCGGGCTTATACCTGAGCGATTCAGGTTGTAATAACATTCGATTCTAGGCCGGCTCTCCCTTCAAACCGATCTGTTCAGCCACCTCACGCATGCCCATGATGGTGTCCGTGATGAGCTCCCCCAGCTCCACCTCGAGCATTCCGGCGCCCCGCTCTATGATGGACCGGTCCACACCGGCGGCGAAGCGTTTGTCCTTCCACTTCTTTTTCACGGACTTGGCCTTGAGATCCATGACGCTCTTGGACGGCCGTACGAGGGCGGTCGTCACCACGAGGCCGGTTAGCTCGTCGACGGCGTAGAGGGTTTTCTCCAGCTCCGACTCGGGCTTCACCTCCGAACAAATCCCCCACCCGTGGCTGACCACGGCACGGATGTAATCCTCGGGCCACCCCCGCTCCCGAAGTATCTGTTCGGTTTTGGTGCAATGCTCATCCGGATATTGCTCATAGTCCAGATCGTGGATCAGGCCGATGACGCCCCACTTCTCCTCGTCCCCGCCACGCTTGCGGGCCATGTACCGCATCACCGCTTCCACGGCCAGGGCGTGCTTGATGAGACCGTCCGAGCGGTTGAACTCCTTGAGGAGATCAAACGCCTCCTCGCGCGTGGGCTCGTTTGATGCCATAACCTTCTCCTCTCTCCTTCTTTAACACTGTGAGGTGTCAACCCTACTCCGGGCGGAAGGAAATCGCAAGACCGGCGATTCCTTGAAATTCAGGGCGCACCTTGTTCAGCATTGCATTCAGCAAAATCGTGGTTAGTGTGGCGTATCCATTGGAAAAATATGCAGACCACAAGTTTAGGTAGAGTATATACATAAAATACTGCAGAAAGGGGACTCCTTATGGTAAGTTGTGCGCAATTAACTCGGGATATGCTGCCCAACCCGGTGGCGGTCCCGGGAAATGATGACATGGCGTTGGAAGAAGCCCGGGACGTGGCAAGACAAGAGGCTCGAAAACACATGGCCGATCCCATGCTCCTCGGCTGGTACGACCGGCGCACCGGGGCCTTTTCCCCGCAGGTGGAGTGTTGCAGCGATGAAAAGCCCGGATGGGTCGTCTATGCCGAAACCCGCGGCGGCAGTCTCACCGTAGACGTCAACAAAGGGGACTATTATTTCATATACGGCGATGTTTCCTGAACCTGAATTTAGCGTTTTCCTTACCTGTGGTGTAAACCCGGCAATGCGACCTGCGGAACCGCCCGCTCGAAAGGAAACCATCCATGCCCTTCGAAACCCATGAGATTCGTCTCCCCACGACCGCCCGAACCGATGTGGTCGACATCACAGCCGAGGTCGGGCGTCTGCTGAAAGAGTCCCTTGTACACAACGGCCTCTGCGCACTTTTCGTGCCGGGCTCCACCGGCGCCCTGACCACCATTGAATACGAGAGCGGCGTGATAGAGGACCTAAAGCGGGCTGTCGAGCGGATGGCCCCTGAATCCATCCCTTACGCGCACGATGCACGATGGGGGGACGGCAACGGGTACAGTCACGTGCGCGCGGCACTCATCGGCCCTTCTTTGCATATTCCCGTTACCGGTGGTATGCTCGCGCTCGGGACCTGGCAGCAGGTCGTGCTCCTGGATTTCGACAACCGTCCCAGAGAGCGCCGCATTCTCGTTCAATTCCACGGAGACTGATCATTGAGCCCCGGCACCTTCCTTCCTTGAAAACCCAACAGGGGGGAGGCTTTCTTGGGGCCTTTTCATTTCTGCAAGCCCGGCCGGCCATCCGTCCTTATTAACCTTTAATGGCGGCATCAACAGAGGGAAGGATTGGGAACAAAAAAAGGTTTTCAAAAAGGCCCGCAAAGCAAGAAAGTAAGTTTCGAAGATCCGGAACTTGTCCGAGCACTTTGTGGGGAACACAATCGAAACGTCAAACGGCTGGAAGAAAAGGTCGGTTTCACCGTCCACGTGCGAGGAAATGAATTCCTCCTCCAGGGCATGGACTGGGAAATTGAGCTGGGAGCCAAGGTCCTCCTCCAGCTCTACGACCTCATCCAAAGCGGCTACCCCATCTACGAGAGCGATATCGAGCATGCCACCCGCATCCTGAGCGCAGACCGATCCGCAAACCTGAAGCAGATTTTCATGGACCGGGTGTACATCACCTCGAGCAAAAAGGTGATCACACCCAAGACCGTGAACCAGAAAGATTATATTGACAGCATCCGAAGATACGATATCGTGTTCGGCATCGGGCCGGCCGGAACCGGAAAGACCTACCTGGCCATGGCCATGGCAGTCGCCGCCCTGGCCAGGAACGAGATCAAACGCGTCGTCTTGGCCAGACCCGCTGTGGAGGCCGGCGAGCACTTGGGGTTTCTCCCCGGCGATCTGTATGAGAAAGTCAATCCGTACCTCCGGCCCCTCTACGACGCCCTGCACGATATGATGGAGTTCGAGGACGCCTCCACCATGATCCGGAAGGGAGTGATCGAGGTGGCGCCCCTGGCGTTTATGAGAGGACGAACGCTCAACGATTCCTTTGTGATCCTCGACGAGGCCCAAAACGCGACGACCGAACAGATGAAGATGTTCCTGACCCGGCTCGGTTTCAGCTCCAAGGCCGTTATCACAGGGGACGTCACCCAGACCGATCTTCCCAACGGAACCAACTCCGGACTCATCGAGGCGGGGACCATTCTCAACCAAATCCAAGGCATCCGATTTCTTTACTTCGGCCGGGAGGACGTGATCCGCCATCCGCTGGTGCAGGAGATCATCGAGGCATACGAAAAGGTCCAACAAGAACGGTCGAGGTCTTGATGCAACACTGACCTCCCCCTGTTGAGGCGGGCAAGCATTCGCCTCAACCCGGACGGACGGAAGACAATGAAAGACAAGAACAAGCTCAAACCCATCAAACACAAAGACTGGACCTCCACGAAATCCGCCGCCGAAAAATCCGGCACCAGCGGGGAAAAGAAGCCCACAAACGTGTCCAAGCCCTCCGGCAAGGCCGAGAGGGACGGCATCCGCCAGCGTAGCAGGTCCACCGAGCACTTTACGTGGTTGTCCTACGAGCGCCTCCTCTGGGGGCTCCTTGTCCTGCTGAGCGCCTTGTTCGCCCTTTTTCTCTTTCCCAACATTCTGACCCACGCACCTGATTACCAGGTCGGAGATGTGGCGGAAACCAGCATCAAGGCCAGTCACGACTTTTTGATCGAAAATCGTGAACAGACGGAAAGAAACCGGGCCGAGGCAGCCAGGCAGGCGCTTGCGGTTTACGACTACGACAGCTCCCTCTCAGACCTGGTCACCCGCGTTAAGGAAGCATTCGCCTTCGCTCGAAAACGAACCGAAGAACTTGTTCAACCGGCGGCGAATCTGCCGACGCCGCCGGAGCCGGCACCCGCAACGGCGACCGGACAGGAAGAGATGCCGGCGTTCCGGGACCGGTTTTTCGCTATTCTCGAGATTTCTCCGGACGAATCCCTCTTCGAGTTTCTCATGGAAAGCGGATTTTCCACCGGAGTGGAGCAGACGGTGGTACCCATCTTGAGCCGGCTCCTGAGCAGAGGAATAGTGGCCAATGGCGATCGGTTGCTTGCCCAGGCGGAAAAAGGCGGTATCATCCTCCATGATCTCTACACCCGAGAGGAAACCCTTGTTGAGGCCCTGGAGCGATTCTATGACATGGAAAGCGCGTCCTCCTACGTGCAGAGTCAGACTGAAGAGATCAAGGAACGATTGGGCTCTCCCGTGGAGGCCCGTGCCGCGGTGGAGTTGACGACCGCCCTCCTTCAGCCTAACGCCACCTTCAATCAGCGGGAAACCGAGCTCCGCAAAGAAGCCGCACGGAACAGCGTAAAGCCCACGTATTTCAAGATTAAAAAAGGCGAAATGCTGGTACGGGAAGGTGAAAGGATCGGGCCGGAGCACCTGGAAAAACTGGCGGGGGAATTCCGCTCGAGAAACCGCCTCGACATGTTGGGGCGGTTTCCGGCCATGACCGTTCTGATCGGACTCTTTTTCGCCGTTATGTACCTGGTAGGTGTTCGAGGACTCAAGGGGCTTCGAGAAGACCGGCGGGACCTGATATTCATTGCAGTCACTCTCTTCGGCCTCTTTGTATTCTCCTGGGCGTACCGATTCGTGGCCGACGAAGTGGCTCGGGGCTTTGCATTCATGAGCCCTAGGAGCCTGATTTACGCCTTGCCGGTGGCTTGCGGGGGAATGCTCCTTTCCATTTTTCAAGGCCTGGCCGCTGCCACAAGCTTTTCATTGATCATCGCGGTGCTTGCCGCCCTGATCTCCGGCGGGGAGGTGGCCCTGTTCATCTATTTCTTTCTGGGAAGCCTTGTGGCCGCCTACGGCGTACGCCGCTGTACCGAGCGGGGCACCCTGATCAAGGCGGGGCTCAAGGTGAGCGTGGTCAATGTCGTCCTGGCCTTGTGCATCGAAATGATCTACGGCTCTCTGTACTCCTTTGAAGCCTTGATCGCCGTAAGCGCGGGATTTGCAGGCGGCATTCTGGCCGCGATCATCGCCACAGGCTTCCTGCCTCTCATCGAAATGTCCTTCGGGTTCACCACGGACATCAAGCTTCTCGAGCTGGCCAGCCTCGACCAACCCCTCCTGCGCCGACTCCTGGTCCAGGCGCCTGGGACGTACCACCACAGCGTCATCATCAGCAATCTGGTCGAAGCCACAGCCCAGGCCGTGAACGCCAACCCGCTCCTGGCCAAGGTTTGCGCCTACTACCATGACATCGGCAAGATGAAAAAGCCCCTTTATTTCATCGAGAATCAGAAGGCCGGAGAGAACAAACACGAGAAGCTCGCCCCCTCCATGAGCAGCCTCGTCCTGATCGCTCATGTCAAGGACGGCGTGGAACTGGCCCAGGAGCACGGCCTGGGACGGGAAATCATCGATACCATTCAGCAGCATCATGGCACCAGTCTGATTACTTATTTTTATCAAAAAGCACAGGAAAAAGCTGAGAAAAGGACTGGTAAATCCTCTCGAGTCAAGGAAGAAGATTTCCGCTACCCAGGGCCGAAGCCGCAAACCAAGGAAGCTGGACTCGTGATGCTGGCGGACATGGTGGAGGCGGCCTCCCGGTCTATCAACGATCCCACGCCGTCCAGAATCCAGGGGACGGTCCACAAGATGATCAACAAGGCCTTTTCCGACGGCCAACTGGATGAATGTGAACTCACTCTCAAGGATCTCCACCAAATCGCCAAGAGCTTTAACAAGACCCTGGCCGGCATCTTTCATCAGCGAATCAGATACCCTGAGGCGGGGGAGCCGAAACTAGAGAAGAAGGTAAAGAATGGACATACAAATAAGCGCCATGGAGAGGATAAAGGGCCTCGAAAACCAGACGATACAACGCGAAATGACAAAAATCTTAAAAGGCTTGGGTTATCTTGAGGGTGAGCTAAGTATTCTTCTGACCAATGATGCGGAAATTGCTGATCTGAACAACCGCTACAGAGGAAAGGAAGGGCCTACAAACGTTTTGGCTTTTCCTATGTCCGCCCCTCCCGGCAAAGGGCCGGACGCGGGCATGTTGGGCGACATTGTGGTTTCCCTGGATACGGCCCGTCCGGAGTCCCGGGCCTGCGGAGAACCCCTTCCGCAAACGGTTTTTCGGCTGCTGATCCACGGGCTTCTTCATCTGCTCGGATACGACCACGAAACCTCCGAGCAGGAGGCCCTTCGCATGCAGGAAGTCCAGGATAGCCTCCTTGAACAGGTATCACACGAGGAGACCTGAGAGATGAGCACGGCAAGGGTGAAGCAGCCCTCGTTGAAAACGCCGCATTGCCAAGACCCAACGAGGCGTTCACATGGAAACGCCCGCTGAATGCATAGTAGAAGGAGGAAATGAGCATGGCACGCCTGGCAGTCAATGTGGACCACGTCGCTACGGTCCGAGAGGCCCGGGGCACCCATGAACCCGACCCTGTACTGGCCGCCGGAATCGCCGAGCTGGCCGGAGCCGAGGGAATCATCTGCCATCTGCGCGAGGATCGGCGTCACATCCATGACCGGGACCTCCGGCTGCTTCGTGAAACGGTCAAGACCCGATTGAACATGGAGATGGCTTCAGTGGAGGAAATGGTAGAGATCGCACTGGAGCTTCGTCCCGACCTGGTCACCCTGGTACCGGAGCGCCGAAAGGAGCTTACCACCGAGGGGGGGCTCGACGTTCGATCCGATACCGCCCGCTACAGGACGGTTGTGAACAGATTGCGCGAGCAAGGGATTGAGACGAGTTTTTTCGTGGATCCTGAGCCGAGCCAGATCGAAGCCGCCCGCAACGCCGGAGGCGACATAGTGGAGATCCACACGGGGCACTATGCAGAGGCCGGATCCGAAAAGGAGGCTGATGAGCGGTTCACGCGAATCGCACGCGCCGTTGAATACGCTGCCGGCATGGACCTGAGTGTCAGCGCGGGGCACGGCTTGGACTACAGGAACATCAAGCGCTTTCAAAGCCTTCCCCAAATAGAGGAGTACAGCATCGGGCACAGCATCGTCTCCCGGGCCGTACTCGTAGGAATGGACCGGGCCGTCCGGGAGATGATCGACCTGGTCAAGGGATTTTAGGGCCGGGGAATGAATGACGACCTCCGGTGAACCGCCATGATTTACGGAATAGGGGTGGACCTCGTGCACGTCCCTCGAGTGGAAAGCGTTCTTGCAAGGTGGAACGAGCGCTTTCTGGACCGGGTCTTCACATCCCGGGAACAGGCCCTTTGCCTTTCGCGACCGCGGCACGCCTCGGCCTTTGCCTTGCGCTTCGCCGCCAAGGAGGCTTTCTCCAAGGCCCTGGGACTGGGCATGAGGCGGGGAGTACGCTGGCGTGACATCGAGGTCTTTCATCACCCTGGAGGTCGCCCCGATCTACGGGTTCATGGCAGAAGCCGGGATCTGTGCCGTGAGCGCGGCATCACGGGCATGTATCTGAGCCTTTCGGACGAACAGGAGTACGCTGCAGCCTTCGTGGTCCTGGAAACGGAACCCGCCGGTGGATGATTTTTCCTTTTGATCCTCCGGGCCGGCTCGGACCCTTCCGGTTTACAGGTTTTGTTTGCCCTTTGCAGAATAAAAAAATAACATATTCGACCACCTCGGCTCGAGAAACCCTTTTTTTCGGCCGGCGGCTGGGCCGTGTTCTGGCCCCGGGCGATGTGGTGGGCGTTTCCGGACGCTTGGGCAGTGGGAAGACCTGGTTCGCCAAGGGTGTGGGAGCCGGTCTGGGCGTTCCCGAAGAAACGGTGATCACCAGCCCGTCATTCGCCCTGGTCAACGAGTATTCAGGAAGGGTTGCGTTTTTCCACATGGACCTCTACCGGTTGTCGGGATGGGAGGAGGCCCTCTCGGCGGGCCTCGAAGAATATCTCCACGGCGACGGTGTCGCTCTGGTGGAGTGGGCGGATCATTGTCCGGATATGATTCCCGAATGGGCGCTTTCCGTGATCATCGCAATTTCAGGGCCCACCCACAGGAGGATCTCTTTATCGGCCGGGCATTCGAGATCCCTGGAGATCATCGAGGCTCTGATGAATGAGCAGGACCACAATGTGGACTGATGAATATAAAGCGGTTTTCATGGGCGGATGATCATGACCCTGACAGGTGCGTTTATAACGGAAGAATCCGAACGAGGAGCGGCATGGCTTTGATTGTGCAGAAGTACGGAGGGACTTCCGTCGGAAGCGTGGAAAAGATTCGAAATGTGGCCGAACGTGTCCTGGAATCTTATAGAGAAGGGAATCGTATGGTGGTGGTCCTCTCGGCCATGGCCGGCCAGACTGACAGCCTGATCCAACTGGCCCACCGGATGGCGGAGGAGCCGGATGCCAGGGAGCTGGATGTGCTCATGGCGACAGGCGAGCAGACGACTGTGGCGCTTTTTGCCATGGCCATAAAGTCGCTGGGTTACGAAGCCCTGTCTCTGCTTGCCTTCCAGGCGGCCATCCACACGGACCAACTCTACGGTAAGGCGCACATCCACGATATCGACACCCGCCGCATACTGGAGGAACTCAACAAAAATAAAATCGTCGCAGTCGCCGGTTTTCAGGGCCTGGACGGCAAAGGGAACATCACCACCCTGGGCCGTGGAGGATCGGACACTACGGCCGTGGCTCTGGCCGCCGCCGTACAAGCCGACATCTGCGAAATCTTCACCGACGTGGACGGCGTGTACACCACGGACCCCAACGTCTGCCCCAAGGCGCGGAAAATGGAGATCGTCTCTTACGAGGAAATGCTGGAGATGGCCAGCCTGGGGGCCAAGGTGCTGGAAATCCGGGCCGTTGAGTTCGCCAAAAAATTCAATGTCCCCATCCACGTCCGATCTACATTCAACAAGGAGAGGGGAACCATGGTCGTTGCCGAAACAAAGGACATGGAAAAGGTACTGGTCTCCGGCGTGGCATACAACAAGAACGAGGCACGGGTGACGATCAAAAAGGTGCCGGACCGGCCCGGCACTGCAGCCTCCATCTTTCAGCCGGTGTTCGAGTCAGGGATCATCGTGGACATGATCGTACAGAACACCAGTGAGGACGGCTTCACAGACCTCACGTTCACCGTTCCCAAGCCGGACTTTTTCAAAACCATGAAGCTCGTGAGCAAGGTGGCCGAAGAAATCCACGCGGAAAAGGTGCTGGGTGACGAAAACATCGCCAAGGTCTCTGTGATAGGGGTGGGCATGCGCGCCCACGCGGGAGTGGCCATGAAGATGTTCGAGACACTCGCCGCCGAGAACATCAACGTGATGATGATCAGCACATCGGAGATCAAGGTGTCCTGTGTCATTGAGGAGAAGTACACTGAGCTGGCTGTTCGGGTGCTGCACGAGGCATTTGGGCTCGATAATGAAGATGCGGAAGAAGAGTGACCTGGTCGGTGCAAGCCTTGCCCTGCTTCTGGTGCTTCTGAGCCTCGGGCTCGCCGGTTCCGCACCCCCGAAGGCCGACCTTGAGCAGGACACCGTCCATAATGCGCATTTCGTTGAAGCTGGAGGGGCTGCGCATCGGCCCGGGGTTTACACCTTCAGGACTTCTCCGGTCATGCTTCAGGATCTGATCCTTCGGTCCATGGATTCCATCCCCTCCCCCGGCGCGCCGGATCTTTCCGAAGAGGCCCCACTTCCCTCCGGAGCAAAGGTTGTTTTCGTTCAAGGCCGGGGGGGAGAATATGCTTTTCACATCGAGCGCATGAATGCGTTTTCCCGCATGACGCTGGGGCTGCCTGTTTCGTTGAACCATGCCTCACACGAAGATCTAACAGCCCTGCCCGGAGTGGGACCTGCTCTGGCCCGGGCCGTGGTGGAACACCGGGAGAGGACAAAGGGGTTCGAACGTTCGGAAGATCTTTTGAAGGTACACGGCATCGGTCCCGAAACACTCAAACGCGTAAAGCCACACATCCACGTGCCCTGAGCCGTGGCGCCCTTCCGGCCCTGTGGTCTGTTGGTGCCACCCTGGCCATGACCCCCTGAGAGGGATGGATGACCCATGAGAATCAAGCGCAGCCTGCCGGGTTGGATGGTCGGTGCAGCCGTTACGGTTTTTTTCGTGTTCATCACCGTGACCGGCATTCTGGACTTCACCGATTCCATAGAGAGAAAGACGTTCGACCTCCGGGCCAAAATCGCGGCTCCTTCGGAGCGAAACCCGGACATTGAAATTGTGGCCATCACGGACGACGACCTGTCCGAACTGGGCCGCTTTCCCTGGCCTCGAGACGTCATAGCGCAAGGCATTCAGAACCTTTCCAAGGCCGGCGCGCGTGTGATCGCCATGAATATCCTGTTTCCGGAACCCGAAACGACCGAGGGATTGCAGACGGTCCAGCAGCTTCGCAAAAGATACGAGGCTTACGGCCTGGCCCAGCAGGGCCCGGGTCTCAACTTTTACAAGGAGCTCTCAGAGGCCGAGGACGACCTGGACAACGACCGGAAACTCTACGAGGCGATGAAAGACGCGGGCAACGTGGTCCTTCCGGTCTACTTCGACACCTTGAGCACCGGGCGGGACAGCGAGACTCCGGATTTTATGACCCGGCACGCCTACCACAACATCCGCGGCCTGGACGATCCCTGGGCCCTTTCAAGCGTCATCTGGCTCGACAAGGTCAAACCCCTGCTTCCCGCCTTCGCTGAGGCGGCTTCGGGCATAGGGCATCTCAACCTCTTCTCAGACCCGGACGGGTCCATTCGGGACCAGGTCCACGTCATAGGCTACCTGAAAAAGACCTTCTTTCCATCCTTTTCCATGGCCATTGCCAAGGCGTTCAAGGGGCTCTCGAACGAGGACATCATCGTGAACCTGGGGCAGGGGATTCGAATCCGAACCAGTCCCTCGGCCTCCACCTTGGTTCCGGTCCGAGGCCGCCAAATGGCCACCTTGATCAACTGGAACCAGGGGCCGAACAAGGCGTTTCATCGCACACCCTTCAGCAAGGTGTTCCGAAACGAAATTAGAACGCCCCTCTTCCGCGACAAAATCGTGATCATCGGACCCGTGGCACCGGGCATTGCAGACCGGTTCGTGACCCCCATATCAGGGCAGCTTTCCGGAGTGGAGGTCGTGGCCAACTCCGTGGCCAACATCCTTAATAACCGGTTCTTCTCGCGGCCCGGATGGATCGGCTTTGTCGAGCTGGGCGCACTTCTCCTCTTCGGTCTGTTTCTCATGGTCTTCCTTCCCAAGCTCCGGGCCGGCATGGGGGCCCTCACCACCCTCGCCCTCTTCCTGGGATACGCCGGAATCGGAATCGTTCTTTTCTACTCCCAGGATGTCTGGCTTCGAATCACCCCGGCGGTGCTGCTCCTGGCCGTGGGCTACGTACTGGTCATCTCCAAGCATTTCTTCATCACGGAGAGGACCAAAGAAAAGGTGGAGGCCGACTCCGTGGAAACGAACAAGATGCTCGGTCTCTCCTTTCAGCAACAGGGAATGCTGGATCTGGCACTGGAGAAATTCCGCAAGATCCCTGTGGAGGAGGAAGGCGCCCGTGAGCTCCTGTACAACCTGGGGTTGGACTTCGAACGAAAACGCCAGTTCTCCAAAGCCCTGGCCACTTACAAGCTGATCGTGGAGGACGGCAAGAACTTCAAAGACCTGGACGAGCGCATTCCCAGGCTCAAAGGGGCCGAAGCCACCATGATCTTCGGCGCGGGCGGAGGAGGACACCCGGGCGACATCGGAACCACCATCTCGGGCATGGACACCAAACCCACCTTGGGCCGTTATGAGGTGAGCGAGGAACTGGGCAGGGGGGCTATGGGGGTCGTGTACAAGGGAGAGGATCCCAAGATCCACCGCACCGTGGCCATCAAAACGGTCCGCATCTCCGATTTTGACGAGGAGATGGTGGAAGAGATGAAGGAGCGCTTCTTTCGGGAGGCGGAATCCGCCGGCCTGCTTACGCATCCGAACATAGTCACCATCTATGATGCAGGTGAGGAGCACGACCTGGCTTACATCGCCATGGAATTTCTCGAAGGCACGGACCTGGAAAGCCTTGTCAAGCAGGGAAAACCCCTTCCCATGATGCAGGCGCTCTCCATTGTCTCCCAAGTAGGGGACGCGTTGAGCTACGCACACGAAAAAGGCGTTGTGCACCGGGATATCAAGCCCGCCAATATCATGCGGCTCAAGGGCACGAACACGGTCAAGGTCACGGACTTCGGCATTGCTCGAATCACGTCTTCTTCAAAGACGAAAACCGGCGTGGTCCTGGGAACCCCCTCCTACATGTCGCCGGAACAGGTGGCAGGCAAAAAGGTGGACGGCCGTTCGGACATCTTCTCCCTGGGTGTCGTGCTTTACGAGATGTTGACCGGACAAAAGCCTTTTCGAGGAGAGGACATGACCTCGCTCATGTACCAGATTGCCCGGGAGCATCATCCGCCCCCCCGGTCGATCAACTCGAAAGTCCCCCCCGTGGTGGAAAGAATAATCGACAAGGCCTTGGAAAAGGATGTGGAGCAACGTTACCAGAAGGCCGGTCAATTGTCTGAACACTTGAAGAAAATCTTGGCTAAGCTGCAGGAAATACAGAGAAAACACAACAGCAGTGCGGCATGAAAGATTGCACCTCGACGCCATGAACATACAGGTCGCAGGCAAAACTCACATCGGGCGCAAACGCAAAGTCAATGAGGACAGCCTTTTCATGGAACCTGATCTAGGCCTGTTCATCGTCGCCGACGGCATGGGAGGGCACAAGGCCGGAGATGTGGCGAGTCGAATGGTCGTTGAAACCATGGCCGATTATTGGCAAAAGGTCAAAACCAACAGACCGCCTTCTTTTCTCGAGCCCATCAACAAGGATATTTCAGAGTCGGCCAAGCACTTGCTCAACTCCATTTCGCTCACCAACATCATCATTCATGAGGCGCAGAAAAAACCCGAGTATCACCGAATGGGCTCCACCCTGTCCGCCCTTTTGGTGGAGAAAGATCGTATCTGGGCTGCAAACGTGGGGGACAGCCGGACTTACCTGCTCGATCAGGGACGACTCGTACAGGTCTCCCAGGAACACTCCGTGGAAGCGGAACAACGGGCCATGGGCCTGACCGACAACATGGGGTCCACGCACCCGAACATGAAAAACCTTCTCACGCGCGTCATGGGACAGCACAAGAGAGTGGATGTGTTTATCACGCCCATTCGACCGGAAAAGGGAGATCTCATCCTTATGTGCTCGGACGGCTTGACCAACTATATGAACGAACGGGCCGTGGGCATGGTCCTTGACGATTTTTCCACCTCTCTCGAGCGTAAGGCGGACATACTGATCGACGAAGCGAACCGCGGGGGAGGAGGGGACAACATCACGGTCATCTTGCTCGAAATCCTGGAAGAAGGAAAATGGAGCAAGCTCAAGAAGAAATTGAAACGATAAATGATAGTTCTCGGCATAGACACCTCCTGTGATGACACCTCGGCAGCGGTCGTTTCCGATCGACAGGGCATCCTTTCCAGTGTGGTCAACTCCCAAATTCGGCTGCACCATCCATATGGAGGCGTGGTTCCCGAGCTCGCCTCCCGCGAGCACATCCGCAATATCGTGCCGGTCGTGGACAAGGCACTGGGCGATGCAGATGTGGAGGCGGCGGGCCTGGACGCTGTGACCGTCACCATCGGGCCCGGCCTGGTAGGGTCTCTTCTCGTAGGCCTACACTATGCCCGGGGGCTGGCCTGGGTGCGCGGGCTGCCCGTTGTAGGCGTAAACCACCTGGAAGGACACGTCCTCTCCATCCTGCTGGAGGAAGAGGTCCCACCTTTCCCTTTCGTCGTCCTTACGGTCTCCGGCGGACATACCAGTCTATACCGGGTTGAGCGGCCCGGAGCCTACCGAACCCTGGGACAGACCCTCGACGACGCCGCAGGCGAGGCCTTTGACAAGGTGGCCAAGCTTCTGGGGCTGGGATATCCGGGGGGGGCGATCATAGAAACGCTGGCTGCGAAGGGCGACGGAGGCCGAATCGCCTTTCCCCGGCCTATGATGGAACGGGACTCCCTGGACTTCAGCTTCAGCGGCCTGAAAACGGCTGTAAGCCTCTTTGTGGAGAGCTGGGGAAAAAACCCCGAGGAAAACGCGCAAATACGGGTGCAGGATATTGCCGCATCATTCCAGGAAGCCGTCATTGACATCCTCACAGCCAAGCTGTTTCGGGCCGCGGAGCAATCCGGGATCCGCGAGGTGGTCATGGCGGGCGGTGTGGCCTGCAACGGGGCCCTCAGAAAACGGGTCCAGGAAGAGGCCATATCCCGAGGCATGCGGGCCTACTGGCCGCGTCCATCCCTGTGCACGGACAACGGGGCCATGATCGCCGAAGCAGGGCTCTATCGACTGGCAAACGGAGAGCAGGCGGATCCATTCACCGACGTACGCTCGCGCTACCCCATAGACGATCTCTCCCCGGAATGCGGGCCGGAAAGCTTTCAAACGTGAAATTCAACAGGCAGCTTCGATACTACTACTGGAGATTCATTCGTCTCAAAGGCGACCCCCACGACCTCGCCCTGGGTATCGCCCTGGGCGTCTTTTCCGGTCTCTTGCCCATTGTACCCTTTCAGACCGCCCTGGCGATCTTTCTGGCTCTGGTGTTCGGCGGCAGCAAGATTACGGCGGCTCTGGGCACATGGATCAGCAACCCGCTCAACTGGTACTTAATCTACTCCCTGAACTACCGGATCGGTGCAGCCATCCTGGGACTCTCCGAACAAAACCGCGGGTTCTCCTCGGTCATGGCGGCCATTCAGCACGGGGAGGAAGGCTTGACCCTGGTAAGGGCGATCCTCGGAGCGGGCGGGTCCATCCTCTCCGCGTTCCTTCTCGGCGGTCTCATTATGGGTCTCCTTGTGGCCCCGGTCTTTTATCCTGTTTTCCTGAAGGTGTTCCAAGGCATCCGCCGCTGGCGGGAGACACGGCGGACCTTCAAGGCCCTGTCTCGGAAACCCCATTGAGAGAACCAGCCGGACATCGCCCCAGAAAGCGCTTTGGGCAGCATTTTTTGACGGACCCGGGAGTGATTCGAGGCATCCTCGACCGGTCCGGCCTCCAAGACTCGGACCATGTCCTGGAAATCGGGCCCGGCCGCGGGGCCCTCACCTTTCCTCTGGCCCGCCGTGTGCATCGCATACTGGCCGTTGAGAAGGACCGGGACCTGGCCGCATGGCTTCACGATGAGCTTTCGGCCCGGGGCGTCCACAACGTCACCGTGGTCTGCGCGGACATTTTGCGGCTCGACTCCGACCTTCTGGACCGGCTTTCTTCCAGTCGGATCCATGTGATCGGCAACCTTCCCTACAACATCAGCACCCCGGTGATCGAGCGATTGATCCGGTATCGCAGCCGGATTCACCGGGCCGTCCTCATGTTTCAGAAAGAGGTGGCGGATAGACTCGCCTCATCCCCTGGCAACCGCACTTATGGTGCGCTCACCGTCCTCGTGGGGTTGCATTCCCGGGTTCGCGGCCTGCTCCGGGTGGGGAAGGCTTCCTTCCACCCGCGCCCTCGAGTGGAGTCCGCCGTTATAGAGCTGGACTTCGACTCGCCGCATCCCTCCAGGCCGGTTGACGAGGCGTGGTTTCAGCGTGTGGTGAAGGGCGCTTTCGGACATCGCAGAAAGACGCTTCAAAATGCGCTGTCGGCCGCCTTCCCCGCCCTCGACCGCAACGATGTGAGGCAGGCGATGGCAGGTTGCGCCATCGAGCCTGCTCGGCGTGCCGAGACTCTGACCATTGAGGAGTTCATTCGACTCAGCGACACCCTCTCCCACCTGCAGAAGACGAACGGGACGGCGGTTGAGCAAATACTGCGTCAATCTTGACAAACTGTAAGGCGGGTGATAGTAGACTGAAGTTTTTCGAAATTCGGACCATCCCGTCCCAGACGAGCACCAGGCCGGCCATGCAACCAACGAGCCCCCACAATCACATCGTTATCGAGGGCCCTCTGGGCGTAGGCAAGACCAGCCTGGCCCGAATGCTGGCTGACAAGCTGAACGGCGAGACCCTGCTGGAAGATATAGAAGAGAACCCCTTTCTGGCCGATTTCTACCGGGATCCACGGAAGTACGGATTTCAGACCCAGATCTTCTTTCTCCTTCGAAGGTATCAACGCTCCCGGGAAATCGGCCAAATCGGCCTGTTCAACCGCGTGATCGTCACGGACTACCTGTTTGACAAGGACCGAATCTTTGCCAGGACCAATCTGGCCGAAAAGGAGTTCCGGCTCTATGACCAGCTCTATCGAATGCTCAAGGGCCGAATGCCTCAGCCTGACCTGGTGATTTTTCTTCAGGCTCGAACCGACGTACTGATGGATCGCATTCGAAGGCGAGGACGCAAATATGAGCGTGGCGTCGCATCCAAATACCTGGAGGAAATCAACAGGTCATTCAACGAGTTCTTCTTTCATTACAACGAAGCGCCCCTCCTCGTGGTGAACGCCTCAGAAATAGACTTCGTGCATGTGCCGGAGGATTTCGAAGACCTCGTCGAGAGGATTCAGGAAATGAAATCAGGAACCCAGTATTACGTGCCCATGAAATCGAACCCTTGAGGTGGACCGACACTGCTCGCGCAGGATTGACTATGGCATAAGGAACGCCCAGCCCCCTGAAATCGCATTCCTTAGAGCCCCACGGAAAAGGTGATCATGAACGTCAACCTCGTTCATCACATCGACGAGATGCAGTCCCTCAGCGAACAGATTCGACTGTCCGGAAGAAGCATCGGTCTCGTGCCTACCATGGGGTTTTTCCACGAAGGTCACCTGGAGCTGATGCGGGTAGCGAAAAACATCGCGGATCTGGTCGTTGTCAGCCTGTTTGTGAACCCTACCCAGTTCGGCCGAAACGAGGACCTGGACGCTTACCCGCGCGACTTGGAGAGAGACCTGGCCCTGGCCGGCGAAGTGGGCGTGGACCACATCTTCACACCCTCTGCGGAAGACATGTACCCGGAGGGATTCCAGACGACGGTCCACGTGGCGAATCTGACCCGAAACCTGTGCGGGCCTAATCGGCCGGGACACTTCGATGGCGTAACCACGGTAGTGGCCAAGCTCTTTCACATCGTCAAGCCGAACTTGGCCGTGTTCGGCCAGAAGGACTATCAGCAGCTCACAGTGATCAGCCGGATGGTGCAGGACCTGAACATGGACATCAACGTGGTGGGCGTACCCACGGTCCGCGAGCCGGACGGACTCGCCATGAGCTCTCGAAACACTTACCTGTCTTCAGAAGAGCGAGCAACCGCCCTTTGTTTGCACCAATCCCTGGACCTGGCCCAGGATATGGTGAACTCGGGTGAGCGAAATGCAGACGCCGTAAAATCGGCCGTGGAGGCGCACATACTGCGGGCCGCCCCCACCCGAATCGAATACGTAAGTCTCTGCCACCCGGCCACCCTGGAGGAACTTGAGGGCATAGAAGAGGAGACCCTCCTCGCCCTGGCGGTGTTCGTGGGCAAGACAAGGCTAATCGACAACCGCGTCCTTCGATGCGAGACACCCTGACGCCTGAGCGTCGCCCCGGAATCGAGAACGGAAGCCCGAAGCTCCGCTCTCCCCAATAATCGAAGCAAAAGCCGACCTGGAAAGGAGCAACCCATGAAAATCGATAATTTCCTCTTCACATCAGAATCCGTCACCGAGGGCCATCCGGACAAGGTGGCGGACCAGATTTCCGACCGAATCCTGGACTCCCTCCTGGAGCAGGACAGAACATCCCGCGTGGCCTGCGAGACCCTGGTCACCACGGGCATGGCGATCATTGCGGGAGAGATCACCACCTCCGCATATGTGGACATGCCCGAGGTGGTCCGTCAGACCATCCGGGACATCGGCTACAAAAATTCCTCCATGGGATTCGATTGGGAAACCTGCGCCGTGCTCTCATCCATCGACAAGCAGTCCCCGGACATTGCTCAAGGCGTCAACGGGGAAGGACTCTTCAAGGAGCAGGGAGCAGGCGACCAGGGGCTCATGTTCGGATACGCCCGCAAGGACACTCCCACATTCATGCCCATGCCCATCTATCTGGCCCACGGCCTCACCCAGCGACTTGCGCACGTGCGCAAGTCGGGCAAGCTTCCCTGGCTGAGGCCGGACGGTAAATCCCAGGTCACGGTGGAGTATAAAGACGGCAAGCCCGACAACGCGCATACCGTGGTCATCGCCGCTCAACACAGCCCCGACGTGGACTACGACACACTCAGGGAGGCGATCATAGAGGAAGTCATCAAAAAGGTGGTTCCCGAATACATGCTTCAGGAATCCACTAACATCTTCATCAACACCACCGGCAGATTCGTGGTGGGCGGCCCCATGGGAGACTGCGGGCTCACCGGCCGCAAGATCATCATGGACACATACGGGGGTTTCGGTTACCACGGGGGAGGTGCGTTCTCCGGCAAGGACCCATCCAAAGTGGACCGAAGCGCGTCCTACATGTGCCGCTACATCGTCAAGAACTTAGTGGCCGCCGGGCTGGCCGAAACATGTGAGCTCCAGGTCGCATACACTATCGGCCGGGCCCAGCCGGTGAGCATCACGGCGGGCGCTTACGGCACAGGGGTGGTGCCCAGCCGGGAGCTGACGGAAATCGTGAAGAACATGTTCGACCTGCGGCCGGCGGCGATTATCGAGCGGCTGGATCTGCTGCGCCCCATTTACCGAAAGACGTGCAACTACGGTCACTTCGGACGGGAATTGCCGGAGCTCTCCTGGGAGAAGACGGATCTCGTCGAAGATCTCAAGCGCGCCGTGAAATAGCATCCGTTCAGAGACGGTCCTTTTCGTCCATCTCTGCGTCGAACCAAACCTCCAACTTTGTCGAGGTAACCCATGGACTATGACATTCGTGACATCAACCTGGCCGGGCAAGGCCGTCTTCGCATCGAGTGGGCCGGCATGAGCGCCCCCGTGCTCGAGCTGATTCGAGAGCGCTTCACCCGGGAGCGTCCCCTCCAGGGCGTGCGTGTCTCCGCATGCCTTCACATCACAACAGAGACCGCCCTGTTGCTCCGCACACTCCAGGCCGGAGGAGCGGAGGTGGCGGCTTGTGCCTCCAATCCCCTCTCCACCCAGGACGATGTGGCCGCAGCCCTGGTGGCCGACAACGAGATCCCCGTCTTCGCCATCAAGGGTGAAGACCACGCCACCTATTACGATCACATCCTCTCCGCGCTCAAACACCGTCCCCAGCTGACCATGGACGACGGAGCGGACTTGGTGAGCTCACTCCACTTTATCGCTCTGAACCGCTGGGACGACCTGGATCCCGGCGTGGCGGCATGGGCCAAAGAGCTTCCCACGGAAGAACGCGACACCTTGATCAAGGGGGTTCTCGGTGGAACCGAGGAAACCACCACAGGGGTGATCCGGCTTCGCAGCATGGAAAAGGACGATATACTGCAGTTCCCTATTGTCTCGGTGAACGATGCGGACACCAAGCATCTCTTCGACAACCGGTACGGAACGGGACAGAGCACGGTGGACGGAATACTGCGGGCCACCAACCGGCTCCTGGCGGGCAGCAACTTCGTGGTGAGCGGATACGGGTGGTGCGGTCGCGGCGTGGCCATGCGCGCGAAGGGGCACGGCGCCAACATCATCGTCTGCGAGGTGGATCCGCTCCGGGCACTGGAGGCAGTCATGGACGGCTACCGGGTCATGCCCATAGCTGAGGCCGCCCCCATAGGAGACTTTTTCTGCACCCTTACCGGGGACATCAATGTGATCCGCAGGGAGCACTTCCTGAGTATGAAGAACGGAGCCATTGTGGCCAACTCCGGCCACTTCGACGTGGAACTGGACCTTCCCGGGCTCAGCGAGGCCTCCACGGCGCGCCGGGAGATTCGACCCTTTGTGGAGGAGTTCACCCTGGAAGATGGAAAACGGGTATATGTGCTGGGCGAAGGACGGCTCATCAACCTGGCCGCAGCCGAGGGGCATCCCTCGAGCGTCATGGACATGAGCTTTGCCAATCAGGCGCTTTCAGCCGAGTACATGACCGCGGAACACGGCAGCCTGGAGAAGCGTGTCTACCCGGTTCCGGCACACCTGGACCGGGAGATCGCACGCCTCAAGCTTGCATCCATGGGCGTCACCATCGATCGACTGACGCCCGAACAGGAAAAGTACCTCTCTTCCTGGGATATGGGCACGTAGCCCTCCCCATACCCGGGAGCATTTTTTGCGCCGGCCCGGCACAGCTGCGGTCCTCACGGAACAGGGGAGGAGGTCCGCGGCTCACCGGCCTCTTCAGCTTCCACAGAGACCTGGTCAATGCTTCTCTGTTTGGGCAGGGACACTGTGAACAGCATCTCCTCTCCCTCGCGATCGCAGCCCAGCAACCCGCCCATGTCGCGCAACATCTTGTGACAATGGGAAAAGCCACGGACTTCTCCGCCTTCCTCAAAGGGGAGCAGCAGGGCTTCCAGGTTCTTCAACCGGGTCTCGGGAACACGATTGCGCAGGGCCACCTGGATGTTGCAATCACTCTCCGAGCTCTGAACCGTGAACGCCTCCCCCCAGTCCATGGCCTCGATCGCACTGCGCGAGAGGTTGACCAGCACCTCTGCGAGGGCGTCCGGATCCGTTTCGATCTCGGGAAGCGATTCATCCAGCTCCAGGATACAGTCCGTCCGGCCTACCTCGAAATCACGCAGCAGGAGCTCCATGGAAGTCCGAATCACATCGTTCACAGAGCAAGCCCTGGGGCGGATTTCCACCGGCTTCAGATAATCCCGAATGCGGTCCAGTATACGTTCCAGCCGCCTGGATTCCTTCAGGATGATGGCCCCCTCGGTCAGCTCCGGCTGCTTCTGCTGAAGTCGTCGTGCAAACCCGCCGATGGAGACCAGCGGATTTCGGATCTCATGGGCCACCTCTGCAGAGACGGCCCCCAGGGTCTTGAGCTTTTCCCTGTGCACCATCGCCTTTTCCAGCAGCACCCGGTCGGTGATGTCCACCATGACGCCTTCCAGCCGGTCCCGCGTCCCGCTCTTGATCGTCTGCTCCTGAGGCAGGGACTTGAGCAGCACATGGATCTGGCGTCCCCTTCGATGGAGCAGCCTGCACTCCGCCGAGAATGGCGGAGCGCCCGCTTCAAAAGCCGAGCGCAAGAGCCCCCGGACCCTGGACCTGTCCGCCGGGTGCACCCTTTCGAGGAACCACCCCGACTCCTCCAGGGCCGCCTCCGGCGTGTAGCCCAGGAGCATACCGCAGGCGTCGTTGACAAAATCGAGATCCATGTCCCTGCGTAGAATCCAGATCACCATGGGAATGTTCTGAACCAGATCATAGTAGCGGCGTTCGGCGGACCGCACCTGGTCCTTGAGCTCCCGGCGTTCCTGATAACGCCGCAGGCACAGGTTGAGCTCGCTCAGGTTAAAGGGTTTTCTGAGATAATCATAGGCTCCGATCTTGATGGCACGAAGAACGCTGTCATAACTGCCGAACCCCGTAATGAACACCACCTCCCGCTCCGGGTCCTCCGCCCTGAGCCGGGCGGCCAGATCCAGACCGCTCATACCCGGGAGGCGGATGTCTACGAAAACCAGCCCGAAGGATCGGGTACGTGCCATGCTTAGTGCTTGGTCTGGATTATGACAGGTCTCCGCTACGTAGCCCTCGACCTCCAAGGCCCCGGCCAAAAGTCTGCACACCGACGGATCGTCGTCCACCACAAGAATCTTGTGACGGCTCCTGGAGGTTACATCCATAAAACCATCCATTTTCCGCAAGGCTGTTGACCATGCCACGAGCCCTGCGCCTGTAGTAAAAGAGCGCCACGTCCAAGACGCGTTCTTCTTATAGAGCAATGCAAGATCGGGACCACTACCAAAACCCCCAAGGTTTTCCTGCCCTTCTGACAGCTGAATTCAGCGTTTCTAATTGCAGCCTGCTGAAAAACAGCTAATATATCAAAAGCTTACCATTCAAAGAGGCCGGTTTGGAGATCACTCTTTGCATGAATCCCCTTGTTCCCGAAAAATGCTGCAATTTAAAACCCTTTTATGGCACATGCTGAGAGGTGTCAGTAGAAAATCGTCCTCACGCGGTGGTATGGACGCGATCGATGGAGCTCCTGCTGTCCCATGTGCCACAAAAGGCCGTCGATCTCAAAGGACCTCAGTGCCCTTGCCCCGGCGGATAAAGCCTCTCGAATCATCTCCACCGCCATGATGGTGTTGGCGCGGATCTCCACCTCCTCGGGGCCGCCTGCATGGAGCGGCTCCATCCGGTCCACCTTGCCCGCCAGGGGATCTTCGTAGACCAGGATGCCGAGATCGCGGAGAACCTGCGGCAGCTTGTAATCCGCAAAGGCGGTGAGGCCGTGGAGATCATGGAACGCCCCCCGGCCCTTGCCGCCGAGAGCGCCGTGCAGGTCCGCGGCCACGATCTGCCCCCGCTTGTAGAAATAAACGGCGCGGTTCCGGTAGGCCGCAACGTCCCGAAAAGACGCACATCTGTTCGCCAGGAGCCTGGCCAGGTCCCCCGCCCAACCCCGGGGGGCTTCCACCAGCCGGTGCGCCTTTCCCTCGTAGTGAAGCCGCAACGTGCGCCCGAGTTCCCTAAGGGCCTTTGCCCGCTCCTCCATGAGCTGAAGCCGGCCCCGCCCTCCGAGCACACGCCTGAGGTCCTTCGCAGACAGGTCCGCCAGGAAGTCCGCGTCGGTCATTGGTACCCCCGAATCCAGGGCCTGCTTCAGGGACGCAGCGAGCCCGTTGTACCCGGAGACTCGTTCTCCGCCGATCTGCACGCTCCAGGATTCTTCTCCAGCCGCCGGCCAGAAGCAGAAGTTGATGGTGTCCAGCACAAGTATGTAAGCCGCCACTTCCTCCGGGCCGCCGCTGTAATGATGCACCACGTCCCAGGCCGGAGGAACGGCCTTTTCGAATACAAGTCGTTCGGCAAAAGCGGACACAGCCCCGGGTTCGATTCGTACCCACCTGCTTTCGCGGACCACGAACCGCGCACTCTCCAAAACCTCGAACATGGGCTCTCCTTTCTACGAATACCCTAACACGCCCTCCTCTCAGGGCAAAAGGGGTTGTCTTTGTTTCCCAATTGCATCGAAATCGGTTTCTGCTAAACTACTCCCTCACCCAGGCCCCTGTGCCGGCTGTAGACACCGAAAACCATAAACCCCATGCGAACGACTCTATGACCGCCCGCAGACTCCTCATCATAGCACCGCTGGTTGTGATAGTGTTTCTGCTCCAGTCCTACTTCTGGGTCCCCACCTATGATGAGCAGACACGCGGCAACCCCCGGCGGCTGGACGATTACATAACCGGCTCCATCGGCGACGCCAGCGTTCTGAACCCCATTCTCTCGGCGGACTCCGCCAGCAGCGAAATCGAAAACCTGGTCTTTGAGGGACTCATCGACCGCGACCGCGACCTCAGCTTTCGAGGACGCCTGGCCGAGTCCTGGAAGATCCACGAGGTCGCATTGTTCCGAGTGAACGACCGGCTGACGCCCCCCGGTGCAACGAGCGGGGATGCGGACGACGTGGCCGGTTTGATCGAGCGCGCAGCCGCCGGAAAGATTCCGGTGGACGCAGAAACCCGCAAAACCCTGGACAACATTCAACGCGTGGAAGTCCTGCCTTCGGAGCAACGCGTCGAAACCGTGTCCGTTCAGGGATCCGATAAAAAGCCGGCAGCGCTCCGCCTTCGTGTGCATGATCCACCGAGGATTCGACTCACCCTGAAGCGGGTTGACCAGCACCTTTTTGACCGTCTCTCTCGAATCCTTGGAGAGACCTACTTCACCTCGTTCTCCGCCACGGAGCACGTGGACGTGCTGGATGAGGATGCAGCCCTTTCCCTGCCCAAACCGGCCTCCCTGGCACGGGATCTCCTGCCCGCCTTTGAGCACAATCCCGTGATCACCTTTCATCTTCGGCCCGACGTACGGTTTCACGACGGACACGTCCTCGACGCCCGGGATGTCCAGTTTACTTATGAAGCGATCATGAATCCGGACAACCTCTCTCCCCGCGCCTCGGATTACGAGCCTGTAAAACGGGTGGAGGTGGTCGACCCTCTGACGGTCCGGGTGGTTTACAAACGACTCTACTCGCCGGCCCTGGGCACATGGGCCATGGGGATCCTGCCGGAGCACCTGCTCAACCGTGAGGCACTCGAGGCCGAGGCTCTCGAACGAGGCAAGGATCCGAAGGCCTTTGGCATGCGCCAGAGCCGGTTCAGCCGGAACCCGGTGGGCTGCGGCCCCTTTCGGTTCCAAAAGTGGGCCTCGGACCAGCATATTATTCTGGACCGCTTCGAGGCCTACTGGGAGGGAGCGCCCAACTACCACCGCTATGTCTACCGGATCATTCCGGACCTGCTGACGCAGGAGATGGAGTTCTATGCCGGGACCCTGGACTCTTACAGCGTCCAGCCCCACCAAGTGGAGCGGCTCAAAGAGGATCCGCGTTTTCAGAGCTTTTCCGGACTGAGCTTCGGCTACTCGTATATCGGCTACAACACCCGCCGGGAGCCCTTTGACGACCCCAGGGTGCGAAGGGCCCTGGGCATGGCCCTCGACGTGGACAAAATCATCCGTTACCTGCTGCACGGGCAGGGCGAGCGGATCACCGGCCCCTTTGTGAAACAGACCGACTTTTACAACCCTGGCATTAAACCTCTCCCGTACGATCCGGAAGCGGCCCTTGAGCTTCTCGAGGAGGCCGGCTGGAAACGCAACGCCCAAGGCAGGCTGGAAAAAGACGGCAAGCCTCTCCAGTTCACACTGATCACCAACAGCGGCAACGACATTCGAAAGGCCATCCTGGCCATCGCCCAGGATGCTTGGCGGCAGCTGGGCGTGGACGTGCGCACCGACCTCCTGGAGTGGTCCGTGTTCATTCAGGAACGCGTGGATCGGGCCGACTTCGACGCGCTGGTGCTCGGCTGGAGCATGGGAATCGAGCCCGACCTGTTCCAGATCTGGCACTCCAGCCAGTCCGGCCCCAACCAGCTCAACTTCGTCGGATACCAAAACCCCGAGGCCGATGATCTCATTATCAAGATTCGGCGAGAATACAACCACGATCAGCAGGTCGCCTACTGCCACCGCCTCCATGAAATCATAGCGCAAGACCAACCCTACACCTTTCTATACGTGGGCAAATGGACGGCCGTGCTGGACAAGCGGATCGTGATCCGGGAACGGGATGAGGACGGGAGCACTCGCTACCGCCCGATCAAGCCCACCCGCACGGGCAACTTTATGTTCGACTTCAACCGCTGGATCAAGCTGCCCAAGGCGCCCGACTTCGCGGCGCAGTGACAAGCGGGGTGCACATATGGTCTCCTTCATAGGCCGAAGCGTCATTCAAAAAGCAATCACCCTGTTTTTCGTCTCCGTACTGAGCTTTCTGATCATTCATCTGGCCCCCGGTGAACCCAGCCAGGTGGACCCGCTCAATCCCAAATTCACACCTGAAATGGTGGAACGCTTTCGCAAGGCCTTTCACCTGGACGAACCGCTCCACGCCCAGTACACCCACTTCTACCGCAACCTGTTCACGGGTGACCTGGTCTCCTGGAAGGACAACCAGCCGGTGCTTCTCAAGATCTGGGAGCGTTTTCTAAACAGTCTTCCCCTGTTCATCGTGGGGACCCTCATCACCTGGACCCTCTCCTTCCCGGTGGGGATCCGCTCGGCCATTCGGCGGGGAGGGCTATACGACCGCACGGCCACCTTGCTCTCCTATCTGCTGATCTCCATTCCGGGCTTTTTCTTCGCCTACATTCTCATCATTCTCGTGGTCAGCCGGCTCCATGTGCCGGTGATCGGAATGGAGACCTTCGGCCTGGCCGACGCCTCCACACCCCGCATGCTCATGGACCGGGTGTGGCACCTGTTGCTACCCTCAGTGCTGGGCGCCTCGGGCGGCATCGCCATTCTCAGCCGATACGTCCGCAGCCAGATGCTCGAGGTGGAGGGCCGGGACTACGTGCGCACGGCCCGGGCCAAGGGCCTCCCCGAAGAACAGGTCCACTATCGCCACGCCCTCAGAAACGCCCTGCTCCCCTTTGTCACCATGTTCGGTCTGATCCTTCCGGGCCTCATCGGCGGATCGGTCATCATAGAGTCCATCTTTTCCTGGCCCGGCATGGGTAGAATGGCCTACGAAGCAATACTGGCGCGTGACTACCCCGTGATCCTCACGGTGAACTTTCTCTCCGCGGTGCTCGTGCTCGCAGGGACGTTCATCTCAGACGTGCTCTACATGGTCGTAGACCCTCGCATACGGCTGTAAAGAAAGGATACCTCCGAATGCCGGATTCCATTGAACACGGCGCCGCCTTGGCCGGCACGACCTTTCAGGCACCCGAGGCCCCGCAGCAGACACGTATGCAGGAGGCATGGGACCGCCTCCGGGAAAACGGTCTCGCGCTCCTGGGGCTGGCGGTATTCGTGGTGTTCTTCCTGGTGGCGGTTGCCGGCCTAATTCTCACCTCCGGCGTGGACCCGCTTCTGGA
>CAZQCK010000004.1:51831-56398 GCA_964591925.1 uncultured Desulfobacterales bacterium
GTTAGGCTCCAGGAAAAGCTCCGCCCGCCGCTCTCCACCCCCCACACCAGCGTCCTCATCCCTGAAGAGACACCGGTCCTGGGTATTTACCTCTTGGGAACGGACGACCTCGGCCGGGATGTTTTCGCCCGCATGCTCCAGGGATCCTGGGTCTCGCTTACGGTGGGCTTCGTGGCCGTGGGCATCTCGGTTCTCATCGGAATCGCCATGGGTGGGATCGCAGGGTACTTCGGTAACCTGAGGCTTCGAACGGACCATTTCCTGGTCGTTTTCGCCGGAGGAGCCGGGGTTGTATTCGCCGTGGCCGGCTCCGCAGGAATCGCCATAGCGCTTTTGGCCGCAGCCGTGGTCTGGATGACGCTGGTCTCCAGAACGTCCCTGAGAATCCCCTTTGCAGGGGTCTCCCTGGACACCCTGATCATGCGCTTCGTGGACATCATGCTCTGCTTTCCGAGCTTCTTTCTCATCCTCACGGTGGTGGCGCTGCTCCCGGCGAGTATCTACAACATTATGATCGTCATCGGGCTCACCAGCTGGATGGGTGCGGCCCGGTTCGTACGCGCCGAGTTCCTCTCGCTACGGGAACAGGATTTTGTGACTGCGGCGCGAGCATTGGGAGTCGGCGACTGGCGGATCATCTTTCGGCACATGATCCCCAACGCCGTGGCTCCGGTACTGGTCTCGGCCACCATAGGCATTGCCACGGCCATTCTCACCGAAGCCGGGTTGAGCTTTCTGGGCTTCGGCGTACCTCCGCCCCACGCCACCTGGGGCAACATCCTGTCGGACGGAAAGCGGTTCATTTTCGATGCACCCTGGCTGACCTTTGCGCCCGGAACGGCCATCCTTATCGTAGTGCTCTCGTTCAACCTGTTCGGAGAGGGCCTGAGGGATGTGCTGAACCCCAAGCTGAGGCAGAGATGAGCAAACCGCTTCTTTCCATACAGGAACTTAACGTCCTTTTCCGTGGACGGCACAGCATAGCTCATGCCCTCGAAGGCGTGAGCTACGAGGTGTTCTCGGGCGAGACGGTGTGCATCGTGGGGGAATCCGGCTGCGGCAAGACCGTGTCCGCCCTCTCCATTCTGGGCATCCTGCCTGTCCCTCCGGCGGAGGTTCCCCACGGGCGCGTTCTTTTTCAGGGAGAAGACCTTCTCCGCATAGACCGGGAAGCTCTTCGGTCCATCCGCGGCAATCACCTGGCCATGGTCTTTCAGGAGCCCATGACCTCTCTGAACCCCGTCTTCCGGATCGGGGACCAGATTCGAGAAGCCGTCCTGGCCCACCGCAGCATGGAAGACAAAGAGCTCGAGACTCGATGCATCGACCTGCTTCGGGACGTAGGTATTCCCTCCCCGTCCGAGCGCCTGCGGGACTACCCTCACCAGCTGAGCGGCGGCCAGCTGCAGAGGGTGATGATCGCCATGGCTTTGGCATGCGACCCTGCCCTGCTCATTGCGGACGAGCCCACCACGGCCCTCGATGTCACCATCCAGGTCCAGATACTCAACCTGTTCCGCCGGCTACAGCGGGAAAAGGGGCTCTCCCTCCTCTACATCACCCACGACCTGGGTGTGGTGGCCCAGATCGCAGACCGAATCTATGTCATGTACGCCGGCACCATAGCGGAGCAGGGAAGCGCGCATGACATCTTTCACGAGCCGCGGCACCCTTACACCCAGGGCCTCCTGGCCTCCCTTCCCTCCCGGGCGCGAAGGGGGGGAGCGCTTCACAGTGTCCCCGGAGCCGTGCCCGATCCGGCCCACAAGCCTCCCGGATGCCCTTTCCACCCTCGCTGCCCGATTTCCCGCGCGGAATGCGGCAAATCGTTTCCTGAACTCCACGACTGGACCGGCGGTCACTTAGCCCGGTGCCCGGTCACCTTCTCAAACCCGGACCGGGAGGTGTGGACATGAAACCACAGGCACCTCCAATCGGGCCGGTCCTGCAAATCGAGGGACTGATCAAGCACTTTCCGGTGCAGCGGGGCTTTTTTCAACGAACCATAGGGCATGTAAAAGCGGTGGACGGCGTGGACTTGACACTGGAACCCGGAAAGACCCTGGGGCTCGTAGGAGAGAGCGGCTGCGGCAAGTCCACGGTGGGACGCCTCATTCTCAGGCTCCTGGAGGCGGACCAGGGCCGAATTCTGTACCGCGGGCATGATGTCACCGGCTACGACCGCAAGGCCATGGCCTCGCTCAGAAAAGAGATGCAGATCATCTTTCAGGACCCTTTCGGATCCTTGAATCCCCGCATGACCGTGGGCCAGACCATCGAGGAAGGGCTCAGAATCCTGGGCATAAAGAGAAGAGCCGAGCGCGCCGATCGAGTGAAAGAGCTACTCCGCGTGGTGGGGATCGACCCCTCGGCGTCCGGTCGCTATCCCCACGAATTCAGCGGCGGGCAGCGCCAGCGTGTCGGCGTGGCCCGTGCTCTGAGCGTCGAGCCGTCTCTCGTGGTGTGCGACGAGCCGGTTTCCGCGCTCGACGTCTCCATTCAGGCCCAGATCATCAATCTCCTGGAATCCCTGCAGAGCCGGATGGACTTGAGCTACCTCTTCATATCCCACGATCTGAACGTGGTTGGGTATATCAGCGATACAGTAGCGGTCATGTATCTCGGACACATCATGGAAACCGCCCCTGCCGACACCCTCTTCGAGACCCCTCTTCACCCGTACACCCAGGCCCTGCTAGCCGCTGTTCCAGTCCCGGACCCGGACCAGCGGACCGAGCGGCAGGCCTTGGGCGGAGACGTCCCCAGTCCCTTTGACCCACCCCCGGGGTGCAAGTTTCAGGGGCGCTGCCATCTCGTGGAAGATCGATGCCGCGAGCAGGAAATCCCATTTTACAACGCTGGCCCGGAACACCGCGTCCGCTGCTGGAAGGTGATGAGCTGATGACTTTTTCCTTGACTTTCACGCGCGAATTATTAGTCTGAAAGATCGTTGGGGGATCGTATAAGGGCAATACGACGGGTTCTGGCCCCGTTAATCGAGGTTCGAATCCTCGTCCCCCAGCCAAGCTTGAAACCCCGCTTACGCGCGGGGATTTTCATCTGTGGTCCCATCGTCTAGCGGTCTAGGATATCGGCCTCTCACGCCGAAGACACGGGTTCGAGTCCCGTTGGGACTACCAGAGAAATTACAAAGGGGTTAGCGATGCTTCGCCAACCCCTTTTTCTTTTGCCCCAGCTTTACCCAACAACATACCCAACAAAGAAGCCGATTTTCTAAACTTTGAGGCTCAAATGGCCAAAGAATGACCACTGCATTCGGCTTTTGAAACTGGCGAAATTGCTACTTTACATTAGCGAAAAAATGTCGATAATATAATTAACAGTCTGAAAAAGAGGGGAGAATCGACATGACGGAAACGGCTAAAATAATCCAAGCCCTATGCTATATTTTAGAGCGTATTGGCCAAGCTGATAAACTCAAATTGGTTAAACTCCTCTATTTAGCGGACAAGCGCCATTTAATCCAATATGGGCGAACCATTACAGGTGATGAATACTGGGCTATGGATTACGGACCTGTTGGCTCTGCGACCAAAGACGTGCTCAGTTTCGACGATACTGAATTTTCCTCTGAGGCTGAATATGCCGAAAAGATGATCAAGAAAGTTGGTCGTTATAATTTTCAAGCCGTTTCTGAATGCTCCCCTGAAGAACTTGATCACCTTTCTGAGACTGACATTGAAGCCATCCAGCACGTATTGGAAAGGTTTGGAAACCTATCAAAGCGCCAGCTTATCGATTATACTCACCGCTATCCCGAGTGGGCGCAATATGAGCCGCTTTTCAAAGAAAAACAAATAAAGAGAATAAAAATCGCTACTGAGGAAGTCCTTTCAACCCTTCCTGATGATCCGCTCGAAATGCCTGCTGAACACATTGATGAATCCAGGCGTATTTTATTGGGACTGCCCGAGTGATTGAATTCCCTCCGCAGGCAATACTGCAGCTCATTAACGATTGGGCCATCCTTCACTTCAAAGACCGCACTCATGCCAAAGAAGCTCCTCCTCATTGGTATTTCACAATCCCCGTTGACCCTGGCAAGCAATTCGTGCTTTGCATTACTACATCGAGGGTTACAAAAAAACTCAATTATTATCAAAGTATAAATCCAAAAGCGGCAAGGTCTCTAGTTAGGCTTGAGGACCAATCATTCTCTTTTATAAGAGAGGAAAGCCTGATAAATTGCAACAATGCAGAAAAGCTTTCCCTCCCGGAGCTTTTACGAAGAATTGATCCAAAGGTCGGCCTACGAAAAGAATCCGACCAAATACCAAAGGCATTAAGGAGCAAAATCCTTTCAGCTATTTATAATAGCCCTTTGATTTCACCGGCTATCAAGAAAGTTGTCCCGCCCATACCTGAGCCTTAGCTACAATCCCTTCGGGAACAACATACTGAGAAAAGAGAATCCATCCCGCGTTTTCTCTTTGTCGTGATGCGCGCCATGAATGAACCACTCGCTTTCCTCATGGTGGTGAAGGCTGGGCAGGGGCCAGGGAAGCCCTTTTCGGCCTTGACTTTCAGTCACGTTTTTCCCTTTACC
>CAZQCK010000005.1:0-46011 GCA_964591925.1 uncultured Desulfobacterales bacterium
CCGGAGACGAGGAGGCAAACTGCATATGTCACGAAACGCCGAGGTAGACGTCCTTGATGTAGGTGTTGTGCCGCAACTCCTCCGTCCCGCCCTGGAGTCGAATGCGGCCGTTCTCCAGCAGGTAGAGGCGAGAGACGATCTCCATGGCCAAGTGGACGTCCTGCTCCATAAGGAGCACGGTCACGCCTTCCCGGTTGATCTCGAGTATGCTCTGGGCAATGCTCTCCTTCACGAGAAGGGCCAACCCGATGGACGGCTCGTCGAGCATGAGGAGTTCCGGTTCAGCCATGATCGCCCTGGCGATGGCCAGCATCTGCTGCTCTCCGCCGCTCAGCGTCTGGGCAAGCTGGCCGGAACGCGCCTTGAGCACCGGAAACAGCGTGAACGCTTTCTCGCGATCCCGGTCCACTGCGCTGAGATCACTCCGGCCATAGGCTCCCAGATCCATGTTCTGACGCACGGTCAGCTCGGGAAACAATCCCCTGCCCTCCGGACAGAGGATCAGCCCGCGGCGGGCGACCTCGAAGGCGGGCCTTCCGGAGATCACCGCCCTTTTGAAACGTATCTTACCGGAGCAGCGTGTCAAACCGGCGACCGCTCGAAGAAGGCTCGTTTTCCCGGCGCCGTTGGGGCCGATCACACCCACCGCCTCCCCCTCTTCAACGTCCAGGGAAAGGTCCTGAACCCCATTCTCGTTGACACGCTCCTCGTGTAAACATTGGGTTGTTCCTTGAAAAGGCACACTCCCGGTGAACCCGTGACATTATCGAAGGAAGGAGCCCGTCATGAGCAAACAGCGAGACGCCTATGTACAAAAGATGAAGGCCAAGCTGGACGAGTGGAACTCGGAGATCGACCGGATCGAGGCCAGGATCGACCAGGCCGATGCAGAATCGAAAATCGAGTACAACAAGCGTTTGGAGGATCTGCGCGCAAAGCGCAAGGAGGTGGAGGATCAACTCGAGGGGATCCAGCGGGCCGGCGAGAACAGCTGGGACGATCTCAAGCAGGGGCTCGAGAACTCGTGGGAGATCCTCAAGAAGAGCCTGGATCGGGCCAAGTCGGAGTTCTCACGCGGATACAGGGAAGGCGGGAAGGATCAATAGGAAGCCCTCCTCCCGGCTCGATCGCGGAGCCTGCGCGCGCCCATGCCCGCCTGGGCGTGGACCGCCGGCCCGGCATTTATCGTTGGTATTGATATCCCCCTTTTATTCCTTTTTTTGAAAACACAATCTGCCATAACTGATTTCTTCTTGATCTGAAACTGCCTGCGCATGACAAGAGATAATAAACCCACATACGATAAAATCTATCGTCATAAGTCTTTGACAGCTCGGGCCAGTTCTGTTTGAAATTGTCGTACCAGGCCATTAACGTATCATCATAATACTGGCCAAAGCTGTGCCAATCTTCCAGTACCAACAATCCCTCTGCCGATGTTGCAATTTGCTTTGCCGACGGAAGCATTGAATTAGGAAATATGTACTTCTTAATCCAGGGATCCGTTGAGTAAACGGAAGTGTTTCCACCAATAGTGTGCAACAGGAAAATGCCGTCGTTTTTTAAACAGCGGTTAACTACTTTTATAAAATGTCTATAGTTTTTATAACCTACATGTTCAAACATGCCTATGGATACAATGCGATCATATTTTTCATGCAAATCCCGATAATCTTTCAGTTCGATTTGAACATCAAGCCCTTTGCAAAAGGTTTGGGCGAATTTCACCTGCTCGCGGGAAACAGTGATGCCATGGATTCTTGCCCCATAATTAGTGGCTGCATATTTTGCAAAACCACCCCAGCCGCAGCCGATGTCCAAGACGTTCATGCCCGGCTGCACATTGATTTTTCGGCATATCAAGTCCAGCTTGTCTTCCTGCGCCTTATCGAGCGTTTTCGCGTTCTCCCAATAACCGCAGGAATAGTTGAATCCGGTGTCCAGCATCAAAGAAAAAAGCCGGTTGCCGATGTCATAATGGCGTTTGCCGATCACATACGCTTTTGATCTGTTCTGGGCATTCCGTATCTTTGCTGTAAGTATCGTATAAAGAAACCGGAGCGAATGTTTTGCCACCTTTTTGTCCAACCGATCGGCCAATATTCGTGCGAAAAACTGATCAAGGGCCTCGCAATCCCACCAGCCGTCCATGTAGCTCTCCCCCAGGGCGAGAGAGCCTCCGGACAACACCCGGTCATAAAAACGGGCATCGTGGACTCGAATATCCCAGGGACGGTGGCCGTTGATTCGAACGTCCGGCGGTTTGAGTATTTCCTGCACAAGGGTTTTGACTCTGGAGCGCTGCATGGACGGCTCATGTTTGCGGGTGCGATCAGTACAACCTGCGGCAACGCAGGCAAAAGGCCGCGATGCGTATACCGGGGATACCATAGCACGGCTTCGCTCTGAATGTAAAGAAGGACAATCTAAACAGGCATTTGCCTCTTTCACAGTCACCGGCTGGGGTTGCAGCCGGTCATGGATCGAGGCCTTTTTGTGGAGGGGTAATGTTTGAAGGGCAACGAGTAGAGGTTCGCAGGCACCTATCAGCGGCTTGTATCGTTGAATGGCGGACTTGGCAAAGTCCGGGCAAATCATTTACACTGGCCCGGAATGGAAAGAATCGTACGAGGTGGTTTGACCGAGTCCACCCCCAATCAGCATGCAAATGAAAGGATGGTTCATGGGAAAGGAAGAGGATCTCAAGAAACGCACACAGGAGACCGCCAGGACGCTCTTCGGCAAGGGCATCAAGATGGATCCGCCCTACCTGACCTGGAAGGCCTTTGACCGGGACCTGGCCAACGAGCTCTCCATGCACATCACCGGGAATCTTTACTCCCGGCAGGTTCTGAGCCTGCCCGAACGCCAGATGGCCACCTGCGCCATGCTGGCGGCGCTACGGGCCACGGACGAGCTCAAGCTTCACATCAACGGCGCACTCAATGTGGGGTGCGATCCCAGAAAGCTCGCCGAGGTCTTTTTTCAACTCTCCACCTATGGGGGCATGCCCGCGGTGAACGAGGCCCTCCAGGCCTATCGGGAGGTCCTGGAGGAGCGGGGCGAGTGGCCCCTGGAGCCCCCAGTGTCGGAATAATTGTCACCTGCCGGCTTTCATGACCGGCGTCTTTCCCGGCAATTGATGCCGCAATGGCATTTACAGGCGGATGCGGACAACAAGGGACGCAGCAGGGTGATAGGCCCGTTGAGGAGCCTTATCAATGGGGAGCGTCTTTGCGGGAGCGAGCTGCGATCTTCCGAATCAGGGCGTTCAGGCCCAGGCCGGCCAGGACGAACAGGGCGGGGAACACGGTGAACCCGATCCACCAGGCCCATCCGGTATGGTGGCAAATGTTCCTCCCCAGGCCGGCGCCCATGAAGGCCACCACGACCCAGGGGAGAATTTCGATCCTTTTTCCGGTGAAGCTCATGGTTGTTCCCGCCCGCATTTCAGGGAGATGGATGGGCTCTTCCTACAGGATTTGCAACAGGTTCAAGCCCTCGCGAAACAGGAACCCCGCCAGCACCACCAGCATCAACCCCAGAAACCGCATGATGAACAGGTAGGCCCTGCCCGAGAGGAACGACTTGAAACGGCCTGACACCAGGACCATGGCCAGTTTCGACCCCACGAGGAGGAGATAGAAACCGCCCACAAAAGCCAGGGGGGCGGAGATGCCTTGCCGGCCGGCCCTGACGATGATGGGCGCACCCACACTGAACCAGAAGAGGTAGGGGTGCGGGCTCAGCACATTGACCAGGATCCCCTTGGTCAGGGATCCGGTCCTGCGGCCGCCGGTTTCCACCTGGAGCCCCTTTGTGCGAAAGCTGCCATAGGCCAGGTACAGGAGAAAACAGCCGCCGACAAGCGAGATCACCCCCAGCACTTCGTGAAAACCGGAAAACCTGGACAGGACGAATACGGTCAGGAGGATGATCGGCAGGTCGGTCACCAGAGGCGTCACAGCCACCTTCATGCCCGAGGTCATATCGTGGCGAAGGGTCTCGGAAACCGTGAGCGCCAGCAGCGGCCCCGGGAACAACCCCGCGTACAGGCCCAACACGATTCCCATGGTCAAGAATTCCATCATAATATTGGATGCCGGATTTACAATCGAAGACATCTTCGTTACGATTCGCAGTTAAGCGGAACGAACAAGCCCAGGCCGTCCGCTGAACGCCTCGGTCGATCCGGCGAACCCTGCCCTGATCCGGAATGATGATCGAGCGTAGCCCATTTTCATGCTCGCAGCAAGTCGGAAGTCCCACACTGCAGGGATGTTCAAGGTTGATGGAGTTGTAAAAGGCCGTAAACCGACTCATCCGCCCTGAAGGTTTTCTGGGGTTACATCTTTTCCCGCGGCCGCGGGGGACTTAGGGGGAGGCCTTGCGCAAGTACTACAAGGACCGGTTTCTAGCCCGAAAGCGCATCGACCGAAAGCTGGCCTCGAGCATGGAGGTGAACCACATCCTCGAGATCCTGCGCGAGGAGGCCCGGGAGGAGATCCCCGGGGCCATGGAGGTCTGCATCCTCCTGCTGGATCCGGATGCGCCCAAGTACACCCGGCCGCTTCAATGCGCCCTGTACGACCGCCCCGTGAACTGCCTCTCCTGTAAACGCAACCGCAAGGCCGTTCTAAAGGCCATTGAGCGGGAAAGTGCCGTGGTGGTCTCCCGCACGGAAGCGGTTCAAAGGCGGGACGGCACGGTGGTGGAAACCGGCCCCGAAGGCGCGGTGCCCGTATTCGGGGAAGACCGGATGCTGGCCGTGGTGAGTGTGGTGATTCATCCCGGCGGGCGGTTCAGCAGGCGGGACCTCTACTTCGCCCAGGACATCGGGGAAATGGTGGGCAATGCCGTGATCCAAGGCAAGCGCCACTGGGAGATCACCCAGGAAAAAATCGCCATCAGCAAGCGGCTGAGCTCCATCTCTCCCTTCGTCCCCCAAACCGTCCGCCGAATGGCGGAGCGGGACCCCGAGATGCTGAATATGGAAAAACAGAAGCGGGACGTGACCGTGCTCTTTTTGGATCTGGAGGACTACACCCGCTTGAGCGCCAGCATGCCGGAAAACGAGGTCAACGATTTGGTAGAACGGACCTTCAGCCGCTTCGTCGATCCCATTCAGCGATATCACGGCGAGATAAACGAGACCGCAGGAGACGGGCTCATGATCCTGTTCACGGACGATGACGCACAGGCCGGCTCTGAGAACGCGGCCCGGGCCGCGCTCGAGATCCAGGAGCAGGCGCAGGAGTTGAACCGACTGCGTCCCCAGGGCCTGGAACCGCTGCACGTGAACATGGGCATCAACTCCGGAACCGCGCTCGTGGGCATGAGCCGGTTCCGGGGCGCACTGGCCGAACGCATGACCTACACGGCCAGTGGACAGGTGACCAACCTCGCCGCGCGCTTAGCGGAACTTGCGACCGGCGGCGAGATCCTGATCGGCGGAGAGACCCGCGAACGGATTCAAAGCCTGTGGCCCTTGAAGGAACGCGGCATGCACCCGTTCAAGGGGCTGGACGAGCCTGTCGCAGTATACGAGCTCAGACCGGGCAGGCCGGAACCATGAAAACCCCCGAAGGCCCTGAACAGCCCTTACTCTCGGGCGGGCGGGGCCATGAACTCCGGGCCCACCGGCTCTGTGACGGTCTTCTCCAGGATTCGGTCGATCTCCGCCATGTCCTCATCGCCCAACGTCCATCCGAAAACCCCGGGAAGGGAATCCATCTGATCCGGATGCCGTGCCCCCCACAGGGCGACGCTCACCCCTTTGTCGAGGATGAACCGCACCGCCAGATGAAGGAGGTCGCGGCCGTGGCGTTGCCTTGCAAAAAGCGAAAGGCGGTAGGCCGCATCCAGGTACTGTGAAAATCGGGGTTCCTGGAACTTCGGATCCCATTGCCTCAGGTCATCACCGGAAAAAACCGTATCCGCGGTCATCTTGCCCGTGAGAAGCCCCCTGCATAGGGCCCCATAGGCCAAGGTGGAAACCCCCTTTTCCCGGCAGTAGGGAAGGACGTTCTGCTCGGCATCCCGCTCGAAGAGGTTATAGGGCGGCTGACACACGGAGAGCTCGGCCCGCTTACAAAAAACGTCCATCTGATCGGGATCGAAGTTGCTGACTCCCGCCGCCTGGATCTTGCCCTCCTGCTTGAGCCTCTCCATCAGCTCGGCCGTTTCCTCGAAGGGCGCCATGGGGTCGGGCCAGTGGATCTGATAGATGTCGATCACCTCGGTTCGAAGCCTTTTGAGCGAATTTTCCACCTCCTCACGAATCCTCTCGGGGGTACTGTTCCGCCACACGTTGCCCGCGGCGTCCCACGCCAGGCCGGCCTTTGTGGCGATGGCCAGGGAGTAGCGCCCACCGACCTCCTTCACGGCCTTGCCCACGATCTCCTCCGAGGTACCGAATCCGTAGACCGGGGCCGTGTCAATGATGTTCACGCCACGGTCCAAGGCCGCCTGAATGGTTCGAATGGATTCCATCTCGTCCGTCCCGCCCCACATCCAGCCGCCGATGGCCCATGTGCCCAAGGCCACCCGGCTTACCTGCAGATCCAATCCCGGCACCTTTGTATACTCCAATGTCTTTCTCCCTTTCTGAGGGATGGAAACCTTTCAGATTTCCTGCCCATCCGTCTGGGTGTCCACGAAAATCTTATAGCTGACGAAATAATACCGTTCAGGTGGATGATTGACAAGGTTGGACCTGAATTGCAGTTCCTACGTATCCTTCCAGCCGAGCTTCTGGTTCAGGCTGTGGCTCAGGGAACAGAGCACCGGGACCACTACCAGGGTGAGCAGGGTGGCCACGGCCAGGCCGAAGATCACAGCCACGGCCATGGGTCCCCACCACTGGCTGGACTCCCCTCCGATGTCCCAGGCGAGTTTTCGAAAGTCAAAGCTGATACCGGTGGCCATGGGAAGGAGGCCCAGGATGGTGGTGATGGCCGTGAGCAGGACCGGGCGGAATCTGACCAGTCCCGCCCGGATCAGGGCGTCAAAGCTCGAGAGCCCCCGCTCCATGAGCTGGTGGTAGTAGTCGATGAGCACGATGGCATTGTTCACCACCACGCCCGCCAGGCTGATCACGCCGATCCCGGTCATGATAACGCCGAACGCCGTCCCGGTCACCAGAAGGCCGGTGAACACGCCGATAAGGGAGAGAATCACCGAGGTCAGAATGATGAGCGGAGTGAAGAGGGAGTTGAACTGGGTGAGCAGGATGAGCAGTATCAGAAAGAGCGTGGCCACAAAGGCCTTTCCCAGAAAATCCTTGGCCTTGGCCTGCTCCTCCTGCTCTCCGGTGAACTCGTAGGCATATCCGCGGGGGAACACGATCTGCGTCTCGAGTATCCGCTCCATGTCGCGAATGATGTCATTGGCCAGGCGGCCCGAGGCGTCTCCCGAGACCGTGACCACCCGCTTCTGGTCCAGCCGCATGATGGCGCCCAGTCCGCTCTCCAGCGACACCTCGGCCAGGCTGGTGAGGGGAATGGGCTCCCCATTAGGCCCGGACACCGTGATACGCCTGAGGCTCTCGATGGACCGGCGATCCTTTTCCGGAAGTTTCGCAATGATGTCATACTCGTCCTTCCCCTCCCGGTACACCCCTACTTTGGCCCCGTTTATGGCCGACTTCACCGTGTGGGCGATGGTGTAGGTATCCAGCCCCATGAGGGCGGCCTTCTCCTTGTCCACCCGTACCTGGATCTCCGGCTTGCCCTTGACGAAGTTGTCTTTGAGGTCCACCAGGCCCGGAATGTTTCCGCAGGCCTTTCGCACGCGGGAGGCGAGCTCGCCCAGCACGAGAATGTCCTCCCCGGAAATCTCCAGGTTCACAGGCGGCCCGGTGGGAGGGCCCTCTTCTTCCTTTTCCACTTGAATGTCCGCCCCATGCACCGTGGACAGGATACGCTCTCGAACCTCTGTTATAATACCGGAGGACGACCGGGAACGGTCGTGGAAGTCTTTGAAGTCCAGCACCACCCGGCTGATGTGGGTGCCGGTGCCGCCCTGGCTGAACGGGTCTCCGCCTTCGGCCCCGATGTTGGAGATGACATGCCGAATGTCCTCGTACTCGGAGACGATCTCTTCCACCCGGGAAACGATACGGTCCGAGGCCTCCAGATTGGTTCCTTCCGGGGCCTTGATATGCACATAGGCACGCCTGGGTTCGGTCTCCGGGAAGAACTCCGTGCCCTTGCCCCAGTTCACGTAGGCGGCGATGGACCCTACGAGCAGGGCAAAGGCCGAGATGACCACCACAAACCTGTGGCGCAGGGAAAAGCGCAGTATAACCAGATAAATCCGCTTGGGAAGAGGCTCCTTGACGGGACCGTCCTTCTCTTTTCGAACCTTTGAAGGCTTGGTCCTCTTCACGGTCTGGTACCGGGCCGAGAGCACCGGGTTGATCACCAGGGCCACGAAGAGCGACGAGGTGAGGGCCAGGATCACGGTCCTGGGCAGGAAGCCCATGAACTCGCCCATGATGCCCGGCCAGAACATCAGAGGGACAAAGGCCCCCAGGGTGGTCATGGTGGAGGTGATTACCGGCCAGGCCACCTCGTTGGTGCCTGTGAGCGCGGCCTCCCGGCGCGGCTCGCCCTCCTGCATGTGTCGGTAGATGTTCTCCACGATCACGATGCCGTTGTCCACGAGCATGCCCAGGGCCAGGATCAGGCTGAAGAGCACCACCATGTTCAGGGACACCTCCATTCCCATGAGAAGCACAAAGGTCAGGAACATGGAGTAGGGAATGGCCAGGGCCACGAAGACGGCGGAGCGGCCGCCGATGAAGGTGAAGATCACGGCCAGAACCAGGAGAAGGCCGGAGAGGATGTTGTTCTCCAGGTCGGCCACCATGAGGCGAACGTCGTCCGACATGTCCGCGGTGAGGTCGATGCGAAGGGAAGGAGGCATCAGCGGCCGCAGCTCCTCGACCACCTCTTTCACCTCGTCCGTGACTCGAACGATGTTCTCACCGCTTCGCTTCTGAACCCCCAGGGTCACGCTCTGCCGGCCGTTGATCCGGCTTCGGGTGAGCGGATCCTTGTGGGAGTCCTGAATGGTGGCCACGTCCCTCAGGTAAATGGGCTTGCCGTTGCGCACAAAGGCCACGATGGAAAAAATCTCCGAAGGGTGCTTGAAATCCTCGGGTACGCGGACCAGGTACTTGCCCTGGCCGATGTCCATGCTCCCTCCGGGCATGTTCACGTTGCTTTGCCGGACCGCGTTGATCAGGCTGGAAAAGGGCACGTTGTAGGCGCGGACCCGGTCCAGGTCGAACTCCACATGGATCTCCCGCTCCAGGCCGCCGCTGATGTCGGCGTCCAGCACGCCGGAGATGGACTCGAACCGGTCCTCGAACTCCTCGGCGAATGTCTGAAGCCGGCGCAGGCTGAAGGGCCCGGAGAGGACCACCCGGATCACGGGCAGGTCCGAGAAGTTCACCTCCTGAATCACGGGCTCATCCGGCAGGTCGTCCGGAAGATCCGGCTTGGCCTGGTCCACCTTGTCCCGCACCTTTTGGAGCGCGTCGTCGAGGTCCACCTCGGGCAGAAACTTGACCGCCACAGTGGAAATCCCTTCGGCGGAGGTGGAGCGGATCTCCTCCACGTCGGAAATCCCCTTGAGCTTTCGCTCGATGGGAATGGTGATCAGCTCCTCCATATCCTGAGGGGCCACCCCCTCGTACATGGTGTTAACGAAGACATAGGGAATGGTGATGTCCGGGAAAGACTCCCTGGGAAGCGTGACATAGGCGTAAAGCCCTGCGACAACGATAAAGACCAGCAGTGCCAGTACGGTGACCTGTCGTTTCAGGGCGGCTTGATTGACGAACATCTACTCCACCTCCACCCGCATGCCCTCTTCCACCTCCTTCTGCCCGCTGACAATGAGGTGGTCCCCCGGATCGAGCCCCTCGGTGATCTGCACGCGATCACCCTCTATCACTCCTATGGATACGCTGCGGGCGTGCACTACGCCGTTTTCCTCCACGTAGAGGAGTCTTTCTCCGCCCTTGTCCACCAATGCGAAAAGCGGCGCTGTGAGGGCGTCCGGAATCACCCGCCGCAAAAAGACCGCCCTGGCTATCATGCCGGGGCGGATCCGCCGCTCCGGATTCGGAATGACCACCTTGACGTGGAAGGTCTTGGTGGCGGGATCGGCCTTGTACGCCACGAAGTCCACCTTGCCGATGATCCGGGACTCAGGGAAGGCATCGATCCTCACCATGGCGTCCTGCCCCTTCTCCAGGTACCGCACGTCCATTTCCGGTACATCCACGTTGACCTTGATCCGGTCCACATTGACGATGTCGGCCAGCGGCTTCCCCCGGCCTATGAACTCGCCCTGATCCACGAACAGGTGGTTGACCACGCCCTTGATGGGAGAGTGGGTGAACCCCCGCCTGTACTCCACCCTGGCCCGTTTCAGGTCTCCTTCGGCCACGCTTTGCTCGGTGCGGCTTCGATCCAGCTCCTCCTTGGCTATGAGCTTTTTCTCGAAGAGTTCCAGGCGGCGTCTGTACACCTCGTCCGCCAGGTCAAAGGCCGCCTGGGCCTGATCCAGCACCGCTTTGAGGGAAGACACGTCCACCTTGGCGATCAACTCGCCCTTTTTCACAAAATCCCCCTCCTCGGGGCCGGTCCACTCCACCTTGCCCAACGTGTCGGACGGCACTCGCACATCTTCCCAGGCCTCTGTATCACCCGGCAGGATCAGCACATCTCTAATGGGTCCGGGCTGGACCTCTTCAATGGAGACCTGAACGGTCCGTGCCTTTTTCTTTTCTTCGTCGGATTGGGCGTTGCTATCCGCCTGCCCGCAGCCGCCTCCCGATAAAAGCACCAGGAGCAGGATCCGGCAAACGGCCCTTTTCCAACCCGTGTGGTTGTGATCCCTGGTCATAATGTCCTCTCTCAGGTCGATTCGATGCGCAAGTCAACGGGATGCTGCACCCCTCCGGCCCGTACACCGGGCAGCCGGGGTGCACCCTGATTGTTCAAGAGGTGTCAGCGGCCAGGCCTTGAAAGGCCAAACGCAAAAGCCTTTCCGGCCTGCGAGGGTCCGGTGGGCCTGCGAGCAACTGATCGTGGTGAAAACAAAAATCCATCAGCCCCAGGACCAGCATGGCCACCTCATCGAATTCCGCATCAATGACCTCCCCCCTGGACACACCCTCGGCGTAAATCGATCGAATCAGCTCCAACATGCGGCGGTGAAAGGCCATCACATCGTAAGGAGGCACCCCGTCCGGAGGACCGAACAGCAGGTTGTGTATGAGCCGAAACAAATCCGGATACAGGACCACCCCCTGGTAAATGCTCCGGTAAAGCAGGAGGAAGCGGTCCAGCACGGTGCCGGGCGCCTCAGCGATGCGTGCCAGAAGCTCTGTTTGCATGTGAGCGGCATGATCCAGAATGGCCCTGAAAATACCCGCCTTGCTCTCAAAGTAATAATAGAGCACCGGCTTGGTCACGCCGGCCCGTTCAACAATCGCCTGAACCGGGGTCCCTGAGAATCCCCGCTCGGCAAAAAGCGCGGTCGCCGCTTCCAGAAGCCGTTGCCCGGCATCCGAACCGGTACTGCGTAATTCCTTTTCCGTGGACATCAATGGCCGTTCCTTTCTGGAATCGGCATCCCTAACACAGGCTGATCAGCCGGTCAACAAAAACCTACCTACCGGTAAGTAAACTTTGTTTTCTCCATATAGACAAGGGGGAATCCCTTGTGATACCTTTTTGTTCCAACGACTCGAAGACGTTTTTTCACCCTGAATTGGGCGTTCACCTCTTTGCATCTTCAACCGGGAGGATCCCCATGGATTTCAAGACCCATCTCGAGACCGCCTGGACACTGACCCTACGCTACATCGCACCCCTGATCCTTATGACCCTGGCCATGATGGTGGTGAGCTTTATATCACTCGGGATCCTGGCTCCGGTGACCATGGCCGGCTATATGCATTCCATCCTCCTCACGGTCCGGGAAGGCCGCGAGCCCCGGGTTCAGGACATCTTCTCTCAAATGCGCCTGTTCCTGCCCCTGCTCCTGTTCGGCCTGGCCGTGTTCCTGGTCATCACCATAGGCTTTGCCCTGCTCGTGCTGCCGGGCCTGGTCGCCGCCCTGATCATCGCCTTCGGCTGTCTCTACGTGCTGCCACTGATGACCGACAAAGGCCTGGGTCTGGTGGAGGCGGTGAAGGAGAGCTTCCGCATGTCCACCGGCAAGAACACCGTGGATCAGATCGTGGTGGCGGTTCTGTACCTGGGACTTTCCGCAGTGGGCGGATCCGTTTTCATCGGTTGGCTCTTCACCCAGCCCTTTGCCACGGTGTTTCTCCTGTCGGTGTATGAGGAGAAGGTGAACCCGCCTCCTTCCGTGGAAACTCCGTCCTGAAAGGGGTCCCCTCTCGTGGGGTTCACTGCGTGCGATCATGCATCCCATTCACAGGATCTCCCTGCCCTCGGGACAAATCCGGGGGCGTAAAAGGGGCTTGATGTATCTCAAGCAAGACCGTCGAAAGGGCCGGAATCACTACCTGATCTGCGAATCCTACGCCGCAGGGGAGCTGTGGCGTCACCGGGTGCTAAAGGACCTCGGCCCCGATCCCGGCGCCTGGATCGAGTACCCCGGGGGGAACAGCTTCCACGTTCGAGAAGGCCTGGAAGAGGAGCTTCACGGCCTAGGCGGGGACGTCTCGGACGACGCACTGGAGGCACTCTTTCTGCCGTTTATCGATCCCCGCATTCGACGCATCGTGGAGCAGTTCCAGCGGTACGATCCCTCCAAAAAGCCCTGGAAGGCCTACTCCCGGGACGAGCTGTTCCGGCGGCAGCAGTCCCTGCACGACTTCGACAAACGCCGGCTTCACTATCTCCGCTGCGGGCGCGTGGACATCGGCAACCTCGACGCCCGGCCCTGGCCCTTTCTGAACGTTCTCATCGATAAGAGCCGGGACGAGATCGAGGCCATTCTGGAGGAGATGGAGCGGGAGCTTCCCCCGTGGGAGGTGAGGCCCTACCTGTACACCGCCCTTCGCTGTCAGACCCGCTTCAGCCACCTCATGACCCGGAACCGGCCCGAGGCCTTGGATCCGGAAAGGATGGACGAGGTCTTTGTGGAGGACCTCTGCCGGCTGAACCGCGACCAGGGTTTTTTCACGGGCGTGGACCATCACCAACCCGAGGTCCTCCATCCCTACCTGGTGCGGTACGCCGTTCTCTACTTCGACCACGACTTTGATCAGGGGATTCCCTGGCGGGAGTATGTGGCGGATTTCATTCGAAAGCATCGATCTTACGCCCGGCCTGTGCGCAAACAGGGGTTGGACGAGGCCGAAAAGGCGGCCTGCCGCAGGCTCGGGATCGAACCGGAGAAGCTCCGCAACATGAGCCGGCGGGAGCTCACCAGGCGCTACCGCAGTCTGGCCATGGAGTGCCACCCTGACCGGGGCGGAGAAAGCGAAGCCTTTGTGAAGCTCCAGGCATCCTACCAACGGCTGCTACAAAGGACCTCCTGACCCCGCTGTTTTTCCTTTCCGTGATGCCTCAAGGCCTGCGGACCGCAGACGGGAGGATTGCATGAACATCGCAACGCGCTGGGTCACCTGCTCTCTTCTTTACCTTGTTTCAGCCTTGGCCCTCTCAGCCCGCCCCGCCTGGTCCGAGGACGCCCAGGCCGTCGTGGAGGCCGCCTTCCACTACTACCGAGGGGACACCTCGAGGGCGACCCTGGACATGACCGTGCACCGCCCGGACTGGGAGCGGGTCTTCACCATCAAGGCGTGGACCGAGGGCGAGGATCGAAGCCTGATCCGCATTCTCGCCCCCCCCAAGGACCGGGGGAACGGCACCCTGAAAAACGGGGAGGAGATGTGGATGTACAACCCCAAGGTGAACCGGGTCATCAAGCTCCCGCCCTCCATGATGAGCCAGTCCTGGATGGGCTCCGACTTCTCCAACAACGACCTGGCCAAGAGCGACAGCCTGCTCCGGGACTACAACCACGAGATCGTGGGCACTGAAACCCACGACGGAAAGAAGGTCTATGTCATCGAGTCTCTTCCCAAGCCCAGGGCTCCTGTGGTCTGGGGCATGCAGAAGCTCCGCATTCGCGAGGACCACATCTTCCTCGAGGAAACCTTCTTAGACGAGGAGATGGAGCCGGTCAAGACCATGCACGCCGCAGACATCCGCATGATGGGCGGAAAGCTCTTCCCCGCGACCTGGAAGATGCAGAAGGCGGACGCCGAGGGCGAGTACACACTCCTGGAGTACCGGGAGATCTCCTTCAACGTGGATATCCCCCCGGGCACCTTCACCCTCTCGAACCTGAGGACGCCCGAGAGATAGGTGAAAGGTGAAGGTGAAAAAAGAAAAACTGGGAATCGTCAACATTCTCCTTCAATAAGCCGTCAGAGGCAACCGGCGCGAAGTAGACCTGAGAGGGGCCCAAGGAAAGGGGCAACCGTAGTCCGTGAAGTCGTTCACCACCCAGATGGCCTGGCGCAACGTCTGGCGCAACCCCAGGCGGAGCGTACTGACCATGGCGGCCGTGGCCTTTGCCGGACTGATCCTCATCTTCATGCTGTCCTGGCAGCTCGGCTCCTACGACACCATGATCAACACCGCCGTCTCCATCCACACGGGTCACCTGCAGATCCAGGCCGAGGGCTATCAGGAAAAGCACCGGATCGGCCAGGTGGTGAAGCGGCCGGAGGCGGTGGCGGGGATCGTGGCGCGGACAGAGGGGGTGGACGCCTACACCACAAGGGCCGGCGCCTTCTCCCTGGTTAGCTCCGAGGACCGAACCTACGCCGCCCTCGTGGTGGGGATCGACCCGGAACGGGAGCCGGCCGTCTCCACCCTGGAGAGCCTGGTGCGCAAGGGATCCTTTCTCGCCCCGGACGACGGCTACCAGGCCCTCATCGGGCGGCTCCTGGCCCGCAGCCTGAAGGTGGACGTGGGGGACGAGATCGTGCTGCTGGGCCAGGGACGGGACGGCTCCATCGCCGCCTCGGCCGTCCGGGTAAAGGGGGTGTTCGAAAGCGGACAGGACGAGTTCGACCGCTCCACCGTCCAGATCCCCATGGCCGCCTTCCAGGAGGTTTACACCATGCGCGGCGGGGTGCACGAGCTGGTGGTGGTCTGCCAAGACCTGGACGACGTGCCGGCCGTCAAGCAGAGCCTGGCATCCGCCCTGGGCGGGATGGAGAAAGGGCTCGCCGTGCTGAACTGGAAGGAGCTCATGCCCGGGCTCGTCCAGAGCATCCAGATGGACCTGGCCGTGGGCTTCATCTTCTACGTGATCCTCATCCTGGTGGTGGCCTTCAGCATCCTGAACACCTTTCTCATGGCGATCTTCGAACGGAAGAAGGAGTTCGGCGTCCTTCTGGCCCTGGGAAGCACCCCCGGGCGGATCTCGCGCATGATCCTGGCCGAGTGCGGCTTCATGACCGGGCTGGGCATCGCCGCCGGAATCCTGCTCGGTGCGGCGGTCACCCTCTACTTCGAGTCCCGCGGCATCGCCTTCTCCGGGGCCGAGGAGGTGCTCCGGCAGTTCGGGCTTCCCGAACGGATGTATCCCGAGCTCTCCCTCCTCTCGACGGCGATCGGGGCGGGCGTGGTGCTCCTGATCACCTCTTTTGCCGTGATCTACCCGGCCTTGCGGGTCCTGAAGCTGCGGCCGGTAGAGGCGATCTCCACGATCCAGTAGGGCCGCCCCGGGCGGCCCCGAACGGGGAAACCAAGACATGCACATCCTGATGGCGTGGCGCAACATCTGGAGAAACCCCCGAAGAACGCTGGTGATCCTTACCGCGGTGGTGATCGGCGTCTGGAGCATGATCGTCCTCGGCGCGCTCATGCGGGGGGTGTCGGACCAGTTCCTCGAGATCGGCATCTCCACCCTCACCGGCCACATCCAGGTCCACCACCAGGACTTTCGGAGTGATCCGGTGATCCAGAACCGCATCGACCGGCCGGAGCAGGTTGCCAATGCGCTCCAAGACGTGCTCCCCCCAGGATCCCACTGGACCGGCCGGATCCGCGTCAACGCCATCGCCAACACCGCCCGGCACGCCCAGGGCGTGACCCTGGTGGGGATCGATCCCGACCGGGAGGCCCGGGTCTCCTTCATCAGCGGGGCGGTGAAGGAAGGGACCTACCTGGAGCCGGACGATCCTTACGGCATCCTGGTGGGACAGGCCTTGGCCGAGGAATTCGAGACTCGGCTCGACCGCCGGATCGTGCTCATGTCACAGGACGCCTCGGGCGAGGCTGCCTCACGGGCCTTCCGGATACGGGGGATCTTCCGGGCCGAGACCGAGTCCACGGAGAAGCAGTTCGTGTTCGTCACCCAGATGGCGGCCCGGGACATGCTCGGGCTCGAGCAGGGCATCACCGAGGCGGCTGTGCTGCTGCCCTCGCACGAAATGACCGGGAAGACGGCCGAGGCCCTGGAACACCGTCTGCCCACGCCTCCGCTCGCGATCCAGACCTGGCGGGACCTGCTTCCCCTGGTCCGCGTGACCATCGAGCTATACGACACCTTCATCTTTCTCTGGTTCCTGGTGGTCTTCATCGCCATGGCCTTCGGCATCGTGAACACCCTGCTGATGGCCGTGTTCGAACGGATCCGGGAATTCGGCCTGCTCAAGGCCCTGGGCATGAGGCCCCGCGGCATCGTCCAAGGGGTCCTCGCGGAGTCGTTCTTCCTGCTGCTCCTGGGGACGGCCGCGGGAAACGCCCTGGGGATCCTGAGCGTGAGCCTGCTGGCGGAGAGCGGCATCGACCTCTCCGCCATGGCCGAGGGGCTGGAGTACGTGGGCATGCCTCGGATCGTCTACCCGCTCCTTCAGGGAAGCGACTTCCTTGTGGCCAACGTGGTGGTCTTGGTCCTGGGGATCGTGGTGAGCCTCTACCCGGCCGTCAAGGCCGCGCGGTTTACTCCGGTGGAGGCCCTGGCGCACACATAGAAGTGTGAGAAGCAAGAGGTGAGAGGTGAGGAACACCGTCGAGGGCTGAAACGCAGGAGCACGAAATGAGGCATGAACTCAGGGCCGAAGTCCTTGATGAGGGAAGGATGAGACAATGAACACCCAAGCCATCGTTTCTTTGAGCAGCGTGACCAAGACCTACCACCAGGGAAAGGTGCAGATCACCGCCCTCGACGACGTGAGCCTGGACATTCCCCAAGGGGACTTCATGGCCCTGGCCGGCCCCTCGGGCTCCGGGAAGACCACCCTGCTCAACCTGATCGGGGGTCTGGACCGAGCCGATTCCGGGAGCATCCGGCTGAATGGAAACGACCTGGGGGTCATGAGCGAGTCCGAGCTGGCGGGCATGCGACTCCACAGGGTGGGGTTCGTGTTTCAGTCCTACAACCTCATCCCGGTGCTCTCGGCCGAGGAGAACGTGGAGTACGTGATGCTCCTCCAGGGTGTGGGTGCGCGGGAGCGGAGGGACAAGGCGCGGGACATCCTGGCCGACGTGGGACTGGAAGGGCTCTACGACCGCCGTCCGGCGGAGCTGTCGGGCGGGCAGCAGCAGCGGGTCGCGGTGGCCCGCGCCGTGGTGTCCGGACCCAGCATCGTGCTGGCGGACGAGCCCACGGCCAACCTGGACTCGGCAACCGGCCGGACGCTCATGGACATGATGCGGAGCATGAACGAGGCCAAGGGCGTGACCTTCGTCTTCTCCACCCACGACCGGATGGTCATGGACTACGCCGAGAGGCTGGTCCGCATCCGGGACGGCAGGGTGGCCGGCGACGAGAGGAAAAAGGGGGAGGCGGGAGCATGAGCCCGGGGCGGCGCATCTGCGGATTTCGGCTCGTTCTCCCCCTGCTGACGCTTCTTCTCTCCGCGTCGCCGGGAACGGCCGCCGGGGCCGAGTCCGCGACCTCCTCCCCGGCCCCGGATTCCCCGCCGGCTTCCGTGGACGCCCGGTGGGGAGGCCACCTCAAGCTTCGGGGGACCTTGGCAGACGTGGAGGAGCGCTCCCTCTACGGCCTGACGGATGCGGGCAGTTATGCGGACGGCGCCTTCGAAGGGCGGCTCACAAACCGGACCTTCTTCTCGGACTCTCTCTACGGCGAGGCCCACTACGAGCTCCTCGTCTCCGGCGGCGACACCCGCGAAACGCAGCAGGAGCTCGGGCGCCGCTTTCCCCTGCTCCCGTCCGGCAGGGACTACCTGACCTCCGGTATCGAGGACGACCGGCGGTTCCTGGACCTCACCCATACACTTCGGGGACGGGAACGCCACCTGATCACTCACAGGATCGACCGGCTCTTCATGGCCTTTACGCCGGGACAGTCGGAAATCCGCGTAGGCCGCCAGGCCGTCACGTGGGGAAACGGCCTGCTATTCAATCCCATGGACCTGGTCAACCCGTTCGCTCCGTCCGACATCGAGCGGGAGTACAAGATCGGCGACGACATGATCTCAGCCCGAACGCCCTTCCTCGGGACCGGCGAGGCCCAGGCGATCTACGTGCCGAGGCGGTCCCTGGAAACCGGGAATGTGACGTGGAACCGGAGCTCCCTGGCCGCCAAGCTCCATTTCACGCGCGGCGCTCTGGAACTCGACGTTTTGGGCGCGCTACACTACGGCGAAGAGGTAATCGGCCTGGGCGCCACGGGCTACGTTGGAAGCGCGGCCTGGCGTTTGGACGCCACCTGGAGCTTTCTGGAGGAGGGGGAGGGGCAGGACGGCTTCCTTTCCCTGGCAGCCAATATCGACTACTCCTGGGTCTGGTGGAACCGGAACGTCTACGGTTTTCTGGAGCTCTTTTACACCGGCATAGGGGAGCACGATCCGACTTCGGCCCTCGGCCACCAGGGGCTCATGGACCGGGTGGGGCGGGGTGAGATCTTCACTCTGGGCCGCGCATACCTGGCCGGTCACCTCCAGGTGGAGGCCCACCCGCTGGTCAACATGCTCCTGACCGTGATCCACCGCTTCAACAAGCCCTCGGGACTCGTGCAGCCCAGGGTAATGTGGGATGCAAAGCGGAACCTCCAGATCACCTTCGGCGCAAGCATCCCCTACGGCGGCACCGGTACGGAGTTCGACGGATTCCCCCTGCCCGGAACCGAACGGCTCACCCCCGCCCCGGCCCGGGCTTTTGTGTGGGCCACCTATTACTTCTGACCCTGAACACCGAATGGCGCGGTCATAGAGCGCCCCTCCGGTGAAAAACTTTTATCATTCAATGGACGCTGCGGTCGAAGCCTTCCCAGTAAGGCTTTCTGAGCACATTCTTTTTCACTTTTCCGCTCGGAGTTCGTGGCAGGGGGTCCGTAAACACCACCTGCTTGGGGCATTTGTACCCTGCGAGTCGATCACGGCAAAACGCGATGGCCTCGCCTTCCGAAACCGTGCGGCCTTCATGAAGATGCACCAGAGCAATTACCTGCTCTCCCCATCGGTTGTCCGGTACTCCGATCACAGCCGCTTCCATGATGTCGGGGTGTTCGTGCAGGACATTCTCGATTTCCACTGGATAAACGTTCTCGCCACCGGTAACGATCATATCCTTTTTCCGGTCTTTCAAATAGATGAAGTTTTCTTCGTTTCGAACGGCGACGTCGCCTGTATCGAACCAGCCGGACTCAAGGCCTGCGGCGGTGTCTTCCGGAAAATTCCAGTAGCCGAGTGTAACATTGTCTCCCTTGGCAATGATCCGTCCGATCTCGCCAATGGGAACCTCCTCTCCAGCGTCATCCACCAGCCGTAGATGGCATCCATACATCTCCCTGCCGGCCGAGGACAAAAGCGAAGGCCGCGCATGGTCTTCTACCCGCAAACAGGTCAGGACCGATGTTTCCGTTAGCCCGTAGATCTGAAAGAAGACATTTCCGAACCTCTCGATGGACGACCTCAGAAGCTCTTCAGGCATGGGTGCGCCGGCATAGATCACCAGCCGCAAAGAACTCGTGTCGATGTCCTCCTGGCCCTGAAGCTGGAGCATGGCTCCAATCATCGCGGGAACCAGGAGACTTACCGTGGCTTGAGTGTCGCTCATCGCCTCCAGCGTCTTTTGCGGTTCAAACCCGGAAAGGAGGTGAACGGTGCACCCTCTTGCAATCAGGGCCATATACGTATGGCAGCCGGCCACATGAAAAAGCGGGGCAACCATGAGCCCGATATCTTCGGAGGTCAACCCCAACTCGATCAGAAGTGTCGCCAGAGTGGAAATCGTGTTCGCATGCGACAATTTCACACCCTTGGGCCGTCCGGTGGTGCCACTGGTGTAAAGCAGCGTGGCCAGATCGTCCGGTTGGGGTTCTTCAAAATCGATCAAGGGCGCCGACTGCATCACCGTGCTAAGGTCCAACCCACACTCTCTGGACTCTGTACAGACTATTCGTTTCACAAAGGGAATTTCCCTCCGCATCTCGTCGACCAAGTCGCCAAAACCGGGTCCGTAAATGAGCGCACTGGGTTTTGCATCCTCGAGAATCCCGATCAGTTCCTGTTTTGAAAGACGATGGTTTAGGGGGAGCACCACCATTCCGCATGCGGGGACGGCAAAGTGAGCGGCAGCCAACTCCAAGCTATTCAGGTCCAGAAACGCAATTCTGTCTCCACGCTCAAGCCCCATTCCGTACATAGCACGACCCAACCTATGACAGTAATTTTCGAAGGCTTGATAGGTCAATGCCTGCGTCTCGGTTTGAATGGCTATTTTATCTTGCTGCAAGTTAGCGGAATGGCGAAGAATTTCCGAAAGATTCATGAGGCGTTTCCTTTCTTTTCAGCTGGGCTGAATTCCGAAGGTATCCGGCATCCCTAAGACTTCCATGATCGAATGCTGACCAGCTGTTCCCAAAGGCGTTCGAGGGCCTGTGGCAAAGGATTGAACATCATTTCCATCATTTTGGCATCTCTGTACCGCATAGCGATAAGCATTTCCTCGAAGTAGCCATAGCCGCCATGAAGCTGGACCGCCTCATCGGTGATTTCCTGGGCGATGCGAAGGCTGTGGACAAGGGCAGCCAGTGCTGTGAGATGGGCGCCGTGTCCCCGGTCCCAATCTACCGCTGCTCGAAGCGCCAGCAGACGGGCCGCCTGCATATCCCGCCAAAAACCGAAAAATTTCAGTTTTGTCGCCTCGAAATCTGCGAGACTTCGTCCGAATAGATGACGATTGCGTACGTATAATAGCGTGGCTTCACAAACGCCTCGAACAAGGCCGAGCGTTGTCGCAGCCGCACGAACCGCACCTGCCGCCTCTGCCCGTACGATGCCGTTCCGGGAGGAAACAAAGTCCAAGGGTTTCGTATTCAGGCCCTGAAAGCTCAGCCGGGCTCCCGGCCAGGACCTCAACCCGAGCTTGGAGCTCAGCCTTTCGAGCCGCACTCCATCCGTATCCACGGGGACCAGAAACAGTCCTTCCTCCCGACCCCGGTTCCCTGGAACCAGAAGCAGCTCAGCATCTGCCAGAGCAAAGCCCGTCCATTCATCGAGGAGGTCCTGACATCGATTCGCGGCGGGTGCAGGAAAAGTGAAACCCAGCACCAAGTCGCCGTCAATTACCTTTTCGGCGAGCCCCGCGTACTCCATGGGCGTGAGAAACTCCGCGCCCCAGCCGGGCTCGAGAACACCCCGCGCCAAACCGGCGCTCACGGCTGAGAATTCCTCTATGACAAGAAATTCTTCCAGAAGTCCTAATCCAGCGCCACCCATAGCCTCGGGAATCGTCAATCCCAAAAATCCCAACTCGAGGACGGAATGACGCAGCTTCAACGGCGTGCCAGCCTCTTGATCCCACTCCAAAACATGCTCCGCCATTTCGCCCAACGCAAATTCACGGGCCGCTGCGGCAATGTCCTTTTGCTCCCTGCCCAGCTCGAAATCCATGTGCTCTCCCTATGATCGTGGCTGCATGTCCCTTAAAAAGCGTTTGAGTACCTTTCCAGATGGGCTTCTGGGCAACTCGTCAATGAAGAATATCCTCCGGGGGGCCTTATAAACAGCCATTCTGCTTCGACAAAACTCGATGATCTCCTGCTCTGATGGCGTCTGACCGGATTTTAGAATGATGAAGGCTGCGGCCAACTCACCCTTCTCTTCATCCGACATCCCTACCACAGCCGCTTCCTCCACAGAGGGATGAAGGTGAATCACTTCTTCGACCTCACGTGGGTAAATATTGAATCCTCCAGTTAATATCATGTCCTTTTTTCTGTCTACAATGAAAATGTACCCGTCCTGATCGATCCGTGCCATATCGCCCGTGTGGAGCCAGCCTCCCTTCAAGGCATGGGCTGTCGCCTCGGGTTGATTCAGATAGCCTTGCATAACGTTGGGGCCTTGAACCAACAACTCTCCCACCTCATCAACTCCGAGTTCTAGTTCTTCTTCGTCGACTACGCGAACGGAAACCCCTTCGACTGGCAAACCGACGCTACCGACTTTTTTCTCACCAGACAACGGGTTGTGGGCGACCACCGGGCCTGCTTCAGATAGGCCGTAGCCTTCTGTGATCGGCACACGAAATCTATCGGCAATCGCATGAAACAGAGTTTCAGGAAGCGGGGCCGCGCCTACAATCAATACGCGGAGATTCGCGCCCTCCATATGACGGGCTTCAGGATGATTCAAAATCTGATGATACATAGTCGGAACACCGACAAAAACGCTGACGGGGTGGGTCTTGAATGCCTCTAATACGCCTTGGACCGAGAACCGGGGCAGCAGCACAAGAGATGCGCCACGACTGTATGCTGCATTCATGACATTGGTTTGGCCGGAAGAGTGAAACAGCGGCATTCCAAAAACGACGATGTCCTTTTCGGTGTAATGATAAGTTTTTGCAGTCGCCATTGCATTAGTACATAGATTTGCATGGGTGAGCATGGCACCTTTGGGCCGCCCAGTTGTGCCCGATGTATAGAAAATGACCGCCGTATCATCGGGCTCTGGCGTGTAGAGAAAGGAACCGTCCGATTCAGCCGTCAGCTCCTCAAATGGGGTAGTGCCCTCGGACACCTCACCGACGGCGAAAATATCTTTCAGGGTGGAAATTCCGCTTTTGGCGGCAACCGCATTCACGACAAAAGAAGATTGTGCAATTATGTGCTGAAGTCGGCTGTCTTTTCCTATGTAAGCGATCTCAGAAGGCTTCCACATGACATTCATAGGGACCACCTGGCCTCCGGCCATTAGGATCCCATAGTAGGAGTAGATGAATTCCGGAATATTTGACAGAAGGAGACCGACGCGCTGACGGGGCCGCAGCCCCCGCGAGTGAAGAGAAGACGCTATCCTTCCGGCCTTGCAGGCGATTCCCTCAAAACTGTCCGTGAATTGCTCGAATACCAGGGCAGTCTTTTCAGGACGGAGATCCAGGTTGTGGTTCAGTAGTGAAACAAGGTTTTCGTGCATATGAAGCCCCATGCGCTGAGGAATTTTTGACAGGTCCCACTTAGCGGCTACCGGGTGTCGACGGATGGATAAACGCCTCCCAATCCACGACCGGCGGCCTCACCGGTGCACCCTGCCAGAACCGCGATCTGAAGCACCGGCGGGGGCCAAAATCTCGGACCGAACTTTCCGAACAAGCGTTTCAACTGCTCTAGGACCTGATCCAGCCCCAGTGCGTCCGCCCAGGCCAGAGGGCCTTGGGGAAGCCCTGCGCCAAGCCGCATGGCGATATCGATGTCCGCGGCCCGGCAGACGTTCTCATCCAAGCAACGCATGGCTTCAGCGAAAATCGCACCCAGGAGCCGTTCTTTCAGTTGCAATCTTTCCTGATCATTCAAGGGACTCGACGCAGGGACCAGGTCATTCGTCGCCACGGGAGGCTTCACCGAATGATCCAGCAGCCCCTTGCGTCTTTTCATCCCATGCCTTCCCTCATCCGACAGGCGTTTCAGCAGCGGAGGCACCGTGAATCGTTCCCCATAATAGCCGGCCAAGGTCTCATTGGCGGCGCAGATCACATCCCAGCCCGCCATGTCCCCCAAGGCAACCGGGCCCATGGGAAATCCCAAAGCTTCAGTGGTTTCTTCCACTTCCTGAATCCCTGCACCGTCCTCCAAGATCCAAAGGACTTCATTCATGTATGCGCCTAGAATCCGATTCACAAGAAAACCGGGACATTCCTTGACGCAAATCGGCTTCTTGCACGCAGACTCCAAGAAGGACATGGTCCGTGTCACAATGCTGGGCTCCGTATCGAAGCCCGGAATGACCTCCACCAAGGGCATGATTTGAGCAGGATTGAAGAAATGGGTTCCGATCAAAGACCCGGGCCGCCGTAGGACGGAAGCTAAGGCCGATATGGGAAGGGCGCTCGTATTCGTGGAGATCACCGCTTGATCCTGAGTAGCATGTTCCAATTTCACCAGGATCTCTCGCTTCAGGGGCAGATCCTCGGGCACGGCCTCGATCACCCATTCCGCATGGGAGAGCAATGACAGGTCCGAGCCGACCGAGAGGCGATGGAGATATTCCGCCATGGATGCCTCACGAATTCGACCTCGGCTCATTTCCTTTTCAAAAGCGTCGCTCAATCCTTTCCGGAGCCGTTCCGCCAGGCGGTCTTCCGCTTCGACCACGACCACATCTAAACCCTGGGAAAGAAAATATCTCGCCAAGCCGGCGCCCATGATGCCGCCTCCAACGATTCCCAGGGTCCGAATCCCTGCCTCATTTCGGTGTCTTTCATGGTTATGCATGGTTATCCTTTCCGGTGATTGGTCGTCTTGATCGGATGAATGACCTCTGCTTTCTTATTCATGCCGGCCAGGGTGATCTGCCGAAGTGCCCATGCAGCATCACGGCCATCCAGCAGACACGGAAAGACAGTGAGTTGAAGAACAATCCCGTCGTGGATCGCCAGGATGGCCGATGTCATTAAATCGGCGGAGAGATCGGTTCGAAAGCAGCCTGCCGATTGTCCCTCCTTGATGATATTCGTGATCAAGTTTTGCTGCTTGTTCAGGATTTCAAAAAGAGTGCTCTTGTTTTCGGTCTCCGCCCGTGAGAGCTCCAAAGACAGCGTTCTCAAGCAGTGCACCAAATCGGTGAATTCCACGGCGAATCGGGCATTGAACTTGAACACTGCCCACAGCTTGTCCAGAGGCTGAGATCCAGCCTGCTCGACATGTCGAATCAAACGCTCCAGAAAGTAGACGCGCAATGATTCAAAAACAGCCTCTAAAAGATCTGCTTTACTTTTAAAATGCCAGTATAGTGCCCCACGGGTTACACCTGCTTCCACAGTAATGTTATCAATGGTCGTACCACGATATCCTCGCCGGCCGAAAAGTCGAATGGCCGCATCTAAAAGATCCTTCCGGCGGTTCCTTCGCTTATTGACGGGCTCATAGGCCATGGATCAGCACCCCTCTTCTGAGAAGGTCTGGGTGGAAGGAAAACGAGGGGGCCGCTTTTCAAAAAATGCCCGAATGCCCTCTTGGAGATCTTCTCCACCTGCCAGCCGGGAGGAACACATGCTCTCCAAGTGCAGCCCTGCTTCCAACCTCCGGTCAGCGCCTCCAATGACGCTTCTTAAAAGGGCCTGGACGGCCGGACGGGACCGTTTAGCCAAGTCCTCCGCAAGATGCTTGACACGCGCGGTCAGTGCTTCTCGCTCCACGATTTCCGTCACCAGACCCCAGTGAAAGGCCTTTTCCGCATGAACGGGCTTCCCGGTGACCAGCATTTCCAGGGCCCGATTCCGGCCGATGATGCGGGGCAGACGCTGAGTGCCTCCATAGGAGGGGATCGTTCCGACCTTGATCTCCGGCAACGCGAACTCAGACTGCGGGGTTGCCAAAATATAATGAAAAGCTAGGGCCAACTCCAATCCTCCTCCGAAGCAGGAGCCGTCTACGGCACAAACAAGCACTGCGGGCACCGCCTCCAAGGTATTGAGTAAGTCCTGGACCATGCCGGTTGTGCCCCGCGTCTGCGACCTCGTTTGAAGCTTTTCGATTTCGGAGAGATTCATTCCAAAGAAAAATTTTCCCGGGGCACCACAAAGTACAACTACACCCACATCTTGTCGTTGCCCCTCTTTAATGAGGCCTTCAACCAGGCTGACATAGCCTTCGAGGGAGATAACAGCAGGGCCCTCAACTTCCATCATGATGTGGCTGATACCATCCCTTCGATCAACGTGAAATCCAGTAATCGACATGTCGAGACTCCTTGATCCAGCAATTCGGGGATCAATCTTTTTTATTCAAATATCTTCCCTGTTATACGTAATACCTTCTTCCAAGAGATCATCGAGCAATGCATGAGCTTCATTGGACCTAACGATTCGTCCCCTTTCCAGAATGTAACCCTTTGTAACCAATTTGAGAGCCAGCTTGGTATTCTGTTCCACAAGAAAGAGCGTCAAAGATGTTTCGTGGATCAGCATATCCAGCACGCGGAAAATCTCTTTCATCATCAAAGGAGCCAGTCCGGTGGACGGCTCGTCGAGTAGCAGCATTCTCGGTCTGCTCATAAGGGCCCGTCCAATGGCCAGCATCTGCTGTTCCCCACCGGAAAGGGTCCCCGCGATCTGCCTAAGCCGGCTTTTCAAAACAGGAAAAACCGAAAGCACGTGTTCCAAATCTTCCTTCCCTTTGTTTTTCCAGGGACGGCGTAGACGGACATATGCCCCAAGCCTGAGGTTTGCGTAGACGCTTTGTTTTGTGAACACATCTCTCGATTCAGGGACCATGGTCATGCCCAAAGCAACGCGTCCTTCCGCGGACATCTGTTGGAGTTCAACCCCGTCGAAAAAAAGAGCGCCGGCCGTAGGCTGAATCAAGCCGCAAATGGTTCGAAGGAGAGTCGATTTACCGCTTCCGTTGGTGCCCACCAGAGCCACGGCCTCTCCCGACTCGACTTGAACATTCACATCGGACAAGATGTTCATCTTTCCATATCCGGAACAAAGGTCCCTTACCATCAACAAGGGCCTTTCAGACATCGATCTCTCCCCCTAGATAGGCATCCAAGACCTGCTGGTCTCTTTGAATTTCCTCCGGCGTTCCTCTGGCAATCAGCCTCCCGTAATTCAAGACCAGAATGTCCTCACAGATATTGACGACGAACTTGAGATCGTGTTCGATGATCATTAGCGTGATCGCCCGCTCATGAACTTTTAGAAGCAATTCACTGAGATCATCGCGCTCTTGCTCGTCCATCCCAGCACCCGGCTCGTCCAGCAGAAGCAGTTCAGGCTCCGTTGCGAGCACCCGTGCGAGTTCCATCCGTCTAGCTTGGGACAGGGTCAGATAACCAGCTGGCACATCCGCAAGATCCTCCAGCTTGACCATCTCGAGGTTTGTCATGGCATGCTTATGATTCTCTCTATCATCTGCGATCGCTCGGGGGGTCTTGAGCATGTCGAGGAAAATGTTGCTCTTCGAATGAAGATGCCGGCCCACCATAACGTTTTCAATCACCGAGAGGTGCTCGAAGATTCGGGTGGTCTGAAAGGTGCGGACCAATCCATTTCCGACAATTCCATGTGCGGCCGAGTGCGTGATGTCGTTTCCTTTAAAACGGATCTCTCCCTCGGTGACCGGCTCTATTCCACTCAGGCAGTTGAACAAGGTGCTTTTCCCGGCACCATTTGGGCCGATGAGGCCGATGATCCGGTTCGGTGGAATATCGAAAGAAAGCTCGAGGAGAGCGCTCAGCCCACCGAACTGCTTACTGAGTTTGGATACCTGAAGCAGTGTCATGAGGATTTCGCCGGTCGTTTCTTTATCCTGTGATTAATCTTCCTCGCCTGTGAGGAAATCAGCCCCCAGACCCCTCCGGGCGCCATAAGGACGATGATCATGAGCATGAGCCCGAAGAAGAGAAGCCGGTATTCTTCATAGTCCCGCATGAACTCGGGCAGGAGCGCCATGAGCAAGGCCCCCACCACAGCGCCTACAGGACTTCCCAGGCCTCCAATCACCACCATGATGAGAAAATCGAGAGAGCTGCCGACGCCAAAGATCTCGGGGCCGATGTATCGGGTGTGAATACAATAAATGCCCCCTGCGAATCCGGCGACGACCGCGGAAACGGTAAAGGCCTGGACTTTGTAACGGGCGATGGGGATACCGACGGACTGAGCAGCCATGGAATCATCCCGAATTGCGGCCAGGGCGCGGCCTGAACGCAGAGAGATCAGGTTTCGAACCAGCCAGATGAGAAGAAGCAGGAGGAACCAGGCCAAATGAAACGTCTTCAAAACGGCTGCATCGCCGTTATCAACGGGATGGCCGAAGAACGTGGCGCGCGGGATGTCGGTGATGCCGGCTGCACCTCCGGTGAGAACAGGGATCTCCAGGAAAAGGATCTGCAAGATGAGGCCGAAGCACAGGGTGACCATGGCCAAATAGTGCCCTTCGAATCGCAAGGCCAGGTAACCGAGACCTAATCCGACCAAACCGGCCAGAAGCCCCCCCAAGGGCATGACCAACCAGAATGAAAGATGGAATTTGACCATGAGCTGGGCGGTTGTGTAAGCTCCGATCCCAAAAAAGGCGGCTTGCCCCAGTGAGATCTGGCCGGCGTTCCCCAGCACCAGGTTCAGTCCCAAGGCAACGATGGCGTATATGCCGGCCATCGTGAGAATCTGGAGGGTGTAGCTTTCGATTCCAGAATAGGGAAGCAAGGCCACCAACAAGACCCCTCCCCACCACAGGCCGCGGGCTTTTTTTGTGGTCCGACCGTCCATGCCCCTAAACTTTTTCTCGAACGCCTGCCCCCAAAATTCCATGGGGACGAAACGCCAGAATACAGATTAACAAGCTGAGAGAAATTGCATCCTTGAGGCCGCTCGACACATATCCGGTGGTCAATGCCTCGAATACCCCCAGTGTGATCCCGCCGACCACGGCTCCCATGGGATGGGTGATTCCGCCGAGAATGACGGCGACAAACCCCTTGATACCGATCTCCGCCGACAGGCTCCCGCCTGCGAAGGTGATAGGGGCGATCAAAATACCCGCCACGCCTCCGATTCCCGCAGCCAACGCCCAGGAGATCGATGTCATCGCGCGGACATTGATTCCCATCAACCGAGCCGCATCCGGCTTTTCCGCTGCTGCCATCAATGCGGAGCCAAAAATGGAACGACTGAAGAACAACCATAGGAAAAAAAGCAAGAGAAGTGTGATCCCTACGATCCATAGGGCTTGTGGGATTATCATAACGCCGAACCAATCCAGAGGAATATCTCCGGAAATCGGAGGGAACATAAGTTCATCTTTAGTCCAGAACACATAGACCATCTGCTCGAAAAAAACGAACCCCCCCACGGTCATGAGGATGCTTGGAAGGATGCCGCTGCGCCCTGCGGGACCAACTAACAATCGCTCAAATAAATACCCAATGACAGCCATCGAGAAGAAAGTCAGGAAAAAGACCAGAACATAAGGAAGGTGCCAGGTTAGCAAAAAGGAGAGGGCCATGATGCCTCCCATCTGCACCAAGGCCCCCTGAGCAAAATTGATGACCCGCGTCGAGATGAAAATGAGATAATATCCCACCCCGACAAGCGCATAGACGCTTCCGATGGTAACTCCACCGACCAAAAACTGAAAGAAATCTCGCATGGGAAGCTCTGTTCGGCTAAGCTGCGGTACGTTTGGTTATATCCTTATTTATCTCACTATTCTGAATATATTCTTGCAGCAGGATAGTATTCACCATCCTTTACAATAGCCATTACATAGCACCCAGGTTGCAAACCGTTGCATTTGTCCGCTGAAAAGCTGAACGTCCCCTGAACGCCTTTGAAATCTTTAATGCCCTCTATAGCGTCGGCCAGCTTGCTAGTGTCCCCATTCGCAATCCGAATGGCCTCAGCCAGGAGATAGGCCCCGTCGTAACCCACTGCGGCGAAGGTGGGGGCTACGGCATCGAATTCTGCTTGATAAGCATCCAGAAAGCTCTTTTCCTTTTCATCCGGTGCGCCGTAATTCAGCACGGTGTTGAACAGAAGCCCCTCTCCAGCAGGTCCTAGGGTTTTGATCATTCTGTGGGATCCCATACCGGCTCCACCCATCAAATAGACGTCTTTCATGCCCAGCTGATTCCAGTTCTTGACGATCACAGCCGGAGCGAAACCGACCCCCCATATCACGATGCATTCCGATCCGGCGTTTTTCAAATTTGTCAGCTGCGCCGTCATGTCCCGATCGGAAGACTGGTACTTTTCCCGTCCGACGACCTTGATGTCCGGGGCCATCTCTTCCAGGAGCTGAGAAAACGATTCAGCTGAACGAGTACCGTACTCATTGGCATCATAAATGATCCCGATCTTGTCGACTTTCAAGTTGTTCTTCAAGAAAGTCACCATGCCCTGGGCATCCAGCTCATCGGCGGGGGCTGCATTGAACACCCATTTCTTTCCCTGGCAAATGAAAGAATTGCCGGAAATATAAAACTGCGGCCTCTTCGCCGACTCGGCAGCGGTAGCAACCACATGAATAGTGCCTGAAGTCGAAGCTCCGACTACACCTAAAACCTTATCTTTCTTGAACAACCTGTCGATCAAGTTGGCCGTCTTGGCCGGGTTCCCTTCGTCATTATAGGAAACCAGCTCGAGCTTCTTGCCCAGGACTCCGCCATTGGCGTTGATTTCCGCGACAGCCAGCTCAACGCCTTTCTGCTCCGGGTCTCCAAGAAACGCGAATCGGCCGCTCGTGGCCAAAACCGTCCCAATTTTCAATGTCTCCTCCGCCCACAGGGGCTGGGCTGTCACCAGGCTCGCCAACAAGGCCAACGTCAACAGAAAGCTAGTCCTTCTCATGTCGCTCCCTCCTTTGCATTTGGATACGGATTGATGGTTGAAGAAAGAGCGTCATGCCCTTTCATCGGTTATCGAACATACTGAAAAGACTAAAAATCCCGTCGAAGCAAAAGAGCGTATCCCATGCCTCCCCCAGCACACAGGCTGGCGAGACCCAGGCCGGTATCCGAACGTATCATTTCATGCAGAAGCGTCACCACGATGCGGCAGCCCGTGGCACCTACGGGATGCCCCAGGGAAATACCGCTTCCATTAACGTTTAGCTTGTTGCGATCAAGGTTGAGATCCCTTTCGCAGGCAAGATAATAGGACGCAAAGGCTTCGTTGATCTCCATCAGTTCGATGTCTTCCAACGTCAACCGGCTGTGATCCATGACCTCCCTGATCGCCGGAACCGGTGCGATGCCCGTCAACTTCGGCTCTTCGGCCTTGATGGACCAGGGCCCGACTCTTGCCAAAGGGTTCAGCCCATGCTGTTCACAGGCCTTGCCGGTGGCGAGGACCAGGGCCGCGGCCCCGTCGTTTAAACTGCTGGCGTTGGCTGCTGTGACAGTGCCTTCCTTTGAAAAGGCTGGAGGAAGCTTGGCAATTTGTTCAAGCGTGATGTCCGACCGGGGATGTTGATCCCGATCAACAATGTACTCTTCCTTTCTGGAATGGATACGCATGGGAACGATTTGGCTCTTGAAGTGCCCGTTTTCCTGGGCATTGACGGCTCGCTCATGGGAAAGAACAGCCAGGCCGTCCTGTTCATCCCGGGAAATACCGTATTTCTCCGCCAGATCATCTGCGGCGACCCCCATTCCTCCCATTATGGGATCCTCTTGCATACCCCACCACAGGAGATCGAGGAGCTTTGCATGTCTAAGGCGCTGTCCCCAGCGCCCACTAGGGAGGACGTAGGGCGCATTGCTCATGGATTCGACTCCTCCGACCAGAACTGTTTCGGCTTCACCGAATGCCAGGGCCGAGATGCCGCTGATGACAGCTTGCATTGCGCTCGCGCAGGCGCAATGAATGGAAAAGGCGGGGGTTTGCGCCGGGATTCCGCATGTGATCGCTGCCCCGCGCGCAATGTTTGGATCCAGGGGGGAGAGGGTGTTTCCCAAAATGACCTTGCCAATCTGCTTGGTGGACAAGCCGGAAGATCGGATGGTCTCCTGAATAACCGGCACGACCAAATCCATCGCCGACAGGCTCTTGAGGTGACCTCCGAAGTCTCCTATAGGAGATCTCATGGCGGAAACAACAAACACCTCTTCATTCATCATCTCTTCTCCAGTAAAAGCACAAAGGGTGGCAAACAACGCGGTCAAATATGAACCAGTCTGTAGAGTTTCCCAAAAACCCGTTTAATCGCCTTAGGAAGTCTGTAACGCGCCATTAGCACGGGAGCAGATGAAGGGCTTCCCGACTTACTGCTCTCCATCAACCTTCTTTGTTTCGGTTCCTCAAACTATCGCTGGAAAGCATGCTCCTGATCAGGGCGGTTCAAATGGCACTTCTGCCCAAGAGCTCCCGCGCGATAGTCAGTTTTTCAATATCTCTGGAACCTTCGTAGATCTCGACGATCTTGGCGTCTCGATAGAACCTGGACAATTGATGCTCATTGGAAACGGCATCGCTTCCAACAATGGACAATGCCTCGCGAACCACCTGAACGCCTGCTTCGCCTGCAATCAGTTTGGCCATAGCGATCTCACCGGGATATATCCGGCCTTTGTCCAGGTTGATCCCTGCGCCAATATAACACTGTCGGGAGGCATTCACGGAAGTGGCCATATCCGCCAGCTTGAATTGAATCATTTGACTGGCGGCCTTTTCAGGGCGTTCCCGCAAATGAATAAGGGCGGCATCAAGGCCTCCCTGAGCGACCCCGACCCCTTGCCCGCAAGCATACAGGCGATTGATATTGAACAGCTGCATGACCTGATAAAATCCGTGTCCCGGCTTCTGCCCCAAGAGACTGGTTTCAGGCACAACTAGGTCGTTCAAGGCCAGTTCAGCTGTGTCCGAGCAGCGGATTCCCAATTTTTGGGTCATCTTTTCGGCCGTCAAACCTGGGGCGCCCTGTTCAACCAGAAAGAACGAGAACCCAGAGGTGCGCTTTTCGGAGTTCGGGTCTGTTACCGCCAAGACCAGAATGAGGTCCGCACGATTTGCATTAGTTATGAATTGCTTTGAGCCGGTGAGATGCCAGCCGTCCTTCTCTCGTACGCCGCGGGTTGATATTGCGAAGATATCGCTCCCAGCATTGGGTTCGGTTATGGCGCAGCAGGAAATGGCGGATCCATTGGCGAGTTTTGGCAGCCATGTGGATTTCTGGACTTCACTGCCGAATGCCATCAACAGCTCAGCACCGAAGACAGCCAGGAGTATATTTCCCATTCCCGGATCCACTCTCCAGAATTCCTCCATGACCAAAGTGTGACCCAGGTAACCGATGCCTTGGCCTCCGTACTCTGTCGGTATGAAGGCTCCCAATAGGCCCGACTCCCCGGCCGCCTTCCATACGGAGACGGGGAACCGCTCCTGCTTGTCATAATCAGAAGCATCCTGAAAGAACTTTCGAGCGAAGGAACACGAGCGAGCTTGTAGCTCTGCTTCCTCAGGCCTTAAATCCGATGACATGATGCTCCTCGATCTTTCGTGGTTCTATTGAAGTATGCACCATCAAAAAAGAGACGATGCTCGAGCAAGGAATCATATGAAGCACATAGAATGGTGGGGGATTATTTTTCACGAAAAGGTCCTTCGTTCGGGGGGTTGAGACGACAGCCTCCTATGAGCGGCGTGAGGAGGACAAGGCACCTTCATCTGATCTTTGCGGTCACGCGAGCATAAATGCTGAAAGCTCCATCGCCACCAGTGGAATCGGGATTGTGGCTTAAGGCGCGACACTGGGATCGAGTTCCATACTAAACGTTCATTATGGGATTGAATTCCATAATGAACGTTTAGTATGGAACTCGTCAAGAACTTTTTTCATCAGATTTCCGAATATCGAATCCACCCTACGACGAGCCATTGCTAGTAAAATCGTGGAAAGGCAGGAGGGGACTTTCCGATGGGACGATCCCTCAACTCAGTGGTGCGAGGGGCAAATCAATGATCTGGTTATGAACATTTAAATTTAAAACAAAATCATCTCGCGGGCTGAAACAGTTCGCCCAGAAACTCCCGGTCCGTCTCCGCATAACATTCCCCAAGCAGGTCAAAGCGGCGTCCAAGACCAGCGACGATGCCCAGTCCAGAAGGCACACGGAACAAAGGTCTAGCCAAGGACGTAGAGCCCGTCTAGGTCCCTGCCTAGCCCCTCTAAGATCATGGGGAAGCCTCCGGGTTCACTTCGTCCGCACTGGATGCGGCCTTTTCGAACCAGCGCACCATACGCATCACCCTGCCGTCCCGACGTCCTTGAGAGCACGGTCCAGGCTCGCTCTGCGCTGCGCATAAAAAGATTCCCATCGCCTCAGCATGATTGTTTACGCCTCCTAATGAGCAAAAATATCGTCTCACGTCCGGTCTCCGCCTTCCGTGCCGGTGTATTCGACCCGCTGCCGGCGGGTCAACCGGCCTCATTTTTCTGGACCCCCTCAAGGTGAGTGTGCGATAAGATATCAACAATATGGATCCTATCATATTCATCGTCATCATCTCGGTCCTCGGACCCGTTCTCGGCTCCGCCCTGGGTGTAATCCGGCAGCCGTCCTTTGGCTACATCTGCAATATGCTCTGCTTCGCCGCCGGCGTGATGCTGGGCATATCCTTTCTGGAGCTAATTCCTGAGAGCATCCACCTCTCTTCCATTCCCTTGTGTGTGCTGGGTATGATCTGCGGTTCCCTCGCCATGTACGGGCTGGATCGTATCATCCCTCACATCCACCCCAGGCTGTGCTCCCAGGAGCAGGGATGCAATCTGGAAAGGACCTCGGTGTACTTGATCCTCGGCATCTTCCTTCACAACTTCCCGGAAGGCATGGCCATCGCCGTGGGGTCGGTCACCGACATTAAGGTCTCACTGGTCATCGCCCTGGCCATTGCCATTCACGGCGTTCCCGAAGGCATCTGCACCTCGGCCCCCTATTACCACAGTACGGGCTCTCGCCTAAAGGCGTTCCTATTGTCGTCATCCACAGCCATACCCATTGTTGCCGGATACGCATCCGCCCGATACCTGTTCGGCACCATACCGCCCGAGGTGATCGGTGTGATTGTCGGAGCCACGGCCGGCCTGATGATCTACATCACCACGGACGAGATCATTCCCACCTCCTGCGCCGGCAGCAATCATCAAACCATCTTTTCCCTTTTGGCGGGGATTGTTTTCGTGATCCTTCTGGGCATGATCTGAGATATCCCGAAGCCGTATTGGAAAGGAGACCGGCTTGTCGAATCCCACCCCAACCAACGGCGCAAAACAAGGCGAAGGCCCTTCGCCGGTTGAACCGAACAATGAAACGAGACAAATCCAACGTGTCGCATTGTACGGATTTCTCCTGAACCTGGGGCTGGCCGCCCTGAAAGGGATTCTGGCCCTCCAATCGGACAGCCTGGCAGTCACCGCCAGCGCCATGGACTCGGGCACGGACTGCATCGCCTCGGTGGCCCTTTACGCAGGACTGAGGCTCTCCGCTCGAAGGACGCCCTCCTTCCCCTTGGGCCTTTACAAGATCGAAAACGTCATCTCGGTGGTCGTAGCCTTCTTCATTTTTCTCGCGGGGTATGAAATCGCCCGGGAGGCCCTTGCCTCGTCCTCCCGAACGCCGAGCATCTCCCTCTGGGTGGTGCTGCTCATGGCCCTTAGCACCCTCGCCACCCTTGTTTTCGCAAGATACGCCCTGAGTGTGGGCAAAAGAACCCAATCCCCCACCCTCAAGGCTGAAGGCCGCCACCGGCAGGTGGATGTGCTCTCCTCCTCACTGGTGCTCGTTTCCGTGTCCCTGGGTTACGCCGGCGTCCACCTGACCCTGTTCGGCATCAACCTGGACCAGGCGGCAGCGGTCCTGGTCCTGGTCTTCATCGCCCTCGCAGGCTGGGAGCTGCTCAAAGACGGTATGCGGGTACTCCTGGATGCCTCCATCGACCCCCGAACCCTGATGGAGGTTCAGGCGATCATCGAGGCGGAGCCCATGGTGGCGGAAGTCGAATCGCTTGTGGGGCGAAACGCGGGGCGATTCAGGTTCCTGCAGGCCAACGTGGCGCTTCGCACAGACGATCTACAAAAGGCCCACCAGGTAAGCGGGCGCATTGAACAGCGGGTTCGCGAGCAGGTACCGCGGGTCGAGCGGATCACCATTCACTATGAACCTCGCAAACGCACCCATATCAGAATCGCGGTGCCCCTGGCGGACTCATCCGGGCGGCTCAGCGAGCATTTCGGAGAGGCTCCGTTTTTCGCGCTGGTCCTGGTCCGCCTCACCGATCACCGGCTGGAGACAAAAAAGATTCTCGACAATCCCTGCATCCGGCTGGAAAAGGGAAAGGGCATCTGTGTGGCCGAATGGCTGGTGAGCCGGAATGTGGATGAGGTCTTTCTCAAGGGCGAGATCAAGCACCGGGGGCCGGGATATGTCTTCTCAGACGCAGGTGTTCTGGTTCGTGAAATCCAGGCGGAGGAACTGGAGGGTGCAATCGCCGACAGAGAGGCGGAAATCTCCTGAGGCCGGTTGTAAGGGGAGGACAAATCCGGCGCACGCTGCAAGATCCCGGATCAATCCGAGTCCTCCTCCCATGTGTCCCGGCTGTTTCGAAGATCCTGCAGGATCTCCAAAACCTCCTCCCGGCGGTCTTCCGGCGCCGTAGCCACTCCCCAGCCCTTCTGGGCCTGGAAAAGGCCGTCATAGGCGGTGTCGTGGTAGGATTGAAGGACATGCGGAATTCCGCGCTCCGCCAGCACGGATTCGAGCAGCATGGCCTCGATCTCATTATCCAGCAGGGCCACTTTCACATAACCCTCCATGGCCTTCTCCTCCCGCATTCCCGGCAGCCTCGGGCCTCTAGAGTTGCGGACGACCCGCCCACTGATCAGCCCCATCCCCCCGCCTTGAGCGTAGGTTCCTGTTCGCTGCTCATGGCGCGGCTATCGAGCGGATGCCTCAGTCCCTGCTCATCTGCTCCAGCTTCCGCTTGACGTAATCCTCCTGGTTCTGAGACTGAATACAAATCATCAAGTGCCCCGCCTCCAGCTCCAGAATCTGCTCGAAGGTGGCGTCCAATCCCTGGTCGATCGCGATCCTGGAGAGCTTAAGGGCCAGGGGTGATCGCTCAGCAATCTTCCCGGCCAGGGCCAGGGCCTCATCCATGAGACGTTCCCTCGGGACCACCTTGTTGGCGAGCCCGATGCGTTGCGCGGTCTGCGCATCCACGAGCTCGCCTGTGAACACGAGCTCCTTGGCCTTGCCCAGGCCTACCAGCTGGGTCAGAAGCTTGGTCCCCGCCGTGGTAACCGTCAAACCCACGCCGGTTTCAGGAAAACCGAACACAGCATCCTCTGCGGCGACTCGAATGTCGCAGCTCATGGCGAACTCGCACCCGCCGCCCAGCGCATATCCGTTAACCGCCGCGATGAGAGGCTTTCCCAGCCTCAGGACCAGCCGCTGAACGTCCTGAAGGCGATCCACCTCCTCCATCCACGTCTCCAGGTCCTTGCCTTCCCCCGTCTCCTTGAGGTCCTCCCCGGCGCAGAAGGCCCGGCCCTCACCGGTCAAGATGATCACAGCTGCGCCGGAATCCTCTCGAGCCTGATCCAGGCAAGACATGAACGCCCTCAGAAGAAGCTTGTTGATGGCGTTCAGCCGCTCCGGCCGATTGAAGGTGATGACGCCCACTCGGTCTTTTCTCTGGTAATGAACTGTTGCTTCCGGCATGAAACAATCCTCCCCGGTAGAATTCACATAATGGATGACATTTCCTGCTAACCGTGAATAGCCGGGAATTGGGTCATCCGCCCTGAGGTCTCCGGTTGAGCGGCTTTTTTGTGAAACCGTCACTCCCGTTTATAGTGGATTTTCAGAATCCTTGACAAGCAGAAAGGCCGGGGCCGTCGGAAAACCCTCAAGGGGCGGCCGGCAGGAGATAGCAGGAGAGCATGTCTATGAGGGCCGCCACCAGGCGTTCTTCACCCACGTCGGATTCCTGAATGACCGCGCGGTGGGCCGTTTCCTCCACGGTCAGGTAGACCAGCTCGGTTGCGGCTTCAAGATCATGCACCCTAAAAAACCCACGGAGCTCCCGGAGGAAAACCCTGAGCTCTTGAAGAATCCTGTGCTCACGATCCCGGTTGAATGCGGCCACATCAGAGTCCAGGAGCTGAAGGGCCATAACCTCCCGGTGAAATCCCCGGTGCGTGTGGTGAGCCTCCATGGCCTGCCGGACAAAGGCCTCCAGAAGGTCTTTCGGCGCAGGGCCTTCTGCAGCCAATCGCCGGCCGAAGCCGAAGATACTCTCGCGCATGCCCGATTCCATTCGCACCCATACCCCCATGAAGACGGCCTTCTTGTCGCGGAAGTACCTGTAAAGCGTGCCCGTGGCCACCCCGGCCGACGCAGCGATCTCCTTGGTGTTGGTCCCATGGAACCCCTTTTTCGAAAACAGGGCCAGGGCCGCATCCAGGATACGCTCCTTCTTTTCCTCGGCCCGCTTCTGCTTGGGCCGATACTCGCCCGGCGTCCAGGTCATACCTCACCATCGGCCGGCGTCTTCGCCAGAAGCACGCAGTGCTCGCGCAACACCCGGGGGCGGGCCTGCTCCCGGAATCCGCTCTTCAGGGCCAGCGCGATCTCCTTGTCGAAGGCCTTGGACCCCACGTGACCGGCCGGCTCCATGATGAAAAACCGACCCTCCGGCTTGAGCCGCGAGTGCAGCTCGCTGAAAACCGCAGATACATCCGGCATCTCATGGAGCACATTGCAGGCCAGGGCGAAGTCCACATCCGTACGAAGCCCCAGGGTTTCAGACCGGCAGACCAGGGGCGTGATCCGCCTTTCCACACCGGCTTTCCGGGCTCTGGCCATCATCTTTTCCAGCATCTTTTCCTGAACGTCCGCGGCGATGACGGTTCCGGTCTCCCCCACCAGATGCGCCATGCCGATGGAGAAGTGCCCGAAACCGGGTCCCAGGTCCAACACGCTCATGCCTTCCCGGACGTAAGGTCCCAGGATCTTGTCCGGGGGATGAATCATCCGTCGGATGGGATTATCGAACAGGTACGCCAGCCACCAGGGGCAGACATGCCCGTGGTGTTTCTTGGGTATCTCCATGGTTTCTTCCATAACGCCCTCCTGAATCCATCCTGAAGTGAGATTTCAAAACCACTGATTATATGAACCTCAGTTCATGTTTTGTCAAGACAAAAGTGAACCAAGGTTCATATTTCCTGAATTCTTGACATTGGCGAACCGGGATTCCATATTGGCACCTGAATCGAGCGGTGGTCGAGTTTGCCCAAGCATCTGATGACGCCGCAGATACGGTAAAACCCACAATCCCGAAGCAAAGGGTTTCGAATTCAGGAGCAACCCATGAGTGAAAAGACCACCGGCGGGGCCGTACTGGCCCGCATGCTCGAAAAGGAAGGCGTGAACACCTTGTTCGGCATTGTGGACGGCACCTACACCCAGCTCATAAAGCATGCCGTGGATCGGGGCATGCGGCTGATAACCCCGAGACACGAGGCCACGGCCGCTCACATGGCCGGGGCGTATGCAAGGCTGACCGGCCGGCTCGGGGTCTGTCTCGCCTCCAGCGGGCCGGGTGTGGCCAACATGCTCTCCGGGGCCTGCGTGGAAAACGTGGAAGGCAACCGGGTCCTCCTCATCACCAGTCACCGCAGGCCGCCCGTCACCTACCCGGACCGTGGCGGCGGCTACCAGGTGTTCGACCAGGTGGGGGTGATTCGAAACATGGCCAAGTTTTCCTGTGTGGTGCCGTCGTTCGAGCGCCTGGAAGAAATCACACAAAAGGCGCTTCGGGCCTGCTTCGAGGGACGCCCCGGACTGGTGCACATCGACGTGGCCGAGACCCTGGTGAACGGTGAAGGCCCTTCCTCGACAATAATGGAACCCCACCGCTACCGCAGGACCACTCCTCTGCATCCGGCGCCGTCGGACGTGGAGCTGGCCGCGGACATGCTGAGCAAGGCCCGCCTGCCCCTCATTCATGCCGGAAGCGGTATCCTTCACGCAGGGGCGTACCATGCCCTCGAACTCCTTGCGGACCTGCTTCACGCCCCCGTAACCACCTCCTGGGCCGCTCGGGGCGTGTTTCCGGAGGACCACCCCCAGTCCATGACCATGGTCCATATAGAAGCCGTGAACAAGGCCCGAAACGAAGCCGATCTGGTCCTGTGCCTGGGCTCCCGCCTGGGAGAGACCGACTGGTGGGGTAAGCCCCCTTACTGGGCCCCTCCCGACAAGCAGCGGCTCATCCAGGTGGATGTGGACGAAGCCGCCATCGGGAGGACCCGGCCGGTTGACCTGGGCGTCATCGCCGACGTCAAGGTCTTCATGGAACGCCTCATCGAAGCGCTGGAGAAACAAAAGGAGCGCATGCCTCTGGACGAGCGCAGAAAACGGCTGGCCCCGCTTGCAGAAGCGGTTTCCTCCAATCGGGCCGAGCTGGACAAAAAGCTCGAGGACACCGCCGCCCCCATGATCACCGCCCACGTGGCCAACCTCTGCCGCGACGTATTCGACCACGACGCCGTGGCGGTCTTTGACGGAGGCAACGCAGCGGTCTGGGCCAACTTCTACCACCGGGTCCACGCGCCCGGCACCCTTCTCACCACGAACCACATGGGACACCTGGGGGCCGGCGTGGGCCAGGCCCTGGGAGCATGTGCGGCCAAGCCGGACAAGCAGGTATACTGCATCATCGGTGACGGAGCCATGGGGTTTCACCCTCAGGAAATCGAAACCGCAGTCCGCAACCGCTTCCGTCCCGTTTTCCTGGTGGTGGCGGACCGGCAATGGGGCATGGTGAAGGTAACCCAGAGCTTCGCTCTCAAGTTCTACAAGTCCCTGTGGAACCTTCGGGTCAAGGGCCGTGCGCTCTCCCCGGAGGACAACTACAACACCGAACTGGGCGAGATCCAGTGGGACGACCTGGCCCGATCCATGGGGGCTCACGGAGAGCGGGCGTCCGACCCTGCAGAGCTTCGGCCCGCCCTGGAACGGGCCATCGAATCGGGCCGCTGCGCAGTGATCCACGTAGAGGTGGACCCGGTCAAGCACATGCTGGCGCCGGGGCTGATCCATTTCAAAAACATGCACCAAGAACCAAAACCGTGACCACCGGCTCGACATACCGATGTCTTTTCCGGCGCGCTCTGCCTTGTCGAGGGTTTGGTGGAAAGCCGTAATCATTGGAGACCACGGGCGCGGGTTACCTGGTTCCAGGATTTTTGAAAAACCACCTTCTTGGCAAGAGATAAAATGGGAGGAAGCGCCCATGGACCCAGCCGCAGTCGACGCCGTCCGCCTCAACTTCCGTCCCCAGGATCTCTTACTGATCAACGCGGTCATCGGGCTCATGATGTTCGGCATGTCCCTGGACCTGAAGGTGGAGGACTTTAAACGAATCCTGCGTGCACCCCGGGCCCCTCTCATAGGGCTCGGAGCCCAGTTTCTCCTGCTGCCCTTCTTCAGCTTCCTGCTGACCCTGGTAATGGATCCGGTTCCCTCCATGGCCCTGGGCATGATCCTCGTGGGGTCCTGCCCCGGCGGAAACCTGTCCAACATCATCACCTACCTGGCCCGGGGCAACGCCGCCATCAGCGTCTCCATGACGGCGGTTTCCACGGCCGCCGCCATTCTTATGACCCCTCTCAACCTGGCCCTCTGGGGAGGCCTCAACCCCGCCACCGCGCCCATTCTGCGTTCGGTGGCCCTGCGGCCGATGGACGTCCTCACCACCATCGTGCTGATCCTGGGCATACCCCTGGCCCTGGGGCTTCTGGTCTCCCGGCTGTATCCCGGGCTGGTGGAGCGGGTTCGAAAACCGTTCAAGGTCCTCTCCGTGCTCATCTTCTTTGCGGTGGTGGTGCTGGCCCTGAAGAAGAACTGGGAGATATTTCTGGCGGTGATCGGGCTGGTGATGCTGGGGGTCTTTGTGCAAAACGCCATGGCCCTGGGTGTGGGTTACACCGCAGCCCGCGTCTTTCGCCTCCCGGACCGAGATGCGCGGGCCGTAACCATCGAGGTGGGCATTCAAAACTCGGCCCTCGCCCTGGTCCTGGTCTTCAACTTCTTCGAGGGCCTGGGGGGCATGGCCATCATTGCGGCCTGGTGGGGGGTATGGCACATCATCGCCGGGCTGTCAGTGGCCGGAATCTGGAGCCGGTGGATTCCCAAGGAGAACGCATGACCGCGAGACGCGTCTTCATAACCGGTGCGGGCGGTTACATCGGCGGACTGCTCGTCCGGGCCCTCTCCCAGGAGCCGGGCGGGGTGGAGCACATCACAGCGGCGGATATCCGCAAGCCGTCCCCATCCGAACAGCTCCGGAACGTATCCTACCTGGAGGCCGACGTCCGGGATCCCGCCCTGGCGGAGCGCCTGAGCGAATCCGGGGCGGATGTAGTCGTCCACCTGGCGGCCGTGGTCAACCCCGGCCCCCGGCCGGACCGGGGCTTCCTTCACAGTGTGGAGGTGGAAGGGACCCGCAACGTGCTGGACGCCTGCCTGAAGGCGGGCGTCCGCAAAGTCATCTACACCTCTTCAGGCGCGGCTTACGGGTATCACCCGGACAACCCTGCATGGCTGAACGAGCACCATCCCCTGCGCGGGAACCCAGAGTTCGCCTACTCCGACCATAAACGCCGGGTGGAGGAAATACTCGCCCATTACCGGAAGAGCCGTCCCGAGCTCTCCCAGCTCGTCTTCCGGGTCTGCACCATCCTGGGAGAATCCACCAGGAACCAGATCACGGACCTCTTGGACGCCAAACGGCTCATCGGGCTCCGGGGCGCAACCACCCCTTTTGTACTGGTGTGGGACCGTGACGTGGTGGGTGCCCTGGTCCGGGGACTCCGGGAAGGGAAAACGGCAGGGGTCTTCAATCTCGCCGGGGACGGAACCCTGTCGCCGGCCGAGATGGCCCGCATCATGGGCAAGCCCTTTTATCCCCTGCCCGTGCCTCTCGTCCGGGGTGCGCTCCGGTGCCTAAAGTGGATGGGCCGAACCCCCTACGGGCCGGAACAGGTGGACTTCCTCCGCTACCGTCCGGTGCTCGACAACACCCGGCTCAAAGAGATCTTCGGGTACCGCCCGCAAAAGACCACCCGCGAGGTGTTCGATTATTTTCTGGCCTGCCGCAGGGGATCCAAACCCTGTTGAGCCGGTGACGAGTTCCTGCAGCCGGCCCCTTCGCAAGAGTGGACGCCGGCCCGAACGGGTCAGCCCGAAGCAGGGGGCCCAGGGTGCGTTGGGGGGAAAAAATCGGGGGCCGAGAACAAGATTCGAAGCCGGCGGTGCCACTGACGCGGGCTTCGCAGGCGCCGCCAGGCCAGAAGACCGCTTCTGCGTTCATTCGGACCCGGAGGGGCGCTCGACCACACCTCCCGGTTCACCAGGTCCGTCAGCAGAGCAATGTCCCGGGAGAGCCCCTCAAAACAAGAGCACAGCCGGGTTCCATACTCCAGCGGGGTCTCGGTAGCCTGACGCGGCAGACCGGAGCGGGCGCCCCATGCAGACAATCGATGGAACAGCCGCACCGGCCCGGGGTCGCGCAGGGTCCGGATCACAGCTCCCGGCGAGAAGCTTCGCACCCGTCTCAGCCATTGTTTGAACCAATGAGCGTCCGGGACCCATGTCCCCACCCCTCTCCGCCCGGCCCGGGTCCTGCCCCACAAGGCCTTTACTGCGAAGAACATCACGATCCCCATCGTCGCTACGAGAACCGCTCCCAGGACCCCAATCAACCCCCATTCGAAAACCCGCTCGATCCCTGTGAGCTCATGCCCGCCCGCTTCAGGCGACAGCTCCGGGCCGTCGGAGGCCGGAGACCGGTCCTCCCGCTGGGGAGTTCGCCTTCGAGTGAATAGGAACCGCAGGAAGCTTACCAACACCGGCCCCATAGGGGCCGTAGAGGTTTTCAAGATCTCGAGCGCCCACTCCGCCCCTTGTGTGAGAAGGGGCATGAGAAGCAGTATCATCGTTCCACCGCCGACTGCCACAAGAATGGCGAAGGCGAGGGCCGGCACGGCCCCGCTGTATGAGACCGGGCTCCACCGGCGGCGATCTGAAGGGGCTGACATGCCCATGGCCGCGATACTCAGGACGAAGAACAGGAAGAAGAGGGGAAGGGACGCCCCCCACGTCGCAGGGAGACCGCACCTGACCTCGATAAGAAAGGCGGCCAGAAAAACCGTTCCGAATGCGGCCACGCCCTTGTCGAACTGGCTGCAGATGCGCTCGTGGGAACCGGTATTCCGGGAAAACGCCCTTCCCTTCAACCACAGGACCCCGACCCAGAAGGCCGTCTGAACCACCCAACCCCAAACCCTCCAGTCTCCGCCCTCGAAAAACACCGCTCCTCGCAGGCCCCAGGCCAGGCACACCATCACTCCCAGGAGATGAACGGCCAGGACGGCGATCCTTCGCCATCCCCATCCCCGCAAAGCCCTTGCCACCAAAGCGGCCGTCAGAAACGCGGCCACGCCCGGCAGCAGAGGAAAAGGCCTTCCGCCCGTGAGGTGCAACGCAAAGCCGGCCAATGCGATCACCCAGAGCCCTTCCGTGCCCATGCGGAAGAAACCGAAGAGAAACGCTCCGCCCGGCTTCTTCATGCCCCGGCACCCCCGCTTTTTCGAAGGGTTTCCAGGAAAACCACATCCCCGGCGCCCGCGGTCCTCGAATGTACTCCCTCACCCTGCCTGGCCGCTAGAAAGGACACCGGAGTCCTGCATCCTGCAGCATAGGAACCGAAGGCCCTTGCGCAATCGTTCAGGGTGTATACGAAGTGAAAGCAGCCCATTCCCGAAGCGCCGGGCAGGACGGAACGCAGCAAACGGATCAGATCCGCGGCCGGTTCCATGGTCATTCGGGCCATCCGCTCGAGAACCCTGGCAGATTGATCGGGCGCCAGTTCGACCGGCACCACGGGCGGGTGGTCTCCGACAAGGCCCCCATTAGTGATCATGCCCACGGAAACGCCCTTCTGAATCAAATGAACCGCAATGGACGCCGCCGCTTCCAGGGCTTCCTCGAACGCGGGGGCATCCCCGGACTCATGGAACCCCCGGACATCCAGGCTCAGAAGAATGCGCGCCCTTCTGCTGGGTTCGAACACCTTTTCCTGCAGGCGGTTCAGGCGCACGCTGGCCTTCCAGTGAATGGCCCTTGCCGGGCGGCCCGGGTGATACTCCCGGGTCCCGATGAGATTGACCGGATCCTCGATCAGGCCTTCGGCACGTATGCGGCCGAAAGGCTCCCTGGAAGGCCAGAGAAAAGACGAGACGGAAAAGCGATTCGGATACACCACGATTTCCAAGGGGTCTTCCCGGTCCGTTTCCTGAAAAAACAGGCCCAAGGCGTCTCCAGCCTCGGTTACGGGCGGACCCACAGGGTACACACCCCGTCCGGGGGCCCTCAACGCCCACTCCAGGCGCGAGGTTCGACGGCCGCCCACCCGATCCGCTCTCACATCCGCTCCGCTGCCGCCGCCGGACAGGTCGCCGATCCCCGTCAGGACGGCCCGAATCGTCATGGGAAGCAGCGATCCATTCGTCACCTCCACCGTAAACACGAGGGATTCCCCGGATAGCGCCCGCAGTTTGTTCGATCGAAAACGGCAGACCACCCGGCCGACCCCCATACGAAGCCAAAGCTTGCTTCCAGTGGACAGGAGGAGCAGGACCAGACAAAAGGCGGAAAAATCCGGACGGTTGAACAAAAGTGCGAGAAAAAGCAGAATGCCCAGAAAAATCCGGGCCAAGGGATCGATGAACAGGGAAGGAATTCGTCGGGCCGCAGTCTGCACCGGAGGAATCGGGCTCATCACATGCTCCGGGCCTCTTTGCCTACGGCCGGAACAGGGAGTTGTGAGAGCATGTCTTCGAGGAGCCGTCCGGCATCGCTTCCGCGGAGCCTCTCTTCCTCGGTCAGGATGAGCCGGTGACTCAATACAAAGGGGACAAGATACTTGATGTCATCCGGAAGCACGTAGGAACGGTGCCTCAGCAGGGCCAGAGCCTGGCCCGCCGCATGAGACCCAGGGTCCCGCGGGGGCC